>JBFMBE010000012.1:37298-40590 GCA_040755275.1 Thermodesulfobacteriota bacterium | reverse complement strand
AACAAAAAAGGCCCGACACGTCTATGGGCGTGTCGGGCCTCTATAAAGTTTTTCGGCGGCGTCCTACTCTCCCACACAGTTTCCCGTGCAGTACCATCGGCGCTGAAGAGCTTAACTTCCGTGTTCGGGATGGGTACGGGTGTGGCCTCTTCGCTATCACCACCGAAAAAAGGGTAAGTATAGTATGAACTGTTTTGTGGCCAAGCCTCACGACTGATTAGTACCGGTAAGCTCAGTGTGTCGCCACACGTACACACCCGGCCTATCTACCTCGTCGTCTTCAAGGTGTCTTCTGTCAGGTCTCCCTGAAGGGATATCTCATCTTGAGGTCGGCTTCCCGCTTAGATGCTTTCAGCGGTTATCCGTTCCGAACTTGGCTACCCAGCTATGCCGTTGGCACGACAACTGGAACACCATTGGTTCGTCCATTCCGGTCCTCTCGTACTAAGAACAGAGCCTCTCAAATATCCTGCGCCCACGAAAGATAGGGACCAAACTGTCTCACGACGTTTTAAACCCAGCTCACGTACCACTTTAATCGGCGAACAGCCGAACCCTTGGGACCTGCTCCAGCCCCAGGATGTGATGAGCCGACATCGAGGTGCCAAACCGCCCCGTCGATGTGAACTCTTGGGGGCGATTAGCCTGTTATCCCCGGCGTACCTTTTATCCGTTGAGCGACGGCCCTTCCATTCAGAACCGCCGGATCACTAAGACCTACTTTCGTACCTGCTCGAAATGTCTCTCTCGCAGTCAAGCTCCCTTATGCCTTTACACTCATCGGCTGGTTTCCAATCAGCCTGAGGGAACCTTCGCGCGCCTCCGTTACTCTTTGGGAGGCGACCGCCCCAGTCAAACTACCCACCAGACACTGTCCTTCGACCAGTTCATGGCCGTAAGTTAGAACTCTAAAGCAGCAAGGGTGGTATTTCAAGGTCGGCTCCATCGCACCTGGCGGCACAACTTCCCAGCCTCCCACCTATCCTACACATGCTACCCCAAAATCCAATGTCAAGCTGTAGTAAAGGTGCCGGGGTCTTTCCGTCTTTTCGCGGGTACTCGGCATCTTCACCGAGAATTCAATTTCACTGAGTCCCTGGTTGAGACAGTGCGGAAGTCGTTACGCCATTCGTGCAGGTCGGAACTTACCCGACAAGGAATTTCGCTACCTTAGGACCGTTATAGTTACGGCCGCCGTTTACTGGGGCTTCGGTTCAATGCTTCGGTTGCCCTGACAAATCCCCTTAACCTTCCAGCACCGGGCAGGCGTCAGACCCTATACCTCGTCTTTCGACTTTGCAGAGTCCTATGTTTTTAGTAAACAGTCGCTACCGCCATTTCTCTGCGGCCTCCAATCGCTCGGATCGCTTCAATCTCCACGATCAAAGGCACACCTTATCCCGAAGTTACGGTGTCATTTTGCCGAGTTCCTTAACCAGGGTTCTCTCAAGCGCCTTAGGATTCTCTCCTCACCTACCTGTGTCGGTTTGCGGTACGATCACCAAAATATCTCGATAGAGGCTTTTCTCGTCAGCATGGGATCAGTCAGTTTGCTTCGGTTACCCGAATCCTCATCACCGCTCGGCATTTGTCATAAAAGCACGGGTTTGCCTGCGCTTTCTGCCTACCAGCTTGAACCGCCTATTCCACCAGACGGCTGACCTACCCTCCTGCGTCCCCCCTTCTCTCAAACGATATCCCGGTGGTACAGGAATATTAACCTGTTTTCCATCACCTACGCCTTGCGGCCTCGGCTTAGGGATCGACTAACCCTGGGAAGATGAGCTTTACCCAGGAAACCTTAGGTTTTCGGCGAGCGGGTTTTTCACCCGCTTTATCGTTACTCATGTCAGCATACGCTCTTGTGTACAGTCCACACGTCCTTCCGGTCGTACTTCAACCCGTACACAATACTCCCCTACCGATATTCCCGAAAGAATATCCCGCAGCTTCGGTGACGTGCTTGAGCCCCGTTACATTTTCGGCGCAGGTTCACTCGACCAGTGAGCTATTACGCTTTCTTTAAAGGATGGCTGCTTCTAAGCCAACCTCCTGGTTGTCTGGGCATTCCCACATCCTTTCCCACTTAGCACGTACTTGGGGACCTTAGCCGGCGGTCCGGGCTGTTTCCCTCTCGACCACGAAACTTAGCTCCCGTAGTCTGACTCCTGCAGTTACCCTCGATGGTATTCGGAGTTTGGTTGGGGTTGGTAATCTGGTAGGACCCCTAGCCCATCCAGTGCTCTACCCCCATCGATTATCTGCAAGGCTATACCTAAATATATTTCGGGGAGAACCAGCTATTTCCAAGTTTGTTTGGCCTTTCACCCCTATCCACAGCTCATCCGAGCATTTTTCAACATACACCGGTTCGAGCCTCCACGCAATTTTACTTGCGCTTCACTCTGTCCATGGATAGATCACCTGGTTTCGGGTCTACTCCACGTAACTCATTCGCCCTGTTCAGACTCGCTTTCGCTACGGCTACACCTCTAGCGGCTTAACCTCGCTACGTAGAATAACTCGCTGACTCATTATGCAAAAGGCACGCAGTCAGGCCGTATGACCGAAATCATACATGACCCTCCCACTGCTCGTAGGCAAACGGTTTCAGGTACTATTTCACTCTCCTCTCCGGAGTACTTTTCACCTTTCCCTCACGGTACTCGTCCACTATCGGTCGCTAAGTAGTATTTAGCCTTGGAAGATGGTCCTCCCTGATTCCCACGGAATTCCACGTGCTCCGCAGTACTCGGGTTACATACCCAGTGAGATCGATCGATTTCGGCTACGGGACTCTCACCCCCTATGGCCAATCCTTCCAGATCGTTCGCCTATCGATCAACTTTGTAACTCACCGGCTTATCCGTAACTAAAGCCCAGTATGCACCCACTACCCCCACCGTACAACGGTTACGGCCTATCACATACGGTAGGTTTAGGCTCCTCTCCTTTCGCTCACCGCTACTCAGAGAATCACTCTTGTTTTCTCTTCCTAAGGGTACTAAGATGTTTCAGTTCCCCTCGTTGGCCTCCATACACTATCGATTCATGTATGGATGTGTAGGTATGACCCCACACAGGTTCCCCCATTCAGATATCACCGGATCAACGCTCGCTAGGCAACTCCCCGATGCTTTTCGCAGCCCACCACGTCTTTCTTCGCCTCTTAGCGCCAAGGCATCCACCGCTTGCCCTTATTAGCTTGGCCACAAACCACTCCATACTATTCAAGCATACGCTAACTTACCCTCTTTACTATTTCTTGATACTCCCTCGATTGTAAAAGAAC
>JBFMBE010000012.1:0-37198 GCA_040755275.1 Thermodesulfobacteriota bacterium | reverse complement strand
CCTCTTAGCGCCAAGGCATCCACCGCTTGCCCTTATTAGCTTGGCCACAAACCACTCCATACTATTCAAGCATACGCTAACTTACCCTCTTTACTATTTCTTGATACTCCCTCGATTGTAAAAGAACGAAACTGAGAGAATTGATCTCTCAAAACCGGACAGTGACAGTGGAAGGTTGATCATTCCTTAGAAAGGAGGTGATCCAGCCGCTGGTTCCCCAACGGCTACCTTGTTACGACTTCACCCCAATCATCAGCCATACCTTAGGCGCCTACCCCCTTCGCAGGTTGGTCCGACGACTTCTGGTACAACCAACTCTCATGGTGTGACGGGCGGTGTGTACAAGGCCCGGGAACGTATTCACCGTGGCATGCTGATCCACGATTACTAGCGATTCCAACTTCATGGAGTCGAGTTGCAGACTCCAATCCGAACTGAGATCCGCTTTCCGGGATTGGCTTACCCTCGCAGGCTCGCTACCCTCTGTACGGACCATTGTAGCACGTGTGTAGCCCTGGATATAAAGGCCATGAGGACTTGACGTCATCCCCACCTTCCTCCCCGTTAACCGGGGCAGTATCTCCAGAGTCCCCAACTCAATGATGGTAACTGAAGATAAGGGTTGCGCTCGTTGCGGGACTTAACCCAACATCTCACGACACGAGCTGACGACAGCCATGCAGCACCTGTCTTCGGGCTCCTCTCGCGAGGCACTCCCTACTTTCATAAGGATCCCCGAGATGTCAAACCCAGGTAAGGTTCTTCGCGTTGCGTCGAATTAAACCACATGCTCCACCGCTTGTGCGGGCCCCCGTCAATTCCTTTGAGTTTTAACCTTGCGATCGTACTTCCCAGGCGGATCACTTAATGTGTTAACTGCGGCACAGCAGGGGTCAATACCCGCTACACCTAGTGATCACCGTTTACTGCGTGGACTACCAGGGTATCTAATCCTGTTTGCTCCCCACGCCTTCGCGCCTCAGCGTCAGTATTGGTCCAGGAAGTCGCTTTCGCCACCGGTGTTCCTCCTGATATCTACGAATTTCACCTCTACACCAGGAATTCCACTTCCCTCTCCCATACTCAAGTCAAATAGTATCAAATGCACTTCCTTGGTTAAGCCAAGAACTTTCACACCTGACTTATTCAACCGCCTGCGCGCCCTTTACGCCCAATAATTCCGAATAACGCTCGCACCCCCCGTATTACCGCGGCTGCTGGCACGGAGTTAGCCGGTGCTTCCTCCCCCGGTACCGTCAATGAACCAACCTGTTCAATTGGCCCACTTTCTTCCCGATTCGACAGAGCTTTACGACCCGAAAGCCTTCTTCACTCACGCGGCGTTGCTGCGTCAGGGTTCCCCCCATTGCGCAAAATTCCTCACTGCTGCCTCCCGTAGGAGTCTGGACCGTGTTCCAGTTCCAGTGTGGCTGATCATCCTCTCAGACCAGCTAACCATCGTAGCCTTGGTAGGCCGTTACCCTACCAACTAGCTAATGGTACGCAGGCTCATCCCCAAACAGTAGCTTACATGTAGAGGCTACCTTTCATCCACCAGGCCGCAGCCCGGTCGACTTCATCCGGTATTAGCACATCTTTCGATATGTTATCCCAGTCTCGAGGGTAGATTACCCACGCATTACTCACCCGTACGCCACTTTACTCTCCCCTGCAAGCAGAAGATTTCTCGTACGACTTGCATGTGTTAAGCACGCCGCCAGCGTTCATTCTGAGCCAGGATCAAACTCTCCAAAATTTCCTTCCTGCCCCCTGAACCAAAAATATCTCCTCGGTCCAGAGAACCTATAACGTCGATCCCCTCACAAGCTGTCACTATCCGATTTTCAAAGATCAATTCGCAGCCAACAATTTTCATTGATGGCTCTATACTACCAGATTTCCAATGAGTGTCAAGAACTTTTTTTGACCGAACCCATTCGCTTCTCGACATCTTCGAAATCCGTTAGTCAAACCCTTCTTTTATATTCCTTTCGTAAATCCATGTCAAGCAAAAATGATGGAGTCGCAAAAAGTCGATTTTCCCGTGCTTTTCGTAAATGTCGGGCATCAGCGGGGTGGCTGGGGAAGCCTTTTGAGACTGCTGCGAAAACGTGTTTGAAGCCGCCGGATATCGTTGGATCGGGCGGAGATGCTTCATCAATATTTGTTTAAAAACATCATGTTGCAACTCAGCAATTCTGTATTCCAAGTTTGGCTATCCGCCCGATCCTACGAGATCGGGCGGCTGAGTTTTTTCGCAGCATCGAAAAAGGTTCCCCAGTCATCCCGCGACTCGACAGAAACTTCCTGACTTTTTGCGGGCTCATCAAAAATGATGCGATCTAGGAGCCTGCCACCACTATCCGATGGATCCGTTTTTTCCCGGCCGATAAGTGCATTTCACCATTCTGCACGTCGAATTTCCCGACGATATAATCGACTTTCTGGACCCTTTCCCCATTGACGTAAGCACCCCCTTGCTCGATCAAACGTCTGGCGGCAGCACCAGATCCGGCCAGCCCAACTTCATGCATCAGCTTGAACAGCGGTATGCCGGTTTCCAGCTGAGACAAGGTTTTGATGCTGGTCGGCACAGCCGCATCTTCGATCGTTTCCATCTTTCGAGGAATCCTGCTCGACCTCAGCATATCTTCCGGAAGATCCCGAAGCCCAAACAATCGAATCGCAGCCTGATAGGCAGACAGGGCTTGCTCCATACCGTGCGTGATTCTCGTAGCCTCGAAGGCCAGAACGATTTTCAGGCTGTTCAATGCTTCATCCTGAAGATGCTCGATTTCTTCGATTTCTTCCAAAGGCAACAAGGTAAACAATTTCAGAAATCGAACCACATCCTTGTCATCCGTATTGACCCAAAACTGAAAATAGTCATAAGGCGTCGTTTTCTCGGAATCCAGCCAAACGGCACCCTTGGCTGTCTTTCCCATCTTGGCTCCCGAAGCCGTAGTGATCAATGGAAAAGTCAGCCCGAATGTCTGGTCCTGCCGCATTTTCCGGATCAATTCGATTCCAGCTACGATATTCCCCCACTGATCGGATCCTCCCATCTGAAGCTTGCATCCATAGCGATCGTAGAGTTCCAGAAAATCATAGGACTGGAGCAGCATATAGTTGAATTCGATAAAGGCCAGATTCTGTTCGGACTCGAGTCGCTGTCGATAACTTTCCGATTTCACCATTTTATTGACCGAAAAATGTCGTCCAATGGTCCTCAGGAAGTCGATATATTTCAATTCACGAAGCCACAAGGCGTTGTTCAGGAGCAGGGCTTTTCCATCATCAAAATCCAGATATCGTTTCAACTGGTTCCGAATCGCCTCGACATTGGCTTCAATGATTTCTTCCGTCAGCATCTGACGCGTCTCGGTTTTCCCACTAGGATCCCCTACCATCCCCGTCCCCCCACCTACCAGGGCGATTGGCCGATGTCCTACCTGCTGCAGATGCATCAAGGCCATGATGGGCAGCAGATGCCCGACATGAAGACTCGAAGCGGTCGGATCAAAACCGATATAAGCGGAAACCCTCTCTTGTCCGAGGTATGCCTCGAGCTCTTGTTCATGGGTGGTCTGCTCGACAAACCCTCTTCGTTTCAATACATCCAATACGGTTTTCATGGGAATCCTCATTTATTCGCTATTTCTACAGCACGCGTCTCCCGAATCACGGTCACCTTGATCTGCCCTGGGAAACTCATGGTTTCTTCAATTTTTTTGGCAATATCCCGACTCATCAATACCGCTTCTTCATCAGACACCTTCTGGCTTTCAACGATGACCCGCAACTCCCTTCCAGCCTGAATGGCGTAAGCCGTATCCACACCGGAAAAGGATTTTGCAATTTGCTCCAGGTCTTCAAGACGCTTCACATAATTCTCGAGAAGTTCCTTTCGGGCACCGGGCCTTGCACCAGAAAGGCTGTCCGCAGCCTGAACCAGCAATGCATACACCGTACTGGGGGGAACATCTTCATGATGGGCTGCGATTGCATGAACGACTTTGGATGTTTCACCATATTTCTTCGCCAACTTGGATCCGATAAGCGCGTGCGGACCATCGACTTCATGATCGATGGCCTTTCCTATATCATGCAGGAGTCCCATGCGGCGTGCAAGCTTGGAATTCAACCCAAGCTCCGATGCCATAATGCCACATAGGAATCCGACTTCGATCGAATGTTGCAACACGTTTTGAGAGTAACTGGTTCGGAATTTCAGACTTCCGATATGCTTGATCAATTCCGGATGCATTCCATGAACACCTAGATCGAAGGCGGCCTGCTCTCCAGCCTCCTTGATGGTTTGATCCACTTCGAGGCTGACTTTCTTGACAATATCCTCGATCCTTGCCGGATGAATTCTTCCATCGGCAATCAGCCGCATCAAGGACAGGCGTGCTACCTCTCGACGCACCGGATTGAATCCGGACAAAATCACGGCTTCCGGCGTGTCGTCAATGATGAGATCAATTCCCGTTGCAGCTTCCAAGGCTCGGATGTTCCGGCCTTCCCGACCGATGATCCGTCCCTTCATCTCTTCACCAGGTAACGCCACCACGGTAACGGTTCTTTCAGCCACATATTCTCCTGCGTATCGCTGAATAGCTGTGGATATGATTTTCTTGGCACGCTTGTCGGCCTCTTCCATGGCCTCGTTTTCGATTCGTTTGATCAGCTTCGCCCCTTCATACCGGGCTTCGTTCTCGATGGTCTTCAGCAGAAGTTCCTTGGCCTGTTCAGATGTAAGCCCCGATATGTTCTCGAGCTCCGCTCGTTCCTTCACAAGCAGCGCTTCATACTGATGTTTCATCTCTTCGATCGATTTTTCCTTCTCCAGAAGGTTTTTTTCCAATCGCTCGAGTTCAAGTTCTTTCTTTTCAACGGATTCGATTTTTCGATCGATATTTTCTTCTTTTTGATTCAACCACTTTTCGCGCTTCTTCAGTTCATTCTTCGTTTCCTTGGTTTCGGTCTCGAAATCGTTCTTCAGTTTGAACAGAATATCTTTTGCTTCGACCTGAGCTTCTTTGAGCATATTTTCCGAACGATGCCGGGCATCTTCCAGCAGTCGATTCGCTTCTTCCTGCGCAGACTGAATCTTCTTGGCGGCACCTTGAAGCTTTAACCAGGTACCAAGACCAAAACCGATTCCAACTCCCAGAAGAACCCATAGTAACGTTTCAACAGGCATCTATTCCTCCTTATGGCCACAGCATGTTGCTGAGATAACATTTGCATTGGGAAAAGGATCGGATATCTCGATCTTTCCCACATCAACCATTGGATCTGTTATCCGATCTGAACAATGAGAGATACATCATCCAAGGCATGAACAAGCGATCCATCGAGTTCCGTCATAGACGAAAGCCGAAGCATCGTTGAACGTTCTTCCTCCTGTGAATACAGGTGGTACCTCTCGAAAAGGATGAATCGTTCCGTTTTACGACTCTGAGCGAGTCCATACCACCTACCGAAGGAACGTTCGATCCGAATCCACACGCAAACCGGCTTCGTTGACGGTTCTGATCTTCAGGAGTGCGATCTGATTGGCAAAGGGAGGAGATACAACGATTGGAAAGAATATCAATGAGCGGAGATGGATGGGTTTCCGAATCGATTTAGAATCCGGAGAAAAAGGATCGGGATGCCAAAATAAATGAACTTCTGATGCTCTACCGTTCCCAATTCCCACGTTGTTCCGGGCGGGTAAAGGAACGATGCTCCTTTATCCTCCGTGGATGTCAGAAGACTTCACATCCGTGAAACACTTTTCTGTAAGGCCTGACATGGGGTTGGGCGGATTCCTGCCATAGCAATCGGCGCCGTTCATTCAGCCGTTCATTCAAAAGAGCAGCAAACCAGCCGGAAGAGGGATTTGCCTCCCCCACCATTGTGCCGTTGTTGTAAGGCCTTTGAACCATACTTGGAAGGTGGACGGTATGTGGTTTCTTTAGGCTTTTCTGTACGAGCAGAACCTGCACACCAAAACCAGTGAAACCATCCGATGTTTTCAACTGTTGGGTCAAAGAGTTTCTTCCAATCTCGTACACGGCAGGGGAGGCAAATTGTACACTCGACATCATTCATTCCCGAGAATATGCGTTTCCAATAATTGGATGACGCGTTGGGAATGGGATTCGATATCTTTCAGAATCTGTTCCTTTTCTTTTCGTAGATCCAACACTTCCTGGCAGACATTCAATGCAGCCATGATCAGCAGGGCCATTTTATTGCTATAGACTGCAGATCCTCGATGCGTATTTTCGATTTTGCGGACTTCTTTTTGCAGGATTTCCAATATTTCTTTGGAATCACCGTCTGAACCATCCTGCAGGAATCGAAATGTCTGCCCGAAAAGCTCTATTGTAACAACAGATTCTTCTGGTTGAACCATAGGGAGGTTCAAAGCTCAATCCTATTGAGGTTCTTCAATATCTTCCAACCTGGCCAGCAAGTTCTCGATCTTGGACCGAATCAAATTCTTTTCTTCTGCAAAGGCTCTTTCAATATCCAATCGTTTCTGAAGCTCAGCTTCGAGTTGTTCAATCTTTTCTCGATATTGACGCTTTTCGGCTTCATGCGACCGGCAGATTTCTGAAAGCCGCTCAATCTTTCTTTCAATCGCCGCAAATTGTTCAGTCAATCTTTCGTTTGCCAAAGTCTCACACTCCTTTGGGCTATTTTTTATCGTTGCTAGTAAACCATGTCAAGGGATTTGTGGCAGTATCCTTTCAATTCCGCCTCCAGACGCATCAATTCGCTTCTTGAGTTGATGCCTTGAATCTCCTGAGGATTTTGGCATTCATCCATTTGGATGGAGAGGCCCATCGCCTTGCCGATTTTGATAATATCCGTCAAATAATATTCCCTCTGGGCATTATCCGCACGTATGCCCAAGAGCATTTGCTTCAAGTGCTTTGTTCGAACGACATAAATGCCGGTGTTGATTCTCCGGACATTTCTTTCTTCATTCGAACAGTCAGCCTCTTCAACGATGCGATCCACATGGCCGTCTGCGTCGAGTAACACCCTCCCATACCCATAAGGATTCGCAAGCTCTGTAACCAAGAGCGATATATCAGCCTGCCGACGAGCATGGTTTCGGAGCATCTTCTGGATGGTTTCGCCTTTCAACAACGGGATATCTCCGCAAAGAATCAGAACATGTTCCGTCGAAGGAAATCGCTCGAATAAAACCGGCAATGCACATTGTACAGCATGGGCAGTACCCAGTTGCTCCTGCTGCCATGCGAAACATACTGGAGTAATCTTCTCGATTTCACGCTGTACACGCTCTTTTTGATAGCCGACAACCACAACGATGCGATTCTGAAAGAGCGGAATCAGCTGATCCAAAAGCCAGAATACCATCGGTTTGCCACACAATGGATGCAAGACTTTCGGGAGATCACTTTCCATTCGTTTCCCTTTGCCACCAGCCAACACGATGGCAACGACACTTTCTGCATGCATGTCATTGAACTCCACATCTGTTCAAACGAAATTTTAAATTGCTTCGTAGCGGCGATACAGGGTTCTTGGCTATCGGCCAGGCGGCAGCATCGATAGGTTAGTTTTCATTGTACAGCCGCACCACAATGACCGGCATCATGATTTTCTTCATCATACGATGAAGTCGATGAACGTCTCCTTTTCCGTGCTTGTTGTAATTGTCTGGCATAGGCAGGGGGCTGGGGGAGCCTTTTGAGCTTGCTGCGAATCGGATCGGACGGACATACGGGATCGAAATGGTGGTTGAATAGCAAGCCGTTGAAAATCAACCAGCCTCTGTTCATTGTCTGGCCATCCGTCCGGTCCTACGAGCTTGGACTGCTGAGTATTTCCACTGCTGAGC
Organism: Thermodesulfobacteriota bacterium; assembly: GCA_040755275.1. Classification (GTDB taxonomy): domain Bacteria; phylum Desulfobacterota; class Desulfobacteria; order Desulfobacterales; family Desulfatirhabdiaceae; genus Desulfatirhabdium. Next base: position 29,328 of record JBFMBE010000012.1, on the reverse strand, counting down.
AATATTCACCCGCCTTCCTGCGGGTCCATCCATAGGGCCTGACTGTTTGCGATGCCATCAAGGTTACACCCCAAAAAAGAAAGGCAAATCCTTTACATGGATTTGCCTTTCAACCACCCTGAAATACCGTTTCGTTACTTACGCGTTTCTGCAAGCCTCATTCGATGCAAGGCTCTCTCAAGTGCTGCCCTCGCACGAACAAAGTCGATATCTTCTGTCTTCTTATCGAGCCGCATTTTGGCACGTTCGTAAGCGGTCTTGGCGCGTTCCAAATCGATGTCCTTTCGCCGTTCGGCGGACTGTGTCAGGATCGTCACCTTGTCCGGCAGAGCCTCCGCGAAACCACCATTGACGAAAACAAAACGTTCAGTACCGGAAGCATCCTTATACCGGACTATTCCGATTTTTAGAGTGGACAAAAAAGGCGTATGCCCGATCAATACACCGAATTCACCCAAGGAACCGGGAGCCACAACGATTTGTGCCTCTTCATTGACAACGATTTTTTCGGGTGTAACCACTTCCAATCGTATATTTCCGGCCATGTGTTTATCCTTCGGTAATTATTTGACTTCTGCCATTCTCTTTGCTTTGGCGACCGCGTCTTCGATGCCACCGACCATATAGAACGCCTGTTCAGGAAGATCGTCGTGTTTGCCTTCGCAGATTTCTTTGAAACCCCGGACCGTATCTGCAATCTTGACATAGGCACCTTTCATACCCGTGAAGGTTTCAGCGACATGGAAGGGCTGAGAAAGGAACCGCTGAATTTTACGAGCGCGGGCTACGGTGAGCTTGTCTTCATCGGAAAGTTCATCGATACCCAGAATGGCAATGATATCCTGAAGTTCTTTGTATTTTTGCAGAATTCTTTGGACGGTTCGCGCGACCAGATAATGCTCTTCTCCGATGTAGTTGGCATCAAGAATACGGGATGTGGAATCGAGCGGGTCAACGGCAGGATAAATCCCAAGTTCTGCGATCTGTCGGGAAAGAACGACGGTACCGTCCAAATGGGCAAAAGTGGTTGCCGGAGCCGGGTCTGTCAAGTCGTCTGCAGGCACATAGACACATTGAACGGCGGTAATGGATCCCTTATCCGTTGAGGTGATCCGTTCCTGCAAGGCACCGAGTTCGACCGCCAACGTTGGTTGATAACCGACAGCGGAAGGCATACGCCCGAGCAGGGCCGACACTTCGCTTCCAGCCTGGGTAAACCGGAAAATATTGTCAATGAAGATCAACACGTCCTGACCTTCAACATCTCGAAAATACTCGGCTGCCGTCAATGCCGACAAGGCGACCCGGGCACGAGCTCCCGGGGGCTCGGTCATCTGTCCGTAAATCAATGCGGCTTTCGGAAGAACCCCGGAATCCTTCATTTCGTGGTAGAGGTCGTTTCCTTCACGGGTTCTTTCACCGACACCGGCAAATACGGAAATACCACCATGGTGCATGGCGATGTTGTTGACCATTTCCATCATGATGACGGTCTTGCCGACGCCGGCGCCGCCGAAAAGCCCCATCTTTCCACCGCGGGGGAAGGGGACCAGCAAGTCGATGACCTTAATACCGGTTTCGAGAACCTTGACGGTCGTATCCTGTTCGGTAAATGCAGGAGCCGGCCGGTGAATCGGCATCATTTTCTCCTGGCTGATCGGGCCCAGACCATCGACCGGACGGCCGACGACGTTCAACACGCGACCAAGACCAGCCTGTCCGACAGGCATCATGATCGGCTTACCGGTATCTTTTACCGGCATGCCACGTACCAGACCGTCCGTAACATCCATAGCAACCGTACGAACGAGGTTGTCACCCAGGTGTTGAGCGACTTCAACGACGAGATTGTCGGGCTCATCGTTGATGGCCGGGTTTGTGATCAACAACGCGGTCAAGATCTGGGGCAATTGCCCTTGTTCAAATTCAACGTCCACAACAGGTCCCATGACCTGTTTAATGTATCCAATGTTTTCTCCCATTCTACAGCCTCCTCTTCCTCCAACCTCTGGTTTTGGTTCTGGTTAACCTTTCAGCGCTTCTGCACCACCGACGATGTCCATCAGATCCGCCGTAATGGAAGCCTGGCGGGCTTTGTTGAATGCAAGCGTCAAACTTCCGATCATGTCGTTGCAAGCCTTGGTCGCATTGTCCATAGCGACCATACGGGCTGCATGTTCACTGGCCGAGGTTTCGAGCAATGCCCGATGAATCTGTACAAAAACGTGGGTCGGCATCAATTGACCCAACAACTCGTCGGGCGTCGGTTCGCAGATATGCTCAGCCTGATAGCCCTTTGAGGCATCCGCGACAGGAGCTTCGGAGGCAGCCTCCGGTTCGATGGGCAGAATCTTTTTAATGACAGGGACTTGTTTGGATACCGTCCTGAATTCCGGGTAGATGATATAGACCTCATCGTAAGTCTGCTTCAAGAAACGGTCGATGATACGTTGACCAAAGGTCGAGGCGATGCTGAAATTGAATTTCGTACCCACAATTCCGATATGCTCTGAAACGATTTCCATCTTCGCTTTTCGGCACCAATCCCGTCCTTTTTTGCCGAAACAACTGAAGGAAACCCCCTGTCCTCTTTTGAGGATTTCATCGGAAAATGTTTCAGCTTTGAATGCCAAGTTGGCATTGAACCCGCCGCACAACCCTCGATCGGATGTGCACAGGATGATATGGATGTGTTTGACTACATCCCTGGGAACGATCAAGGGGCTGGCGCCTTCTCCGGATCGCTGAACCAGGCTTCCCAATACTTCAGCAAATTTGAGGGCATAAGGACGAAATGCCTCCATGTTCTGCTGCGCGCCTCGCAATTTGGATGCAGCCACCATATTCATGGCTTTGGTGATCTGCTTCGTCTTCTTGACGGCGCTGATTTTGACTTTGACTTCCTTGAGTTTTGCCATAGGAATTCGCCCTTATCTGTTGGACTACGATTCGTTTTCCGTTAGGATCGATTCGGCCCGTCCGTTGACTTTAGACGAGCCGCATCCTGTTCATGTACACAAACAAGAATTATTTAATCGTATCCTTGAACTCCTCGTCGTATTCTTCCAATGCCTTCTTGAGCATGGCGTCGATTTCATCGGTAATCACCTTCTTTTCGGCCAGCTCGGAGAAGATTTTGGGATGTCTTTCCTCGATAAAGGCATACAACCCGGTTTCATACTTGGCGAGCACATCAATGGGGTATTTGTCGAGATATCCACGGGTGCCGGCATATAGGATGGTAACCTGTTTTTCCAATGGCAACGGCTTATAAAGGGGCTGTTTGAGGATTTCCACCAGACGGGCACCCCGTGTCAGCTGTTGCTGGGTGGCCTTATCCAAGTCGCTTCCGAATGCGGCAAATGCTTCCAATTCGCGGTATTGTGCCAGATCGAGCCGCAAGGTTCCTGCTACCTGCTTCATGGCCTTGGTTTGGGCTGCACCACCGACCCGCGATACCGAAAGACCAACGTTGATGGCCGGACGAATGCCAGCGAAGAACAGCTTGGGCTCAAGATAAATCTGACCGTCGGTAATCGAAATAACGTTCGTCGGAATGTATGCGGATACGTCGCCAGCCTGGGTTTCGATGATCGGAAGCGCTGTCAGGGAACCTGCTCCGAGCTCATCGTTCAATTTGGCTGCACGCTCGAGCAGACGGGAGTGGTTGTAAAAAATGTCGCCTGGATAGGCTTCACGTCCCGGAGGCCGACGCAGCAAAAGCGAAACCTGACGGTAGGCTGCAGCCTGTTTGGAAAGGTCATCATAGATGATCAGGGCGTGTTTCTTGTTGTCACGGTAGTATTCGGCCATGGCACAACCCGCATAGGGAGCGATGTACTGCAGCGTGGCAGGGTCGCTGGCACACGCCGCTACAACCGTCGTATAGGCCATGGCACCGTACTTTTCTAAAATGGCGACGACCTGGGCGACAGTGGATTTCTTCTGGCCGCAGGCGACATAAATACAGTAGACATCCTGCCCTTTCTGGCTCAAAATGGAGTCGATGGCGATCGATGTCTTTCCGATCTGCCGGTCGCCAATGATCAGCTCCCTCTGTCCTCTTCCGACGGGTGTCATGGCGTCGATGGCCTTGATGCCGGTTACCATCGGTTCATGAACGCTCTTTCTGGCGATGACGCCTGGAGCGACCATCTCGACCCGGCGGTATTCCTTGGCATCGATAGGGCCTTTTCCGTCGAGGGGTTCACCGACTGCTGACACGACTCGGCCGACAACCGCCTCACCGACGGGCACCTGAGCGATCCGTCCGGTACGCTTGACAATGTCGCCTTCCTTGATGTGGATGTCTTCGCCCATAATGGCGACACCGACATTGTCCTCTTCGAGGTTCAACACCAGTCCGAGGATTCCCCCCGGGAACTCAACGAGCTCGAGAGCCATGACCTTCTCGAGACCGTAAACACGGGCGATACCGTCACCAACGGACAGAACAATACCCGTTTCGCTGAGTTCGACCTTCTTGTCGTAATCCTTGATCTGATCTTTGATAATTTGACTGATTTCTTCGGCTCTTAATTCCATTTATACACGCTCACCCCTTTTTAAAGATTCTTTCATGTTGAGTAACTGTGTCCTGATACTCCCATCCAGAACCAAATCGCCGATTTTGGTAACGATCCCGCCGATGAGGGAAGGATCATGCGTCACTTCAAAAACAATTTCTTTGCCTGTCTTTCGGGACAAGGCCGAGCGAATCTTTTCGATCGTATCTTCCGAGAGCTCGATGGCCGATGCAAGGGTTGCCCGTGCAATTCCCTTATAGTCATCCGCAAGCTTCTGGTAGAATTCGTGAATGGTCTTGAGAAAACCGAAACGTCCTTTGTCGAAGAGCAAAAGCAGGTAGGCGTTCATGACATCGGACAAGGCAAGTTTCTTCAGGATGGTTTGGAGAATTTGTTTGCGGGACACTGCGGGGTAGAGTGGGTTGTTGATGATGGAATTGAGTTGGTTGTCTTCACAGAATATCCGGGTGACGCCTTCCAGCTCTGTTCGATACTGTTCAGCCCTCCCGTCATCTTTTCCAATTGCCAGAAGTGCTTTCGCATACCGTCGTGCAATGGCTAAATTTTTCATTTATGCAACCACCTTCTGTAGATATTCGTCGATGAGCAGATTCTGATCGGCAGGGGTGATCGTAGACTTGATCCGGACTTCGGCCTTTTCAAGCGCCTTTTCGATGATTTCAGCCTGAAGCTTCTCTTTGGCCAGCTTGAATTCATGCTCGATGTTGCGCTTGGCCTGTTCCTCGAGCTTAATGGCAGCAGCTTCAGCTTCTTTCAGGATCTTGGCCTTGGCATCATTGCCTTGCCGGATATATTCGGCAATGATCTTCTCACTTTCCTGGCTCAGCTGGGCGATCTGGGCTTCGTATTTGGCCAATTCCTTTTCGGCTGCTGCTTTTTTGGCCTCGAGCTCTTGGAGTTGGAGCTGAATCCCCTTGATCCGGCTGTCCAATGCCTGAGCGAGTGGTTTGCGCAGCAGAAAGAACAACCCTCCTACGAGAACCACAAAATTCATCACCCGATAGGTATCGGTTGCCACCCAGCCTTTTCCATGACCATCTCCATGCTCTTCACCTCCGGAAGCCATACCGATACCCGGACAACATAAAACGACCATCATGAAGCCCAACAGCAAAACCGTTTTTGTTCCTGCCTTCATTTTCAGGCATTTCATCAGACAGCCCTCCCCAAAATTTTTTGACTGATCGCATTGGCCAACGGTTCCAATTCCTTCTGGAGCGCTTCTCGAACCGAAAGCGCATCCTGAGCGATTTTCTTGCGAATTTCTTCCAGGTCGGCTTGCGCCTTGCTGTTGATTTTCTCGATCAATCGTTTCTCTTCTTCAGCGGCTGCCCGAATCAGGCTTTCCTTTTCGGCCAATCCCTTGGCTCTGGCTTCTTTCAAACCCAACGACCACGCGTTGATCTTCTCCTCGACCTGTTGATTGAATGTCTGAATGGTTCGCTCCAATTCGTTGAATTTCTGGCTTCTTTCCGCCAGCATCTTCCGAATCGGCTTGTAAAGAACCACATTCATCGCCCAAATCAGCACGATGAAATTGATGATCTGGATCACAACGGAACCATCGATGCTAATCATACAATTTCCTCCTCTTGGCCGGTTTTGGATAATGGTTTGAAAGCATGATATTTTTCAGGCCATCGCCTGTTTTCTTCAAAAAAAACTGCAGGTCTATAGCATCCCAATAATCCGGATGTCAATGGATAATTCACGGCTTTGGACGACTTCCGGAGAAAGCCGGATCCATCCTTCCAAAAGAGTCCGGAGGACTGGAAAATTTCTTCAACAGCACAAGTAATGGTCGTGAACAGTGATGCGCTCGCAAAAAGTCACCATCCACGGATTGTCTTTCAAAGCCGGGCCTCCAGCAGGAGGGCGGGTGATGTTTTGCGAATCAGCGGAAACTGCTTGAATCCGCCGGATATCGTTGGATCGGACGGATAAGCTTTTTCGCAGCAGCGAAATTTGCACTCCTTGCCTGCGGCCTTTTTTCGAAGCCGTCCATATGATGGACTTTTTGCGAGGCCATCATCTTTGGTAATGTCTGCTTATCCTTCAAAAAGATATTTTCGCATACTGACGTTGGCAATGAAACCTACCGAAGCCATCATGACCAGAACGGCCGTTCCACCGTATGAAACAAAGGGTAGCGGAATCCCCACAACCGGTAACAACCCCAGCACCATGGCAATGTTGATGATGACTTCCCAGAAAAACAGGCTGGTGATACCGTACACCAGGAAAATACCATATGGATCCTTGCAACTGTGAGCGATATTGAGACTATAGATGATTAGAAACAGAAAAAGCATCAGCAGAACAAGTGACCCTACGAGTCCCCAATCTTCTGCCAGAACCGAAAATATGAAATCTGTATGCTGTTCCGGTAAAAACGAAAGTGCGTTTTGAGTCCCTTTCATATACCCTTTTCCAAACAATTGACCGGAACCGACGGCGATTTTGGACTGGATGATGTGATATCCAGTTCCCAATGGATCGGTCTCAGGTGACAGAAAAGTTCGGATACGCTGACGCTGATACTCCTTCAGAACAAACCAGCCCATTGGCATGAAGAGAATGCTGACCGATGTCAGCAGGATCAAGACCTTTCTTCGAATGCCCGCGAACAACGTCATGGAGCCGGTGATCAACAAAATCATCAATCCAGTTCCCAGATCCGGCTGTTTCAGGATCAATAGGAACGGAACAACCATGAACCCCAAAACCGGTAAGAGATCGAACAACCGCAATCCCTCGGTACTAACGCGTTTGGCATAATATTTGGCCAGAGTCAGAATGATGACGAGTTTCATCAGCTCCGAGGGTTGGAATGCAATTGGCCCGATACTGAGCCATCGTCTTGCCCCGGCAACATGTTTTCCGAAAAACAGAACGGCTATCAGCAGGAGAACGGTGAGGCAGTATATCCAATAGGTAAATGAGTCCATCTTTCGATAATCGATCAGAAGAATTCCAAACATCAGGCATATGCCAATGCCGTACCATGTGAGCTGTCGATAAAATATTCCCTGAACCGCCCCGGTTTTGCCCATCGAAACGGCGCTGAAAAGCGTGGTCAAACCGACGACGATCAGCAACAAAACCACCAATAGAAGCATCCAGTCGAAATGCTGGATCAAACGTCGGTCAATCATCCACCCCTCCTCGATCGGTACTCACGGCTGAAGATGTAGAGCAATGCCTGCCTTGTTCTACATCACACGCTTGATGCGCTCGCAAAGAGTCAGGCCCTCTGGATCGACCCGCAGGAAGGCGGGTGAATTTTGCGAAGCAGCGGAAAAACTCAGCAGCCCGAGCTCGTAGGATCGGGCGGATGGCCAAAATGAAAAGAATGGGTTGCTGGTTTCCAACAAGCTGTCTTTCAAATCAATATCAATGAATTGCGTCCGCCCGATCCTACGATCTCCGGCGGCTTCAAACAGGTTTTCGCAGCAAGCTCAAAAGGCTTCCCCAGCCACCCCGCTGATGCCCGCCACTTACCAAAAGCACGGGAAAGGCGACTTTTTGCGGCTCCATCTGTTTTGATGACCCACAGATAGTCTATTCCTTCATTCCTCCGTCCCTGTCCTCCGGCCGGTTGAAATAGGCGCGAATGAGCTCGGATGCAATCGGTGCAGCTGCGCTCGATCCATGTTCGCCGTGTTCCACAATCACCGATACGGCGATTTTCGGGGACTCGAATGGAGCATAAGCGACAAACCATGCATGAGACCTTAGATGCATCGCTCTTCGTTCCTCGTCAGGTCCGGATGTCTTTCTGCTGAAGACCTGGGCCGTTCCCGTCTTACCGGCAATGACGGTATCGGCGATCCGAGCGTTCCGGGCTGTGCCGGAAGCTCCGTTTACCACTTCCCAAAGGCCTTTTTGAACGAGAGACAGCGTCTTCGCACTCAGAGAAATTCTGCCTCGAACATGGGGTTTTCCTTCCTCGATCACATCTCCATCGGGGTTCTCGATACGCTCCACCAAAACGGGAGTCATGAGATAACCTCCGTTGGCAATGGCTGCCATCATCACGGCATTCTGAAGCGGCGTTACCAGATTGTAGCCTTGACCAATGGCAACGGACAGGGTTTCTCCTTGTTGCCAGCTCGTCCCCGTTTTTCGCTTTTTCCACGCGGCTGTTGGAATCAAACCCGATGCCTCACCATCCAATCGTAAACCTGTAGGTGTCCCCAAACCAAAGGCCTTGGCATAGGAGGCCAGCCGGTCCACACCCAAGCGCAAGCCGGTCTGATAGAAGAAGACATCACAAGACTCAGCAATGGCACGAACCACGTTCACTGTCCCGTGCCCTCCCTTTCGCCAGCACCGATATTCCCGATCACCGAATTTCAAATATCCGGGACACTGAAAAACGGTACGTTCATCGATGACTCCTTCCTCGAGCCCGGCTATCGCCGTGATGATCTTATACGTGGATGCAGGTGGATATTCGGCCTGAATGGCCTTATTCTCCAGAGGACGAAAGGTGTTCTTCGTCAACTGCTCCCACTGATCCCGTCTCATGCCGTCAATAAAATCGTTCGGATTGAATCCGGGGGAACTTGCCATTGCCAGAACCTTACCGGTGTGGGTCTCGATGACACAGGCGGCCCCTGCCCATCCCTTGAGCAGCGATTCGGCTTTCCGCTGCAGATCCAGGTCGATGGTCAGAAACAGATTGGCCCCTGGCACCGATGGAATCGTATCCAATACCGTGGACAATCTTCCCTTTGCATCGACAATGATTTGTCTTCCTCCTCGTCTGCCATTGAGCATGTCTTCGTAGCTTCGTTCGACCCCATATTTCCCGATGGTATCTCCCCGACGATAGGCCATGAATCGCTCCATCGCCATTTCACCGGAGCTGATCTCCCCCAAATACCCCAGTACGTGGGCAGCAATACCAGGAAATACATAGTACCGTTTGAGCCGAACATCGATGACCATGCCGGGAATGTCATAACGATTGGCTTCTATAAAGGCCAAAACGTCACGGGATATGTTTTCTTTGACGGTAATCGGCCGAAAGGCTGCATACTGCTTTTTTCTCTCGATAACGGCATCGATATCCGCTTCCGGAATACCCAAAAAGTATGCAAGGTTCTGGAGTGCCGGCTCAAGGGGTTTGGCATCTTTCAACACAAGTCCGACATCGTAGGAGGGGCGGTTGTCCACCAGAAGGGTTCCGTTTCGATCATAAATCAGACCTCTGGGGGAATCGATCTTTTGGAGGCGAATACAGTTGTTTTCCGATAGCAATCGATAATTCTCGCCTTCGATGATCTGAAGATAAAACAATCGGAAAAACAGCGCGGCAAAAACGGGAAGAACGATGCAGACGCTCACCAGAAGCCGTCGTCTGTACCATTCAGCTTCCGGCATTTGGGATGTGAGCAGCGGCTTGACCGGATTCATAGTCTATCCACAACTGCGCAAATGATTGCTATCGATCGAGTCAACAGTCGATGCACGGACATATCACGCGGTTTCAACCCGTTGCATGGTTGCTAGTCGAACAGATCCGCATGTTCACAGAATTCAGATGTCCTTCATACTGCCGAACGTCGTGCATAGAGTTTATGAAGCATCCGAAAACCAAACGGACCGATCAGCATCGCCCAAATGCATTGCACCAGAATCAACAGAACCATCTCCTCTGGGACGATTCTTCCCTGCCTTGTGATTGTCAGCACGAAGGCGTGCATGGTCTTTTCCACCAGAATTCCGGAGATCAACAGGAGACGTATGGTCATCGGGTTTTCGAGATGCAGGTAAATCACCACCCAACGAGCGATGATCTCGATCCAAACATAGGCCGAGATGTACAAACCGAACGGCGCACCTGAAAACCCATCCATCAGGAACCCCAACACCAGGGCAACCCCGATGCTTTCCAGAAGGCTTCCATACCCGGCCAAATAGGCCAGATACAGGAGGATCAGAAGGGAAAACAGCCCTACAACAGAGAGGGAATACAGATGGCTGGTGTTGAGAACCACCAGGAAAAGCAGCAGCAACAGATGATACAGGAACCTTCTCACGGCTTGAGCCAGTCGATTTCGGGCTTATCCAGAACAATGATCACTTCTTCGAGTTTGGGAAAATCGACAAACGGTCGAACGGTGATTTCCTGAAATATTCCGGAGTGCTGTTTGTGAACCGATTGAATTTCTCCGATTGGCCACCCTTTCCGAAAGACCCCGTCCAAACCGGAGGAAACAATGGTCTCCCCGGGTTGAACATCATCCTTTCGGGATACATATTGAAACAAGCAATCTTCGTTTGGCCCCCCCTTGAGAATTCCTCGAACGCGCGTGTTCTGACCCAGGGCGTCCACAGCACAATTGCCATCGATGACGAGCAACACCTTGGCAAATCCATCGGTGACATCGATCACCTGTCCGACGATCCCCTCCGGTGCCAGAGCGGCCATCCCTTTTTGAAGCCCGTGCTGTTTTCCCTTGTCCACAATCAGTGTCTTGAACCAAGGCGACGGGTCCTTGCCCACCACCTGACAAACGACACTTCGGTAGGATATCGACTCACGCATGTCGAGCAAGCGGCGCAGCCGTTGGTTTTCAATCTGAATTTCCCTATATAGGCTGCGCTCTTGAGTCAGTGTCTGCAGTTGACGTGTGAGGGTGTCATTGATTTCAGCAACCTGAAGCGTCCAGAAATAGTGATGCCATAAGGATCGTATGGTCCGCCATGCCGTAATGGAAACTTCCTGAAACGGAGAAATGATGATCATGCCGAGCTGGGTTTTTCCACCCGCTTTTTCCTGCTTTGCCGTGGAAATAAAAAGCATCAACACATTGGCAACGATCACCAGGATCAGCACCAATGCAACCATCACCTTTCGATTCAGCATAGAGAAAAAAGCCCGGAATGGAAATGTCGGCGATCATGAAGGCCGTCATCGGAACATACGGCAAAAAGAATATCCCAAAAAGAAACGATTTGTCGGAAGGATATCTGACAAGAGGCTCTTCCGAAATCATCGTGACCGTTGAAGGCTGTCATCGAAGATCCGATCCAAGCAAATGGGGCCTCAACCATCTGCAACTTTCGACCGATATAGGGATCGAGTGTCACTTCACCGAGCCGTTCCGGCTCGATTCTCTCCCTAATTGATGACGACCTGTCGAAGGATTTCGATGTTATCCAACGCTTTTCCGGATCCAAGAGCCACGGTGGACAAGGGGTCTTCTGCGACCCGAATCGGAAGCCCCGATTCCTCCATGAGAAGTTTATCGAGGTTTTTCAGCAGCGCGCCTCCGCCTGTCAGTACGATTCCCCGGTCGACGATGTCTGCGGACAATTCCGGCGGCGTCTGCTCGAGTGCGATTTTCACCGTTTCCAGAATGGCATCCAACTGTTCGGAGATGGCAAGGCGGACTTCTTCGGAATCGATCGTCAAGATTTTCGGGATACCGGAAACCAGGTCTCTTCCCTTTACATCGATGGTTTCGATATGGTCTGGATCCGGGTAAGCATTTCCGATGGTCGTCTTGATGATTTCGGATGTCCGCTCCCCGATCAGCAGGTTGTACTTGCGCTTGACGTACTGCATGATGGCGGCATCCATTTTGTCACCTGCCACCCGAAGAGATCTGCAATAAACAATACCGGCCAACGAAATGACGGCGACCTCCGTTGTTCCTCCTCCGATGTCCACAACCATGTTGCAGGTCGGCTCGGTGATGGGAAGACCGGCACCGATCGCCGCAGCCATGGGCTCTTCAATCAGGAACACCTCTCTTGCCCCGGCCGATTCGGCGGATTCTCGAACGGCCCGTTTTTCCACCTGGGTGATTCCGGAAGGTACAGCGATGATGATCCGTGGTCGAACAAAGGACCTGCGGTTGTGTACCTTGTGGATGAAATGCCGCAGCATGGCTTCGGTCACTTCGAAATCAGCGATGACACCTTCCCGCATGGGCCGAATGGCCACGATGTTTCCTGGGGTTTTTCCCAACATGTTCTTGGCTTCCAACCCGACAGCCAGAACCCGGTTCTTCATGCGGTCGTCCGTTCGCACGGCCACAACCGATGGTTCCCGAAGCACGATACCTTTTCCCCTCACATAGACGAGTGTATTGGCCGTTCCCAAATCGATGGCCAGATCACTCGAAAACATGCCCAACAGTCCACTGAAAAAACTCATATAACCATCCCGCAACTTGATGAAGGTGATGGATTCAAACCTTGAACCCGTAAGCGCTAAAACCTCTCTTTTTTATCAATATACGCTCGTCAGAACAAGGAAATTATCGGGTTAACCCGTTCAACCCTCTTCCCCGAATCCGAGGCATTGCATGACGGCATCATGCAGGATCGGTCGAAATCGTCGAATGGCGATGGCGTTTCGGGAAGGATGAACGCGGTTGGTCAACAGGATGACGCCGATCCGACGCGACACATCCACCCAGAAGGATGTACCCGTAAAGCCCAGATGACCAATGCTTTCGGGTGAAAACCATTTTCCGGATGAAGAACCATCGGCAGCGGGCAGATCGAAACCGAGCGCTCTGCTGCCGGATAGCGGAAATCTTTGAACCATCTCCTGGAGCACATATCGAGGAAACAACGGTTTCTCAACCTTCTCATCGAGCTCCTGCATCAAGCGATGAAGCAGCAGGTAGGTATCGACGGCCCTTCCGAACAATCCGGCATGTCCGCCGATTCCACCGAATGCCCAGGCATTCTCGTCATGTACCTGGCCGACCAGCAGGCGGCATCTCCACGGGCACCATTCGGTTGCCGCATATACTGCAGGAGACACGGGTTTAGTGACATCGTTGTAGAAGAGGCCGCATCCTTCAATCTTGTCGTAAACTTCCTGCTGCAGCAGTGCATCCATCCTCATGGAGCTCACGGTTTCAACGAACCACTGCAGCAACATAAATCCGATATCGCTGTAAACGGTTTCCCGCCCCGGCCTACACCGCAGTGTCTCCCGAGAAAGCAGCCGACGCAGCGCCTGCAGGTCACTGCATCCCCGAAGGGGATTGACGTGGAGATAATACGGCCTGTAGGCGGAAAACCCGCTGGAGTGGGAAAGCAACTCCCGGATCGTCACCGTGCCTTCGACCCGATCGCCAAAGGGATCCAACACCCTGCCGATGGGTTGATCGAAGGATACAACACCTGCTGCAACCAGCACGGCAACGGCAAGGGCCGTCCCCAGCGGCTTGGTCAGCGAAGCCAGATCGAAGCAGGTATCGCGATGCATCGGTTGACGAGAGAACCGATTCGCATCACCATAGGCCTCATGAAATCGGATGCCCTCTCTGTCGAAGACCAACACCACGGCTCCAGGGAAAACCCCTTCTCCTAGAGCGCTGCACATCAACCGATCGACCTTGGACAAATCCATTCGTATCGATTTTCTTTTGATTCAGGAAGCTGTCGGAGTTTCCAGCAGCTGCAACGTTCTCGATTCCGAATCCCATTCCGCAAGAATGCCGGTAGGCAGGGTGCGGTTGTCTGCCTGATGGCCGACCGGAAGGCCGGCTGCAACGGGAACACGCAGCACCGTCCCGATTTCTTCGACAATCCGTAGAATGCGCTCCGGAAAGGGACCGCAATCCTCGAACGAGCCGAGCAGGATGCCGCCGATTTCTTTTAGCGCTCCGGATAGAAGCAGTTGAACGAACATTCGGTCTACGCGATGCCACCGTTCGCCAATGTCTTCCAGGATCAGAATGTGGCCTGCCAGATTTGGAGCGTAGGGTGTTCCCAGAAGATGACAGAGGGTGGCCAGATTTCCCACGAACAGCGGTCCGACGACTTTTCCGGGATGCAGGATGATCGCTGAAGCGACGGCCATCGTCAGGGATTCTTCGCCTCTCAGCATAGCCGCCATCCATTGCCGTGCCGTATCGCTCGTTTCCGGAAGGGTCGAGATGAGCGGTCCGTGAAACGTGACCATTCGACAGTTTCGATAGATGGCCGCATGAAGGGCCGTGATGTCGCTGAATCCCATCAGCACCCTGGGTCTGGACCGGAGGCGATCGAAATTGATATACGGAAGCATTCGCATGGAACCATAGCCTCCCCGAGCACACCAGACGCCCTGGATGGTCGTATCGTCCCAGGCCGTTTGAAACCGCCGGGCGCGTCGCACATCCGTTCCGGCAAACCCGTCGATATCGTCGAAACATCCCTCCCAGATCACCGGAACCCAGCCCATCTCCTTGACGATCTGCGTCCCGGCCTCCACCCGATCTCGATCGGCCACCCCGGCAACCGACACCACGGCGATACGTTCCCCTACCCGAAGCCTCGGAGGCTTGAGGATGTTCCCCCACCCCTTTAACGAACGACCGGTTGCCATTTCTCCTCCTGGCGAAGCAAAAGAAAACGCCGGCACCATCATCTCTGGATGGATGAGCCGGCGTTCGCTTCCCGATGGATTTCGGGTATCGGTTATTTCTTCTCTTTGATCCGTTCGGTCAGCTCGGGTACAAATTCGAGCAAATTGGTCACCACACCCACATCGGCCACCTGAAAGATGGGGGCCTTGGGATTCTTGTTGATGGCCACCATGAACGGGTTGCCCTTGATGCCGCCCAAATGCTGGAAGGAACCGCTGATTCCCAAAGCGATGTAAACCTTGGGTTTGACGGTTTTTCCGGAAGTTCCGACCTGCCGGGATTTTTCCAGCCATTTGGCATCCACGATGGGACGGGAACAAGATACGACGGCCCCGATCGTATCGGCCAGTTCCTGAGCGATGGAAATGTTTTCCTGGTCTTCGATGCCGCGGCCTACGGACACCAAAACATCGGCTTTCGTAATATCGACATCTCCCACTTCCGCAACGACGGTTTCCAGATACTTTCGCTTCGGCTGAATGTCACCGACATCACCGCTCTTGTCCACAACGGATCCGGAGGCGGTTTCCCCGGTCGGTTGGAAGGCTCCCGAACGCACGTTGATCACGGCACCATCCCTGATATCGCAGTGAATGTGGGTGCTGACCTGACCACCGAATTCCTGTCGAACCAGTTTCAGGACATTGCCGTCAAGACCTTCGATCCCGACGACATCCGGTACAAAGGCTGCATCGAGCTTGATGGAAAGCCCGGGCCCCAGATCCATTCCGAGGGTGTCATGGGCCATCAGGACGATGGCACCCTTCGGGATCACCTTGGCCAATGCCGGTCGAAGCGCTTCGGCGTTTGGATAAGCAAGGCCGGCATGGTTGATCTTCCAAACCGTTGGGTATACGGCAGAAACGGCTTGGCAAACGGAATCGAGTTCGGAACCGGCTCCGCAAACGACAGCAGTGAGGGAAGCGCCTGAGTCGACGGCCTTGGCAGCGGCTGCCAGTTCAAAGGCGGAATCATCGGCTGCGCCGTTTTTGTGCCCGATCAGTGCAAATATGGAAAGTGCCATTACTTAATCCCTCCTTTGGCCTTCAAGAGTTCAATGAGTTTGTCGGCGATTTCTTCGCTGCTGCCTTCCAGAATTTCGGCGCCTTTACCGGCAGGCGGAATGAAATAATCGACTTTCTTCACTTTTGCACCGGCCTTGCCGACCTTGGCCGTATCGACGCCCAAATCGGCGGCCTTGTGAACGGGAATTTCCACGGAGGCCACCTTGCGAATACCGCGAATACCGACGTAGCGAGGTTCGTTGATACCGGTCTGGATGGAAAGCACGCAGGGCAGAGAAATTTCGTTCATTTCCTGATTTCCACCTTCGACCTCCCGTCCGACCTGGATGGTCTTTTCATTGACGATCTCGATCTTGTTGACGAGCGATGCAAAGGGCAGATCGAGCATAGCGGCCAGCATTCCACCAACCTGGGCTGCTCCGTCGTCGGCCTGGGCACCGGTCAGGATCAGATCGTATTTGCCCTTTTCGACTTCGGCCTTCAGAATGGTTGCAATACCCTTCCCATCGGAACCTTCAAATGCCGGATCCGAAATCAAGATTCCTTTGTCTGCCCCCATAGCCATTTCCCGACGCAGCACTTCTTCGGATTCTTCATCGCCGACAGTGACCACAGTAACGCTGCCACCGACCCGATCCCGAATCTGGATGGCTTCTTCAACGGCGTAATTGTCCCATTCGTTGACGGAGTAGACGAGATCACCCCGTTCGATATCGGAGCCCGAGCTGTTGACGACGATTTCGTTTTCCGCCGTATCGGGAACTCGCTTGACACATACCAAAATTTCCATGCGTTCCTCCAATTCCTTGGTTATCGGTTTTCACCTGATGAATTCAGGCCTCTTGAATTGCAGATTATACTTCGGGCGTACCTGTCCCCTGCTCTTCTGCTTCACCCCTGTCGATATGGCGTTCGATGAGTTCCGCCAAATCGATGGCTTCCATTTTCCCTTCAAGACCGGCAACCTTGATGGCATCCTCCATGTTGACAAGGCAGAAGGGGCATGCAGTGACAATCACATTGGCACCGGCCTTTTGAGCCATCTTCACCCGAAGGACCCCCATTCGTTGCTCTTCTTCCGGTTCGTAGAACAGCATCAGCCCGCCGCCGCCACAGCAGAAGGAGCGATCCCGGCTCTTGAGCATATCGACCCGTCTGAGCCCCGGGATGGCGTCGAGGGCCTTCCTCGGATCTTCGTATACCCCGTTGTGCCGTCCCAAATAGCAAGGATCATGATAGGTATAGACTTTTTGGACGTCTTCGATGGGTTTGAGACGCAACCGCCCGCTTGAAACGGCCTTCACGATCGTTTGGCTGATGTGCTCGACGGGTGGAAGACCGGCATATTCATTTTTCAAGGCATTGAATGCGTGCGGATCGGAAGTCACGATCCGGGTCACTCCGCTTTCTCGGATCATCTCGGTGTTGTGGCTTTTCAAATCCTGAAAGAGCATTTCCTCACCGAATCGACGGACTTCGTTGCCGGAATCCTTCTCATCCTTGCCCAATATGCCGAATTCGATCCCGGCAGAAGACAGCACCTTTGCTGTGGCCTGAGCGATCTTCTGCATGCGATCGTCATAAGAGGTGATGCTGTCAACAAAATACAGGGTTTCGGCGACATCTCCCTGCTCGAAGAGCTTCACTTCACAGGTTTCGGGGAGGGCCTTCACCCATTCGGATCGTTTCTTTTCCATCTTGCCCCAGGGATTTCCGCGCTTTTCGATAGCCTTGAGCGGTTTCTGCAGCGACTGGGGCACCATTCCCTCGTCGACCATTCCTCTTCTCAGATCGACGATCTTGTCGATGTATTCGATGAAGATCGGGCATTCGGCCTCACAGGCGCCACACGTGGTGCAGGACCAAATTTCGTCTTCCGTGAAGATGGTTCCGATCAGCATCTCGTCCTTGGGAGTCATCTCTCCGCGGATCGGGTAGTTCTTGAAACAGTAGTCACGCGACTTGATGGAGATGAACCGGGGAGAGAGTGGGCGCTTGACGGCGTTGGCCGGACACTGATCCGAACAACGGCCGCAGTCTGCACAGGAATAAAAATCAAGCATGTGTTTCCACGTAAAGTCCTCGAATTTCTTCACCC
Source organism: Thermodesulfobacteriota bacterium (assembly GCA_040755275.1). Taxonomy (GTDB): domain Bacteria; phylum Desulfobacterota; class Desulfobacteria; order Desulfobacterales; family Desulfatirhabdiaceae; genus Desulfatirhabdium. The sequence goes on along the minus strand of JBFMBE010000012.1, from coordinate 11,273 downwards.
CAAAAGATTTGAGCTCGTCGAGCTTGCTTTCATCCACCCCCCACTCGACGGGTTTGATGACACCCTTGCGTAGTTTCATCAGAAATACGTTGGGAAGGGAAGTGATGACATGGAAATGTTTTCCCATCGGCAGAAAACACAGGAAGAAGAAGAAAACGAGATCGTGCAGGTAGTAGGCCCCCAGGTGAACCCGCTGGAGCACCGCAAAGGAGGAGTCGTTGAAGAAGTTTGCCGCAAACCAGGTTCCTGTCGCTGGAAGCACAAATTCGGGTGAGATGCCTTTCTTGAGTTGAGCGGCAACGTAGGTGCCTTCGAAGAGCATGTCGCAGGTCACCAACGTCGAGATCAGCATGAGAACGAAGACAGCCTCGCCCGTATGGTTTTTCCCGTAACGTTTGGGAACGTCATAACGCTCAGGCTGAAAAATGCCGCGTCGCACGGCTGCGATGATACAGGCAATCAGGACGAGGGTCGCTGCGATGTCTTTCAGTACATTGTAGATATGGCCGACCACTCCGCCCAGTCCCGGAAGGACGAACCCTTCCTGAATACCGAGAACCACCAGGGTGATGGAACGAAGCGACAGAATCATGAAGCCTGCGAACAGAACGATATGCAGAACACCCGCCATCATGTATCGCGGTTGTCTGTATTGTCCAACGGCATACAGGAGCATGGCCTTCAGCCGATCGATGGGGCGATCCAGACGCGGATCGGGCTTTGCGCGGACCAAAGGGGCCAACCTCTTGGCGATGATATAGGTGAAAGCGGCCACGCCGATCAGCGGGATCAATACCGAGAAAATCACGGTCGGTATCCCCATCACCCATGCTTTTGCCGGAGAAATCAACGCAGTTTCCATACAGTAAACCCATCTCCCTTCTTTCGAGTATGATCTAGCGGCCGACAGGAACCGAGCGCTCGGCCGGCGCTCATGAAGCCGAATTCCTTAACACAACATTTCAAAAAAGAAAATGGTTTTTGTGGTTATGAATGAGTATTCATTCACATTATTCTAGGAATCGATTCTACGGTCAAGGGAAATTTCCCCAGCAACCCCACGACTCCGCAAAAAGTCGCCTCTGCCCCGATCGGGTCAATTGCCGGGCCTCCAGCAGGAGGGCGGGTGAATGTTGCTCAACAGCGGAACCCGTGTTCATGACGATCCGAAACAACCGGAACGAACAGAGGGCGAAAACGATGGAATCGTATCCGCCCCCTGCCTTGCTTCATACATCGTCAACCGGTGACATCAGGCACCGAATGCCGCTTCCGGAATTTCGATGGCTGCACCGTTGGTCGCAAGAATGGCCCGCATTTTGCCATGGGTGATCGGCAGGATGGAATTGGTGAAATATTCCAGACTGCGGATCTGACCTTCATAGAAAGCGGCGTTCTTGTTCTTCTCTGCCGCAGCCCTTCTCGCTTCCGGGTCGAAACCGCCGGCGAGTTTTTCCAGCTGAGGAGCCGCAACCACTGCACGCCAAAGCAGCATCCAGGACAGGATGACATCACCGGTCACTTCGAGGAAAGGATGAGCAAAAGCAAATGCGTTCAGCACCTTCTCCGACATGGCTGTAGCACCCATGTGCATGGCTACTTCACCCAGCTTGTTCAGGGCTTTTTCGACCTGTTCCGCTGCACCCTTCAGCCCTTCGATGGCTTTTGCAGCAGCGATAGTCTTCTGAATTTCACCCAGCAGATCCATGATGGGCTTGCCCTTCTTCATGCCGAGCTTGCGTCCCAGCAGGTCCATCGCCTGAATACCGTTGGTTCCTTCGTAAATCATTGTGATGCGACAATCCCGAAGGAGCTGTTCCATCGGATATTCCTTGATGAAGCCATAGCCGCCGTATACCTGAACCCCCTGGCTGCATACATCGAAGGACCGATCCGTCACATAACCTTTGGCAACCGGAGTCAAAATTTCGATGAGTCCCTGGTACTTGTCCCGTTCGGCTTCGTCTTTGGCCAAGGTCACCCGATCCGAACAATATCCGACATAGTAGAGAAGGCTGCGCATCCCTTCCACGAAGGCCTTCATGTGAATCAGCTGTCGGCGGACATCCGGATGTTGAATGATCGGCACGCCGGGAGCATTTTCATCCATCGATTTCAGCAGGTGTTTGCCCTGAATACGCTCACGGGCATAGTTGACGGCATAGCAGTAGGCGTTCGATGCACAGGTGAATCCCTGGAGTCCCACGAGAAGACGAGCTTCATTCATCATCAGGAACATGGCCCGCATCCCCTTGTTTTCCTGGCCCAACAACAAGCCGCGGCATTTGCCTTTGCCGCCGAGGGTCAGTGAGCAGGTGGCGTTGCCGTGAATGCCCATTTTTTCTTCGATGCCGGTGCACACCACATCGTTGAATTCACCGAGGCTGCCATCCTCGTTGACCCAAATCTTGGGTACGATGAATAGAGAAATTCCCTTGGTTCCGGCCGGGGCACCTTCGATTCGTGCCAGCACCGGATGGATGATGTTTTCGGCCAGATCGTGCTCACCGCCGGAGATGAAGATCTTGTTTCCAGTGATCGAATAGGTGCCGTCCGGATTCTTGACGGCCGATGTCGTCAGTGCACCGACATCGGATCCGGCCTGGGGTTCGGTCAGCAACATTGTCCCGGCCCATTCGCCCGTATACATTTTCTTCAGAAAGAGTTTCTTCTGAAGATCGGTACCGAATTCCTCGATCAACTTTCCTGCACCGTGGGTCAATCCCGGATACATCATGAAGGAGAAATTGGCGCCGACCAGATAATCTCCCGCAGCCATGGCAACCGTCTTGGGCATGCCCTGACCACCCCATTCGGGCTCTTCGGGCATGGCCACCCATTCGCCTTCCTTGATGAGATCATAAATCCGGTGAAAACATTCCGGAACCGTCACCTTGCCGTTTTCGAACTTGCATCCTTCTTCATCCCCGATCTTCTGGGTCGGCAGGATTTCCTTGATGGCCAGATTTCTGGCTTCCGTAACCACCATGTCGATGGTCTTCTTGTTGAAATCCGCGAATTTCTCTGTTTTGCTGAGTTCATCGACCTTGAGTTGTTCGAACAACACGAAATCGACATCTCTGCGATCGGCAATCTGTTGGGCCATCGTTTGTCTCCTTATGCTGGATAGGGTTCTGTATGCCTGGCGGCCTCCATTCGGGCCACCGAAAGCTGGGTACCGATTCCTCGAATAAACAGATCCATCAGGGGATCGGCCATGGTTGTCAAATCATATTTTCCACCACTGTGAAGCCAGTGCCCGATCGTTTCGTTCACCGCCCCCAAAATGAACCGCTTGACCAGGCTCATATAAAGGTCCTTTCGGATACAGCCTTCCACCTGTCCCTGTTCGACGATTTCGGAAACGATGTCCTGGTACATCTTGGATATAAATTTCAGTTGCTCCCGGGATGTGGGATTCATCCGGTGGGTTTCCGACTGGAAGACGATGGCCAGGTTTCGATCGCGTTGGAATTCGTCGAGATGCCTTCGAATAAGATTTCGAAGTTTTTCGATGGCATTGTCTCCCCTGTCCACTTCTTCCCGGAATCGTTCGAAGACCTGCCTGGCCTTGTCCTCGAAAAACTGAACCAGGATATCGTCCTTGTTCTTGAAATAGAGATAGATGGTTCCGTCTGCGACACCGGCTTCCCTGGCGATCTGGGATACAGTGGACTGGTGGACGCCCTGCTCCGCAAAGACCTTCACCGCCGCTTCGAGAATGCGGGTGTATTTATCGCTGTTCTTGTCTCGGGTACTGATAGGAACCTCCCTGTCGCTGCCATATGAATGAATACTCATTCATTACCAAAACCCGAACGGACAAGTCAACAGAAATTTTTATTCAGATAGAGCTATCGGAAAATGCGATGAATTTAGAGGTAATCTTCAGCAAGATGTGGGACAATCGCTTCAGCAAAGAATTGAATGATTCGTCAATTTACCTTGAAACGGGAAGATGCACAGGGCGAGCGTGCATATTGCCATTGCCTGTCGTCATCCGAAGTATGTCCACAATGCAACGGCAAGCACCGTGAACAGTTGACACCGCAATCCCCCTTCTCTATCATCCTGGCCGAAGATCCAAATCACCTTGAGACCAACTGAGGCATCCGTTCCATGATCCCGATCACCGACGGCATGGCCGATCCACGACTTCGTGCCATTGCCGAAAAAGTCCTTCACGAAGAGGCGGTTTCCGAAGACGATGCGCTTTTTCTGCTTCGATCGAACAACATCCTCGATATCGGCCGGATCGCCCAGATCCTGCGGCATCGATGGAATGGGAAGAACGCCTATTATGGCGTCAACATGAATCTCAACTACACGAACGTATGCGAGCTTCGATGCCCCCTCTGCGCCTTCAGTTGCGATGCGGACAGCGAAAAGGCCTATCTCTACGACATCGGGGAAGTGGAACGGCGGGTTCGTGCAGCACTTTCCGACAGAATCGAGGAGGTACACATCGTCGGTGGGCTCAGGCCCGATCTGCCTCTCTCCTATTTCGAGGAAATGCTGCACACGATCAAACGGATCGATCCGAATCTGTTCATCGTCGCCTTTACAGCAGTCGAATACGACTATTTCGCCCGCATCAACGGCCTTTCTCTGGAAACGGTCATCCAGCGGCTGATCGATGCCGGGCTCGGCGCGATTCCCGGCGGCGGAGCCGAGATCTTCGCCCCTGAGATTCGAAGCATCCTCTCCCCGAAAAAAATTTCCGGCGAGCGCTGGCTCGACGTCATGCGTACGGCCCACGGCCTCGGCCTGAAAACCAATGCCACCATGCTTTTCGGTCACATCGAAACCGACATCCACATCGTCGATCATTTGTCTCGGATTCGGGCGCTTCAGTCCGAAACCGGCGGGTTCAAGACCTTCGTCCCCCTGGCCTTTCATCCGGCAAACACGGCCATTGACCGGGCAAGACCGAGAACGAGCGGATACGACATCGCCCGCATTTATGCCACCAGCCGGATCTTCCTCCACAACATCCCCCATATCAAGGCGCTGTGGATGTATGTCGGGGAACGGATGGCACAAAACCTGTTGTGGTTCGGCGTGGATGACATCGGAGCCACTTACAACCAAGAGAAAGTCGTCCATGCAGCCGGAGCCACGACGCCCGATTACGGTTCCGAAAGCTTTCTAAAGCACCTCATCGTGGCGGCCGGATTTCAACCAGTGCGCACCACGGCCGCCTATGCAGGATCACCGAAAGGAGAGTTCCCATTCGCATCGGTTACATCGACTATCTAAACTGCTTTCCATTATATAGCACCCTTCTGGCGGATCCCCCACCGGGTATCGACCTCATCGGAGGACACCCCGAAGACCTCAACCGGAAAATGGTCGAAGGAGAGCTCTCTGTAAGCCCCATATCGACGGCATCCTATGCCTTCATGCAGCATGATGTCCTGTTGCTTCCGGACTTCTGCCTGGCCTCGATCGGATATGTACGCTCGGTCGTATTGCTCAGCAAGGTGCCGATCGAAGCCTTGGATGGAAAAACCGTCGGCCTCAGCACGGCATCCCAGACGAGTGTGGTGATGTTGAAAACACTTCTGAAAACGGTTTACGGCATCGAGCCGACCTACATACCATCTGCGCCCTATCCAAAGCTCGAAGGCATGGATGCAGCCCTGGTCATCGGAAACGAAGCCCTGTACCCGGCACGGGAAGCCGTATCCTACACCTACGATCTGGGAGATCTCTGGTTTAGAAAGACCGGCCATCCAATTGTATTTGCTGTCTTTGCGGTACGAAGGGATGCCCTGCAGCCCTTCGGAGACGAGATCCGCACCGTGATCGACGCCTATTGCCATTCCCTGAGCAAACTGGAAACGGAAAAGGAGCGGATGATTGCCCGGGCAAGGGAACGCTACCCGGACATTGCCTATGACATTTACATGTATTACACCCTGTTGCGTTACGAGTTCAGCGGTGCGCTCAAGAAGGCCATGCGCTTTTTTTTGGATCGGGCCGCAACCGCCGGATTTCTTCCGCAGACGGATACCATTCGGTTCTTGCCCGACGAATTCAGTCTGGCCAATATCCGCAGCGAAAAGACGAGTCGTTCGTAGTGCGAACCTACCCGAACGGAAGACCGTAACACAGCCCGCCATGCTCAGACCCGACAATCGACAAAATCGCGGTAGAAGCGACTTGTTGCAATTTTCTCATCAGCCGATCGTTTGGATTCTTCCAATGAATGTTTCTTCGACCATTTACGACGGAAAACGCATCGATGTATCCCAGGCTCTGGAGCTCTTCGACTGGGACCTTCTCGAACTCGGGAAGGCGGCCGATTTTCGTAGACGTTGGATCAAGAACGACGAGGATGTCGGCTTCATCATCGACCGCATCATCAACATCACGAATGTATGTGAAGCCGGCTGCCGATTCTGCGCCTTTCATGCGAGGGCAGGACGGATCGCCCCTTACACCCTGTCCATCGACGACATCCTCGCCAAGGTTCGGGAGCTGGTGAACATGGGGGGATCGCAGGTGATGCTTCAGGGTGGGCTTCATCCCGAATGGCGGATCGACGATTATGTCCGGATCGTTTTATCGGTAAAACGGATGTTTCCGAACATTTGGCTTCATTCCTTTTCCCCTGCCGAAATCGTTCACATGGGCCGCAAATCCCGTCTTTCGGTAGACGAGACGGTCATCGCCCTGAAGGAAGCAGGCGCCGATTCGATTCCCGGAGCATCCGATCTTCTGGTGGACGACATCCGAAAACAGATCGCCCCAAAGAAACTGACGACGGATGAATGGTGCACCGTCATGCGTTCCCTTGCCTGCAACGGCATGATGTCGAGCGCCACCATGACTTACGGCATGGGAGAAACACCGAAGCAGCGCATTCAACACCTCGACGTGATCCGCAGCATTCAGGACGAATGCGGCAATATCATGGCCTTCATCGCCTGGTCGTTCGCACCGGGCGGCACTCGAATGTCCCATGTCCGACAGGCCACATCGGTCGACTACCTGCGCATGGCGGCCATCTCCCGTATCTATCTCGACAACGTCGTTTTTCTTCAGACCGGATGGCTGACGGAAGGTCTTCAGACGGCGCAACTGGCGCTTTCGATGGGTGCAAACGACATGGGCGGGGTGCTGACCGAGGAACGGGTCATTCAGGCAACGGGTGCAGCTCACCACACGGACCGGGATGCCACGATCCGTCTGATCCGAAACGCCGGAAAGACACCCGTATTGCGCGATTCCCGATACCGGGTGCTGAAGCGCTTCGAAGAAGGAACCCGGCCATGATCGACATCGATATCGCCTTCTCCCCCTGCCCGAATGACACGTTCATCTTTCATGCCCTCGTTGAAGGTCGGATCGACACAGGCAACTTTCGGTTCCATCCGGTACTGGCCGATGTCGAGACACTGAACCGTCAGGCCATGGAAGGTCGCTATGGCCTGACGAAGCTTTCGTTTGCAGCCTTGATGCAGCTCGAACACCGCTATCGTCTTCTCGATGCCGGGGCCGCCCTCGGCTTTGGCTGCGGTCCGCTCGTTGTCACTCGGAATCCAACCCTCGACATCACCCAGGCCCGCATCGCCATTCCCGGAAGGCTCACTACGGCCTGCCTGCTGTTGCGGCTCTGGCAGCCGACCGCTCGGGATTCGCATCTGGTGGAAACGCCCTTCGATGCCATCCTGCCCGGTGTGGCTTCCGGTAGCTTCGATGCCGGGGTGGTGATCCACGAGGGCCGTTTCGTCGTCGACCGATACGATTGCACCACCCTCATCGATCTGGGAGACTGGTGGGAACAGATGACTTCCTGCCCCATTCCCCTCGGCTGCATCGCTGCCCGAAACGATCTGGCCGATCACACGGAAGCGATCGAGGCGCTCATCCGTGCCTCTCTGAAACATGCCCGAAACCATCCCGAGGCATCCCGGGCGTTCATCCGCCGCCACGCACAGGAGATGGCGGACGACATCATCGAGCAGCACATCGCACTCTATGTCAACGATTTTTCCGTTTCTCTCGGAGAAGCGGGCCGAAAAGCCGTCGATGTCCTGAGAGATCGATGGAAACGGCTGATGGATTGTCCGACCTGATCGTCAACAGTCGTTGGGAAGCGGAACCATCCATCGAAGCCATCGAAAACTACTGCGATCGCAGGGGGTATACAACCACCTGCGACACCTTTCTCGTTACCGGATTGCAGGAGGTGACCTCATGATCGTTCTCATCACCCAGGCCCTTCCCGATGCCGCATTGGCCCCGCTGCGAACCCGCTACACCGTCGAAATCGGCTCCCCCTCGGTTCCCATGGCGAAAGAGCGGCTGATGGAATGCATTGCAACCATCGACGGGCTCATTCCCACCATTTCCGATACCATCGATGCGCCCCTGCTCGAGAAGGCGGATCGCCTTCGGATTATCGCCAACTACGGTGTCGGCTACAACCACATCGATGTGGAAGCCGCCACCCGCAGAGGTATTCTCGTTACGAACACGCCCGATGTGCTGACGGATGCCACGGCGGAGCTCGCCTTTGCCCTGATCCTGGCGACCGCAAGACGCATCGTCGAGGGCGACCGCCGCATGCGGTCGGGTCAATTTCGTTACTGGGCGCCCCTCGACTTTTTAGGAACCGAGGTCAGTGGCAAAACCCTCGGCATCGTCGGATTCGGCCGGATTGGACAGGCTGTAGCCAGGCGTGCCCGCGGTTTCGACATGCGGCTGCTGTGTACCAATCGCTCCCCCATCGACTCGAAAACGGCCCGAGAAAATGCCGTCACCCAGGTCGACATCGACACCCTGCTCACGGAATCCGATGTGGTCACCTTGCACGTTCCTCTGACAACCGAAACGGCTCATACGATCGGAAGACCGCAACTGGCCCGAATGAAGCCTACGGCGATTTTGATCAATACATCCCGAGGCCCCGTCGTGGACGAAGAAGCCCTCGTAGAAGCCCTGAAGAACGGCACCATCGCTGCTGCAGGTCTCGATGTCTATGAACATGAACCGGCCATGGCCCCTGGTCTTGCCGAACTTCCGAACGTGGTGTTGCTGCCACATGTCGGCAGCGCCACCTTCGAAACGCGAACCCGAATGGCCGAGCTGGCCGTGCGCAACCTCATCGAAGGGCTCGAAGGGAGAATTCCCCCCAATTGCCTCAATCCTCAGGCGTGGAAAGGCGCTTCTGCAGCAACCTGAAAGATGATGGAGTCGCAAAAAGTCAGGCCCTCTCATTTGACCCGCAGGAAGGCGGGTGAATTTTGCTCAGCAGCGGAAAAACTCAGCAGCCCGAGCTCGTAGGATCGGGCGGATGGCCAAAATGAAAAGAATGGGCTGCTGGTTTCCAACAAGCTGTTTTTCAAATCAATATCAATGAATAGCGTCCGCCCGATCCAACGATCTCCGGCTGCTTCAAACAGTTTCCGCTGCTTTGCAAAACACCACCCGCCCTCCTGCTGGAGGCCCGGCTTTGAAGGAAAATAGGTGGTTAGCGACTTTTTGCGACTCCATCAAGATTGATGAGGTCGCAAAAAGTCGCTTTTCCCGTGCTTTTCGGGAATGATGGGCATCGGCGGGGTGGCTGGGGAAGCCTTTTGAGCTTGCTGCGAAAACGTGTTTGAAGCCGCCGGATATCGTTGGATCGGACGGACGCGCTTGAACGAATGGACATTGAAAAGCAAGCCGTTGCGAACCAACCAGCCTCTGTTTACTGTCTGGCCATCCGTCCGATTCTACGAGATCGGGCGGCTGAGTTTTTTCACAGCAGCGAAAAAGGCCCCCAGCCACCCCGCGACTCGACTGAGACTTCCTGACGTTTTGCGAGCTCATCAAAGATTCAATCAAGCGAGAACAGGCATCATGTCGTGGGAAAAACATTTACGTAGGAAAGAGATAAAAGAGGTTCAGCAGGAAATACGTTTTGAAAAGACAAGGAGTGGTGCGCCCGGCAGGATTCGAACCTGCGGCCTACGGATTCGTAGTCCGGCGCTCTATCCGGGCTGAGCTACGGGCGCATCGAGGTTTGAAAGCGGCTCTATATAGGATATCCGCTGCTTTCTGTCAACCGTAATCCGATTATCGACCGCTGCTCCGCATGGAAGGATCGATTGGCAACCAGAGAGGAGATGAACGGAGAAGCATTCCAGAACCATAAAAAACGATCGCAGATGGGCTGTTTTTGGGCTCTGCAGTCTCCATCGGATTCATTTGTTCCAAGAAAACAGCGAAACACCCGCGGCCAGAAATACGACCGTCATCAGAACGAGAACCACCAGGTTTCCTGAGACATCGGCGAGACTTCGCCCGTCATTCATGACGGCCCGGGCGGCCTGAAGCAGGTGGGTGAGAGGCAGCATGCTCGAAAACCGTTGGATCCATTGCGGTGAGCCCTCAATGGAAAACCAGACCTCTGACAGAAACATCATCGGCCAGGTGATGAAATTGAGAACTCCGCTCGAAAATTCCTCGCTCGTTCCCCGTGCGGCAAGCACCATCCCCAAGGATGTCATGCACACACTTCCTAGCCAAAACACGACCAACAGATCCACCATCGATCCGGCCACCTGAAGGGAAAACATCCACGCACAACCCGCCCAGACGATACAGATCGTAAACATCAGCAGGAAAATCCGGGAGGCGACCTGCGCGCCGATGTACTCGAAGGCGGTCAGCGGCGTTGCCTTCAACCGCTTGAGAACACCGTTCTTGCGGTAGCGAACGACCACATACCCGACGCCCCACAGAGCGCTGAACATCATGTTCATGCAGAGAATTCCCGGAAACAACCAGTCGATGTAGGGGATCGATCGGCCATCGACGAAACGACGCTGAACGACATCCGAAGGAGGATCGGGTTGAAGAAAGGATATAAGCGCCCTTTCCAGCAGGTGTCCCCTTGGGGCATCTTCGTTGATCCAATAGGCGATGGGTGGATCGCCCTGCTGAATCAACATATCGATCTTGTGGTGCCTCAGCCGATGCAATCCCTCCGCCTGTGACTGGAAACAGACAAATTCGATGAAGGGATCGCTTCGAAATCCAAGGGGAAGATTCAGATGTTCCGAATTCACCGGTGTTTCGGAACACGGAAAGACGCCGACCTTGTTTTCCTGAAGCGAGCGTTCTCCAAACAGAAGCGCAAAGCCTGCAATAACCCACATTCCACACCCTTTTGAGGCGTCATCTAGTGGGTTTTTCCGGAAAGGGAGGCGGTAGGCTGGATGTAAAGATATCCTCGGTAAGGCCAAGGGCCTGGAGATAGGCCAATTGAACCGGCTTGA
>JBFMBE010000011.1:0-41501 GCA_040755275.1 Thermodesulfobacteriota bacterium | reverse complement strand
ATTTAATCTAATATTTTGGCACTACATTTACGATTTGATAACCCCACCCTTGAAATTATTGAATATTTTGACCGATGCCCCGTCAAAAGTAGTAATTTTGGGGGTAAAAACCATGAAGTTGGGATAAACATTCCGAAGAACCGTGGGACCAGGAGGGTGACACCGGAAACAGGCCGGCATCCGCCTTCGACCCGCAGCAAGCCGGCTCCCACAGGAAGGCCGGGCGGTGTCTCGGCTCATCCCGATTGGGTATTGCAGAAAACCGCCGTCTTTTGATAGGGTCTATCGGCCTGCCATTGTGATGGCGTCGCAAAAAGTCGCCGTCCACTGGTTTTCGTTCGAAGTTGGGCCTCCAGCAAGAGGGCGGGTGATGTTTTGCGAAGCGGCGGAAACTTGATGAGATCGCAAAAAGTCGAAGCTACCCGGATTTGGTTTATTGCCGGGCCTGAGCATGGCGGGGCGACCGCCTTTTGATGCTGCAGCGGATGCTTGTTTGAAGCCGCCGGAGATCGTTGGGCCGGGCGTCGTTCAATTACGCACAATTGTTTGAAAATCAATTTGTTACGTCTTGATGGCCTGTATCGAATGACTGCCCTGACGCCCGGCCCTTACGAGCTCGGGCGGCTGAGTTCATCCGATGCAGCGAAAAAGGCAGTCGCTTCGCCATGCGCCTCGGATGAGACTCTCTGACTTTTTGCGACTCCATCAATTGTTTCTCTTTTTATCCCGCATTGTCCACCCCAACCGACGGAAAGGGATCATCGATGAAATCCATGGGAGAAATGCTCATTCGAAGAGAGGCATTTTCCGAAATCGTCATGGGCAACACGGCCCTGGTTCGGGCCATGGTGGAGGCAGGAACCCGTGTGGTGACGTCCTATCCCGGCTCTCCGACCCCCGAAATCGCCGAAGCCATTGGATCGATCCGCCCCGATCAACGCCCCTTCTATTTTGAATTTTCGACCAACGAGAAAGTGGCGACCGAAATCGCCTACGGAGCCGGCCTCAACGGCCACTTGTCGACCGTCTTCTTCAAGAGTGTCGGCCTGAATGTCGCTGCCGACACCTTCGTTCAGCTGAGCCTGATGAACGTCATCGGCGGGATGGTGGTGGTGCTGGGGGATGACCCGGGGGCGAACAGTTCCCAGAACGAGCAGGACAATCGTCATATCGCCGAAATGGCCTATACGCCCGTTTTCGAGCCTGCCTCCCCGACGGAAGTCTATCGGTTCTACAAGATCGCGGCCCGCCTTGCCCGAGACAAGGCCATGCCGGTCGTCCTTCGGCTGACGACCCATGTCTGTCACGCCAAGGAGCGGGTGCACTTCGATCCCTACCGTCCGGAACCCCTGGACCCCACCCCACGGTTCGATCCGGCCAACGGCCCCTACATCCCGATCGCATCCGCCGTGTTTCCCATGAAGCGCAGGGCGCTCGAACGGCTTCAATCGGTCGCAACGCTTTCCGACGCCTCCGATTGGCACCAGATCGTCGATTGCGGCAATCCGGATCTGGGGATTCTGACGGCCGGGCTTCCCTTCCTGTCCGTTCTGGACGCCTTGCAGGACGGGGTTTCCCGCAAACCCGACATCCTCAAACTCGGCTTGATCTATCCGATCCCCCGCAACGTGGTGGCCTCTTTCCTGAAGGCCCACCGCTGCGTCCATGTCATCGAAGAACTCGATCCGATTCTGGAAACCGCCGTCCGGTCCATCGCTCAGGAAGAGGGGCTTTCGGTTCGCATCATCGGAAAAACGCAGCTGGAGCATTGGATCGGTGAATACACCCCCGACAAGGTGCGACAGATCCTGGAGGCGCAATGGCCCGAACTGTTCGTGAAGGCCGTGCAGCCGGCGTCCCCTTCCCCGACGCCACCCGAAGTGCTTCCTCCTCCGGCCAGACCGCCTCAGCTGTGCCCCGGTTGCGGTCATCGAAGCGCCTTCTACGCCATCGGAAAGGCGCTTCGAGAAACCGACATCACCGTTGCGGACATCGGATGTCACACCCTCGGTTTTCAGCCGCCCTACCGCATCGGTCAGGCCCTCTTGTGCATGGGCGCTTCCATGGGGATCGCATCCGGGCTTTCCCTCTTTCAATCGGAGCGTAAGGTGGTCGCCTTCTTGGGAGATTCCACCCTGTTTCATGCCGGGCTTCCCGGTATCCTCAACGCCTTGTTCAACCGGCACCGGGTCACCCTGATCGTGATGGAAAACGGAACAACGGCCATGACCGGTCATCAGGATCATGCCGGAAGCGGCCGGAATTTCAACGTACCGACCGATGCCGTCTCCATCCGCAGCCTTCTCGAAGGCATGGGGGTTCAACACATCTTCGAGGCCGACACCTATCAACAATCGGTGTTGACGGACCTCGTTCGAAAGGCCCTCGACATCGACGCCTTCAGTGTCGTGATCGCCCGGCACCCCTGCATGCTGAAGTTCATGCGGGAAAAACGCCGCAAGCCGGACTTTCAACCCAAGCAAGTCTCCATCGACCCCGCCGTTTGCCGAAAAATTCAGGAGTGCGTCGCCCGATTCGGATGCCCGAGTTTCCTTCGAGAAGCCGATGGAAGCGTTCGCATTCAGACGGATCTTTGCATCGGAGACGGCAGTTGTGTGCAGACCTGTCCGGCCGGGGCGATCCGCAGGCCTCATGCCCCCCGGTCGTCCGAAACGTCGTGATCTTTCCGGAAAGGAGGCGGAGTCATGGGATTCAATGTGTACATGTGCGGTGTCGGTGGTCAGGGGATCGGGATGTTGAGCGAGGTGTTGCTTCGGGCCGCGGATCACGCCGGTTTCCGGACGAAGGCCGTGGATACCCACGGATTGGCTCAACGCGGAGGTATCGTGATTTCACATCTGAGGATCGGAGAAGACGTGTTTTCCCCTTTGATCGCGGAAGGGCGGGCGGATCTGGTGATCGGTCTGGAAATGCACGAAGCCTATCGGGCCTTGGAACGCATGTCGAAGCCGGGGTCGACCCTCGTCTATTACCAGGTCTGCTGGCAGCCGCTTCCGGTTCGGCTGGGCGCGGACCGATCCCTGACGGATGAAGACATCCACCGATCGGCTCAGGCCAAACACGTCCGCGTGCTGGGTGTCCAACAGCCGGATCTTGCCGACAGGCGCATGCAAAATATGGTGGTGTTGGGCCGGATCGATCACTACGGCCTGATCCCCGGTGTATCGAAGGCCCATTATCTGGCTGCCATGGAAGATCTGATGACGGAAGGAATGCTGGCGGAGAACCGGGCCGTTTTCGAACGGAACTCGGCCGCCTGAAACGGACAGGCCGCTTTCGTCCATTCCAACCGAACCTACATGCCCAAATAGGCTTTCTTCACATCTTCGTTCTCCAGAAGTGCAGCGGCCCGATCTTCCAAGGTGATCCGGCCGTTTTCCATGACATAGCCGCGGTGCGCCACCTGAAGGGCGAGATTCGCGTTCTGCTCCACCAGAAAAATGGTCGTCCGGTTTTCGACATTGATCTTGCGGATGATCTCGAAAATCTGCCGTACGACGAGGGGTGCAAGCCCCAGGGACGGCTCATCGAGCAGCAGCAGCTTCGGCCGGGCCATCAATGCTCTGGAAATGGCGAGCATCTGCTGCTCTCCGCCGCTCAGCGTCCCTCCCGGCTGGTTGCGCCGCCGGGCCAGAATCGGAAACAGATCCATCACGTAGGCCAGGTCTTGTTGAATGCCGGCCTTGTCCTTCCTCAGAAACGCCCCCATTTCCAGATTCTCGGTGACGGTCAGGTACGGAAAAATCCGTCTTCCTTCCGGCACCTGGCAGATGCCGAGCCCGACGATGTCGTCCGGACTCATGGTATGAATGGGTTTCCCGAAGAAACGAACGGCACCGCTTCTGGGCGGTACCACACCGGAAATGGACATCAGGGTGGTCGTCTTTCCGGCGCCGTTGGCGCCGATCAAGGTGATGATCTCCCCTTGCTCGATCTTCATGGAGACGGACTTGAGGGCCTGGATGCCGCCGTAATAGGTGGATACGCCGTCGAGTTCAAGCATCGATGTCTTCCCCCAAATAGGCCTTGATGACGACCGGATTGTTCCGGATTTCCGACGGCGTGCCCTCTGCGATTTTCTTCCCGTAGTCCATGACCGTAATGCGGTTGGACAGGCTCATGACGAGTTTCATGTCATGCTCGATCAACAGAATGGAGATGTGCTCTTCATCCCGGATCCGGGTGATGAGTTCATCGAGCTCTTGGGTCTCGATGGGGTTCATGCCTGCCGCAGGCTCGTCGAGCAGCAGCAAAAACGGCTCCGTCGCGAGCGCACGCGCGATTTCGAGCCGGCGTTGGGCTCCGTAAGGCAGGTTTTTGGCCAGATCGTTCACCTGATCGGCAAGACCGATCTTTTCGAGGATGCTGTAGCTGTGATCGACGATTTCCTGCTCCTCATGACGGGTTCGGGGGTCCCGCAGAATGGCGCCCACAATCCCCGCATGGGTGCGGCAGTGCCTGCCGATCATGACGTTTTCCAGAACCGTCATATTGGGAAAGAGCCGGATGTTCTGGAAGGTCCGGGCCATGCCCCGTTCGGTGACCTGGTTGGGCTTGAGGCCGTTGATCCGCTCGGGTTTGCCGCCATCGGGTTTGTGAAGGACGATATCTCCTGCAGTCGGTGTATAGATCCCGGTGATGCAGTTGAAGAACGTGGTTTTTCCGGCCCCGTTCGGGCCGATCAGTGCCATGATTTCGCCCCGCTCGATCGTGAGGCTGACGTCGTCGAGGGCGCGCAGCCCGCCGAAATCCATGGTCAAGTGGGAAACCTCGAGGATGACATCCATCGTGATCGCTTCAGGAAGTTCTTCGTTGGAATTGATAGGCCTTACGGACGGTCGCCACGATTCCCTGGGGCCGGAACACCATCATGAGCACCATGATCATCCCGAAGATCAGCATCCGGTATTCCGAGAAGGCCCGCAGGTATTCCGGCAGCAGAATCAGGATGAAGGCGGCGACGATGACGCCGACGATCGATCCCATTCCGCCCAGCACGACGATGGACAGGATCATGGCCGATTCAAGAAAGGTGAAGCTGGCCGGATTGATGAAGGTGGTTTTGGCGGCGAAAAACACGCCGACCATGCCGGCCCAGGTCGCCCCCAGGGCGAAGGCGGTCAGCTTCGTCTTCGTCTTGTCCACCCCCATGGCCTGGCAGGCGATTTCATCCTCCCGCAACGCGATCCAAGCCCGGCCGATCCGCGAATGCTGCAACCGGTTCACGACGAAAATGGTGAACAGGGTGAGCCCGATCATCAGGTAATACAGATACACGATGGTCTGGTTCAGGCTCATCGAAATGCCGAAAAACCCCGGACGGGCGATGCCGCTGATGCCGGACGGACCGAAGGAAAACTCGTTCCAGTTCTCGAGGATCAACCGGATGATTTCCCCGAAGCCCAAGGTGACGATGGCCAGATAGTCTCCCCGGAGCCGCAACACCGGAAAGCCCAACAGCACGCCGAAACAGGCGGCCAGTAAGGCGGCCAACGGCAGCACCGTCCGGAAGCCGAGGCTGAAATGGTGGTTCAGCAGCGCATAGCTGTAGGCGCCGACCGCATAGAAGGCGACGTAGCCCAAATCGAGAAGCCCCGCCAGACCGACGACGATGTTGAGCCCCAGTCCCAACACCACATACATCAGGGCCGTGATCAGGATGTTCGTCTGATAGGGGGACATCACTACAGGAAACAGGACGGTGACGAGCCCGACCAGGGTGAGAACGGGGACATATCGCTTGGGGGACGCGGCCACCCAGCCCACCCAGTCGGTCTTGCCGACGGTTGCGGCGAAAGCCGCCGGTTTTCCCCGCTCTTTTCGACGCAGCAGCGCCCGCCACAAGAACGAGAGCACGAAAGAGCCGATTCCGACCCACACGAGATTCCACCATCTCCAGATGACGAGCTTTTCGATCGGATTGACCCGAATCACCAAAATCGGAAAGGTGAGGAAAATGAACCAGAGGGCCGTCAGCACGGATTGCTTGATTTCGGACCAGAAACGCATGGTTCAGACCTTTTGGGTGGTGAAACGTCCCAGAAGCCCTCCGGGACGAAAGATCAAAATGAAGACCAGCAACAGGAAGGCAAAGACATCTTCGTAGTCGCTCGACACGTATCCGGTTGCAAAACTTTCGGTAAGCCCCAACACCATGCTTCCCAACACGGCCCCCGGAATGCTGCCGATCCCGCCCAGAACCGCAGCCGTAAAGGCCTTGATGCCTGCGATGAATCCAATGAAGAAATTGATCTGCCCGATGTGGGAGGCGATGAGGACACCACCGACGGCTGCCAGGCAGGAGCCGATGATGAAGGTGCTGGAAATCACTCGGTTGACGTTGATCCCCACCAGCATGGCCATCGTCCGGTCCTGCGCCGTGGCACGCATGGCCTTACCGATCCGGGTATGCCGGATGAACAGGGTGAGGGCGATCATCAAAACGGTGGTGGCCGACAGAATGACGAGCTCGGAAGAGGTGATGATGTGGCTGTAGGGTTCCCAGAATTCGAAATCGGGAATGAGCGCCGGAAAGGGAACGAAATCGGATGTCTGGGCCAGCATGACGTAATTTTGCAGGAAAATCGACATTCCGATGGCGCTGATCAGCGGCGAAAGCCTCGGTGCCTGTCGCAGCGGTTTGTAGGCGATCTTTTCTACGGTGAATCCATAAGCGGCCGAATAAACGGCCGAAAGAACCAGCGTCAGAACCAATACGCCGAAGGTGCCGAATCCGTAGGCCGTCAGAATGGTGGACACGATCAGCCCCGTAAAGGCTCCGATCATATAAATTTCCCCGTGAGCGAAATTGATCAGCTCGATGATGCCGTACACCATCGTATAGCCCAGGGCGATCAGCGCGTAGATGCTGCCGCGGGTCAGCCCGCCCAGCAACAGTTCCAAAAAATATTCCATCGAATCGGTTTCGAACTCCTTTTCGAACAAAACAGGGGGCAGGATGCTTCGGTTCCTGTCCCCTGTCCACCGTTCAGACGTCGTATCAATTGACGACTTCTACATACTTGCCGTCCTTGACCTGATACACGGAAAAGCCGACGCCGATGGCATCCCCGCGTTCGTCAAATTTGATTTTGCCGAGCGGCGTTTCGACGTATTCCGTGCGAAGCGCCTTGACGACGGCGTCGTAATCCGTGGAACCGGCCTTCTGGATGGCGTTCAGCAGGGCCTGGGTCGCGGCATATCCGTTGATCGAAAACACCCCGACATCCTCTCCATAGGCTTTCTTGTAAGCTTCCCGAACCATCTTGTCCATGGGATTTTTGGAGGTATCCTTGGGACCGGTGGCATAGACGCCTTCGGAAAATTTCCCGGCCACCTTGATGAAGGTGTCGTCCTTCACGCCGTCATCGGAAATGAAGACGGTCTTCATCTTGTCTTTTCGCATCTGGCTCACGATCTTGGATGCTTCGGGATGGTAGCCGCCGAAGATGACACCGTCGGCCTGGCTTTTCTTGATTTTTTGAACGACGGCCGAATAATCCACCGCGCCGGGCGTGATGCCTTCATACAGAACGACTTCGGCCTTGCCGGATTTTTCGATGAAGCCCTTCGCATACTCGGCAAGCCCCTTCCCGTAGTCGCCCTTGTCGTGCAGGACGGCGATTTTCTTCAGCTTGAGGGTGTTCAGGGCGAATTCGACTTCGAGTTTGGCCTGGGCGTCATCGGATGCGATGGTTCGAAAGAAATTCGGGTACTCCCCGCTCTGGGTGAGGTCCGGATTGGTGGCGGATGCGGACATGGCGATGATCTTGCTGGCCTTGTAGATGCCCAAAGCGGCCTTGGTGGCGCCGCTGCATACATGACCGACCACAACGGGGACACCCTGCGAGGCCAGTTTGGTTGCCGTGTTCGTGGCCACTTCCGGTTTGCAGACATCGTCTTCCACGACAAGCTCGACCTTCTTGCCGAGAACGCCCCCCTTGGCATTGACTTCTTCGACGACGAGCTTGGCGGCTTTGGCGATGGGAAGGCCATACGAGGCCAAATCCCCGCTGTGTGCGCCCGCAACACCGATCTTGAGCGTTTCTTCGGCCAGAGCGCTTCCGCCGCCCATGCCGACGACAACAACGGCGGCCAAAACGGCCGCAAGCCAACCGATGCGAGTTCCTTTCGCTTTCATCATCTGCTCCTTCTTCTTGGATGGGTTATCGGACAACATGACGTCACCCCCGGTGAACGGACGGGGCGCCGAAGATATGGAAACGAGTATAAATTCTTCTCCTTATATAGAAGAGCGACGTAGGCCGTCAAGCGAAATCTGATTGCAATTTCAGGAGGATCCTTCTATACACCACGGAACGGCACCTGTTGCGGCCTGTGAGGCGCAGCTTCCAACAAGCTTCATTGCAGCCCATCCATGCATGATGGCGTCGCAACAAGTCGAAGTTGCCCGGATTGGGTTCTTTGCCGGGCCTGAGCATGGCAGGGCAACCGCCTGTTGATGCTGCAGCGGATGCTTGTTTGAAGCCGCCGGAGATCGTTGGGCCGGGCGTCGTTCAACGAATTACAATCGTTTGAAAATCCATCCGTTACGTTTGAATGGCCTGTATCGAATGACTGCCCTGACGCCCGGACCTTACGAGCTCGGGCGGCTGAGTTCATCCGATGCAGCGAAACAGGCGGTTGCTTCGCCATGCGGCTCAACAGAAACTGCCCGACTTGTTGCGACGCCATCATGCATGATCGGGCCGCAACGGGTCACGCCGAAGCCTTCCCACCGTCTGGAGACATGCTGGTGGAATCTACCATGCAAACCATGGCCATCGTCATCAAGAACGATCCGAACGCCATGCGGCTGGGCAAACAGCTCGCCGCCTGGCTCGCCGACCGGGACGTCCGGGTGTTGATCCGCACCAACTGGGGGACGGGAACCGTCGAAACCGAACAGGACATCGCGCCGGAAGGGCTGGATGCCGTTTTCGTCCTCGGTGGAGATGGAACCTTTCTCAGTGCGGTCCGGTGGATCGGCAACCAGGACGTACCGATTCTCGGGGTCAAGTTCGGGGAGCTGGGCTTTTTGGCGGAAATCAGCGAAGAGCTCATCTTCCAGGTGGCCGAGCGGATCGTGACCGGCCGATTTTTGACACGGCTTCGCATGCGGCTGGATGTGACGGTTTTCCGTCACGAAACAGAAGCCATCCAACAGTCGGTCCTGAACGACGTCGTCATCACCAAAGGGGCGCTGGCCCGTCTGGCGAGCATCCGGACCTCCGTGAACGGAAAATACCTCACCACCTACAAGGCCGACGGCCTGATCATCGCCACACCGACCGGATCCACGGCCTATTCGCTGGCTGCCGGCGGTCCGATCGTGCATCCGGATGTCGCCGGCATCCTGCTCTCCCCCATCTGCCCCTTCACCCTGACCATCCGACCGCTGATCGTTCCCGACACGGTCACCATCGAAATCTGCCTGGAAAAAAAGGCTCGGGACATCATGGTCACCTTCGACGGCCAGGCCGGGCTCGAACTGAGGGAGGACGACCGACTCGTCGTCCGCAAAAGCCGACATCCGGTGCGGATGATCGCCGTCCCCGATCAGGACTATTTCGATCTGGTCAAAACGAAGCTGCGCTGGAGCGGCGGAAGGTGACCGCCGATTGCCGCTTGACTCTGTTTCATCCTTTCTTTATGGTCTTTTCACACATGACGGCTTCGCAAAAAGTCAAAGAGTCTCACCCGAGGCGCATGGCGGGGTATACGCCTTTTTCGCTGCATCGGATAAACTCAGCCGCCCGAGCTCGTAAGGGCCGGGCGTCAGGGCAGTCATTCGATACAGGCAATCACAACGCAACGGATTAATTTTCAAACCATTTCATGTGGCTGAACGACGCCCGGCCCAACGATCTCCGGCGGCTTCAAACAAGTATCCGCTGCAGCATCAAAAGGCGTATACCCCGCCATGCTCAGGCCCGACTTCGAAAGAAAACCAGCGCTCAGCGACTTTTTGCGAGCGCATTACCCATGATGAAGTCGCAAAAAGTCGCTTTCCCCGTGCTTTTCGGATGTGCCGGGCATAAGCGGGGTGGCTGGGGAAGCCTTTTGAGTCTGCTGCGAAAACGTGTTTGAGGCCGCCGGAGATCGTTGGATCGGACGGACGTGCCGGGTCGAAAATTACATTGAAAAGCAAGCCGTTGGGATTTATGGAGCCTCTGTTTGCTGTATGGCTATCCGTCCGATCCTACGAGATCGGGCGGCTGAGTTTTTTCGCAGCAGCGAAAAAGGATCCCCAGTCACCCCGCGACTCGGCTGAGACTATCTGACTTTTTGCGAGCGCATCACACATCGGATCGACGAAGGAGAGGAAGATGGGGATATTGCGTTCCGCCGCGACGATCGGCCTGCTGATGCTTCTGGTCGCCTGCGGTCCAAAATCCGTAACGCCCAAATACCTGCTCGATACGCCCTCACGCCACGTCTCCACCGGCATGAAGTTCCTCGACAAGGAAAAATGGGAGGCCGCCAAGCTCGAATTCGACCGGGCCGTGGAACTCGACGACACCTATGCCCCGGGCTGGGTTGGTCTGGCCGTCATCGAAGCCCAACACGGCCGTTTCGAGAAGGCCGACGCCCTGCTCAACAAGGCCCAGAGCCTTCAGACAACCGAAGACCATCGCCAATTCATCCAGGAAGGCTTTCGTCGGGTGGACATCCTCAAGGCCGGAGCACCGGTGAATCCCGCGAAATGAATCCCCGGGCTTCGAAATTCTCTTGACACCCGCTGCAGAGATTGATAGGGTCCCACCATCGTTGACACCAGAAATGGATCCTGGGATGAATCGTTTGTTTGCCATCATCAACCTGATCGTCATTATCGTCCTCGTAGGGGGCTTCCTCCTTCCCTACGAGGAAAGCGGTTGATAATGGTCTGATTCTATAAACACTTCGTCGCTCATCAGAAAATCCGTTATCAGCCGCAACCCGGCTGATAACGGATTTTTTTTTGCCACCATTCCAAACCGAAGGATGTTTCATGAAGAGCCATCAGGTCACCCGGGGCATTGAACGAGCCCCCCACCGAAGCCTGTTCAAGGCCATGGGATTCACCACCGAAGAACTGCAACGCCCGCTCATCGGTGTCGCCAACTCCGCCAACACCTTCATTCCGGGCCACGCCCACCTGCATCCGCTCGTGGATGCGGTGAAGGCCGGTATTCTGTCCGCCGGCGGCACCCCGCTCGAATTCGGGGTGATCGGTATCTGCGACGGTATTGCCATGAATCACGTGGGAATGAAGTATTCCCTGGCCAGCCGCGAACTCATCGCCGATTCGGTGGAGGTGATGGCCCGGGCCCATGCGCTGGACGCGCTGGTTCTGGTGGCCAGCTGCGACAAGATCGTCCCGGGCATGATGATGGCCGCCGCCCGGCTCGATATACCGGCCATTCTGCTGAGCGGCGGGCCGATGCTCGCCGGAACCCGGATCTGCGGTCCAACCAGACACCCCATCGACCTCATCACGGTATTCGAGGCCATCGGTGCGGTGCGCTCCGGACGCATGAGCGAAGCGGAGATGGAACAGATCGAGAATGCGGCCTGCCCCACCTGCGGTTCCTGCGCCGGCATGTTCACGGCCAATTCCATGAACTGCCTGAGCGAAGCCATCGGCCTGGCCCTTCCCGGAAACGGCACCGTTCCCGCCGTCATGGCCGAACGAATGCGGCTGGCCAAGCGGACTGGAAGAGCGATCCTGGAGCTGCTCCAGCGGGGCATCACCCCCCGATCGATTCTCACCCCGAAAGCCTTCGAAAACGCCCTGCGCGTGGACATGGCCCTCGGATGCTCCACCAATACGGTCTTGCATCTCACCGCCCTGGCCAACGAAGCGGGCGTTCCCATCGATCTCGACGCCATCAACGCCGTCAGCCGAACCACCCCCCATCTCTGTTTCCTCAGCCCTGCAGGCCCGCATCACCTGCAGGACCTGAACGACGCAGGCGGCATCACGGCCGTCATGCACGAGCTTTCCCGCAAAGGGCTCATCCACCTTGACTGCATGACCGCCTCCGGCCAGACCGTCGGTGAGCGGATCGCCGACAGCCCGATCCGGGATTCGTCCGTCATCCGCTCCGTGGACGATCCCTATCACGAAGAAGGAGGGCTTGCCATCCTCTTCGGCAACCTCGCACCCGAAGGGTGCGTGGTGAAACAATCGGCGGTCCTGCCCGAAATGATGCGCCACGAAGGACCCGCTCGGGTCTTCGACAGCGAGACGGAAGCCTGCCAAGCCATCCTTTCCGGAAAGATCCGGCCTGGAGACGTGGTGGTCATCCGGTATGAAGGGCCGATGGGCGGCCCCGGCATGCAGGAGATGCTCAGCCCGACCTCGGCCATCGTCGGCATGGGGCTGGACAGCCGGGTGGCGCTCATCACCGACGGACGGTTTTCCGGCGGCTCCAAAGGAGCGGCCATCGGACACATATCCCCGGAAGCCATGCAGGGCGGTCCCATCGCCCTCGTTCGAGAGGGCGATCGGATCCGCATCGACATCCCGGCAAAGACCCTGAGTCTTCTCGTTTCGGAGCAGGAACTGGCGTCCCGAAAGGCCGCCTGGCAACCCCCCGAGCCGCGGATCCGGACCGGATATCTGGCCCGATATGCACGGCAGGTGAGCTCCGCCGCCAGGGGAGCCGTCGTGATGTGACCGTGGGCGACCGACCTGAGCAGGAGGCAAACAGCGGAAGACGGCGATCGAAAAGCTCCGCCATCCGTGCGGGCCGCCGGTATTTAAGCCGCAAGACGCTCACGCTGCCTTTGCCGGACATGCATGAAACAAAAGGAGTGAACCCAATGGATTCGAATTCCGTCCGGACGGAACCCAACATCCGTACCGGCGCGCAGATTCTGATGGACGTCCTGAAAGAGCATGGGGTGAATACGATTTTCGGCTATCCGGGAGGAGCCGTCATCGACATTTACGACGAACTGTCCCGGACCGACATCCGTCATGTGTTGGTCCGTCACGAACAAGCCGCCGTCCACGCAGCCGACGGATACGCCCGGGCATCGGGACGGATCGGGGTCTGTCTGGTGACCTCCGGTCCGGGCGCAACGAACACCGTCACTGGAATCGCCTCGGCGTACATGGACTCGATCCCGATCGTCGTCATCACCGGACAGGTGCCCACGCATCTCATCGGAAACGACGCCTTTCAGGAAGTCGATATCGTCGGCATCACCCGACCGTGCACCAAGCACAACTACCTGGTCAAGCGGGTGGAAGACCTGGCCCGGATTCTGCGAGAGGCGTTCTACATCGCCAAATCCGGTAGACCCGGACCCGTTCTGGTGGACATCCCCAAGGATGTCGTCAAAGCCCGTACGAGCTTTCAACCGGGCGAACCGGTCTGTTTGAAGACCTACAACCCGACCTATCATCCCAACAGCCGGCAGCTCGAAAAAGTCGTCCACCTCATCCGGGAGGCTCGGCGCCCGCTCATCTTCGCAGGCGGCGGGGTCATCCTGTCGAAGGCCGCAGCAGAGCTGACCCAGCTTGCCAGAAGCCTTCAGATTCCGGTCACCACCAGCCTCATGGGCATGGGGGCCTTTCCGGGATCGGATCCGCTCGCTCTCGGCATGATCGGCATGCACGGCACCTACGCGGCCAACATGGCCACCAGCCACTGCGATCTGCTGCTGGCCGTCGGCGTACGTTTCGACGACCGGGTCACCGGAAAGACCGACGCCTTCGCCGCTCAGGCCCAAATCGTTCACATCGACATCGATCCGACCTCCATCCGCAAGAACGTTCTGGTCACCGTCCCCCTGGTGGGAGACTGCCGGATCACCCTAAGTCATCTGAACCGTCTGACGGCGTCCGAAATCCCTTCGGATTTGAGCGAACGACGCCAAGAATGGTTCGATCGGATCGAATGCTGGCGACGGAAGGGTGCGCTTCGCTACGAGCAGCACGACGTCATCAAGCCCCAATACGTCATCGAAACCCTGTACCGCCTGACCCAGGGCAAGGCCATCATCACCACGGAAGTGGGGCAGAACCAGATGTGGGCGGCCCAATACTACACGTTCGACGAGCCCGATCATTTCCTGACCTCGGGCGGCCTGGGGTGCATGGGGTACGGGCTTCCGGCGGCCATCGGCGCCCAGATGGCCAGGCCCGATCGGCTCGTCGTGGACGTGGCGGGCGACGGGAGCATCCAGATGAACAGCCAGGAATTCGCCACAGCCGTGCAGTACGGCCTTCCGGTGAAGGTCGTCATCTTAAACAACCGCTATCTCGGCATGGTTCGGCAGTGGCAGGAACTGTTCTACGACAAGCGATACGCCAGCACGGACATGAGCCACACCCCGGATTTCGTGAAGCTGGCCGAGGCCTACGGTGCCGATGGATTTCGGGCCACCCGACCCGAAGAGGTCGAATCCGTTCTCGAAGCCGGTTTGAAGAGCCGGCGGGTGGCCGTCATGGATTTCTGGGTGGACCGAGAGGAGTGCGTCTATCCGATGGTGCCGGCAGGCGCCCCCATCACCGAAATGCTCCTGGTATAACTCTTCTGGTTTGAGGCGGAACCGATGGCAACAACCGATGAAACCAAACATGTGTTGACCATGCTGGTGGACAACCAGCCCGGTGTGCTCTCCCGGGTGGCGGGGTTGTTCAGCGGCAGGGGATTCAACATCGACAGCCTGTGCGTGGCGGAGACCATGGATCCCAAGGTCTCCCGGATCACGCTCGTCACCCGGGCGAACGAGCTGTTGATCGAACAGATCGAAAAACAGCTTCGAAAACTCATCAACGTGATCAAGGTTCGGCGGATGACGCCGGACAAGGCCGTCCAGCGGGAGATGGCCCTGGTGTGCGTTCACGCCAAGGCCGATCAACGGGCGGAAGTGCTCCGAATCGCCGATATCTTCCGCTGCAATGTGGTGGATGCGGGGCTGGAGCACTTCATTCTGGAGGTGACCGGAGACGAAGACAAGATCCGGGCCATGCTGAATCTGCTGCGGCCGATCGGTATCCAGAAGATCGCCCGGACCGGCACCGTGGCGCTGTTTCGGGAGCCGAAATAGCGGTGTTTTGCGACTCCGTCAACGTTTGATGGAGTCGCAAAAAGTCGCCATCCACTGGTTTTCGTTCGAAGTCGGGCCTCCAGCAGGAGGGCGGGTGATGTTTTGCGAAGCGGAGGAAACTTGTCTGAAGCAGCCGGAGATCGTTGGATCGGGCGGACGCGATTCACTTCTTTTGGTTTGAATTACAGGATGTTGGATTCCAGAAAACCCTTCTAACCATTCTGGCTATCCGCCCGATCCTACGAGCTCGGGCTGCTGAGTTTTTCCGACGCTGAGCAAAATTCACCCGCCCTCCTGCGGGTCAATTGAGGGGGCCTGACTTTTTGCGACTCCATCAACGTTTGATGGAGCCGCAAAAAGTCCATCATAATGGACGGCTTTGAAAAAAGGCCGCAGGCAAGGAGTGCAAGTCCCGTCTGTGAGGCGTACTGAAGCGTACGCCGCAACGACGAGGGATGCAGCACGACACAGCATCCGGCTTTTTTGCGAAGCCGTCGACGTTTAACCAATATCAACAAAAGGAACCATCATGGCAAGAATCGATTTCGGCGGTGTAGTGGAAGATGTGGTGACAGCGGACGAATTCCCGATGGAAAAAGCCCGCGAGGTTCTGAAGAACGAAACGGTGGCTGTGATCGGCTACGGCGTACAGGGGCCGGGCCAGGCCCTCAACATGCGGGACAACGGCATCCGGGTCATTGTCGGCCAGCGGGAAGGGAGCGATTCCTGGAGACGGGCCGTAGCCGACGGCTTCATCCCCGGACAGACCCTCTTCCCCATCGAAGAGGCCGCCGAAAAAGCCACCGTCATCCAGTATCTTCTCTCCGACGCCGGTCAGGTGGCCATGTGGCCGACCCTCCGCTCCCGCCTCCATCCCGGAGACGCCCTCTATTTCTCTCACGGTTTCGGCATCGTCTATCGGGATCAGACCGGGATCGTTCCGCCCGAAACGGTGGATGTGATCCTGGTCGCCCCCAAAGGCTCGGGACGAACGGTTCGAACGAATTTTCTGGACGGAAGCGGCATCAACGCCAGCTATGCCGTTCACCAGGACGCCACGGGCCGTGCGACCGAACGGGTCTTGGCCCTCGGGGTGGCCATCGGCTCCGGATACCTCTTCCCGACGACCTTCGAAAAGGAAGTCTACAGCGACCTGACCGGAGAGCGCGGGGTCTTGATGGGATGCCTGGCCGGCGTCATGGAGGCCCAGTACAACCTGCTGCGGAAGCACGGCCACAGCCCGAGCGAAGCCTTCAACGAGACGGTCGAAGAGCTGACCCAGAGCCTCATCCGCCTGGTGGCCCAAAACGGGATGGATTGGATGTTCGCCAGCTGCAGCACGACGGCTCAGCGGGGCGCACTCGACTGGGCGCCCCGGTTCCGGGACGCGGTGGCTCCCGTCTTCGACCGACTCTATGAAAGCGTCGTGTCGGGTCAGGAAACCCGGCGGGTGATCGAAGCCAACAGCGCCCCCGATTACCGGGCACGCCTGGAAACGGAATTGGAAGCGATCCGGAACTCGGAAATGTGGCAGGCCGGAAAAGCCGTCCGGGCCCTGCGACCCGAAAACCGCAGGAAGGCCTAAGCCGACGCCGAAAGGATGCAGGCCGTACGGCCGGCCGAAACCGCTCTGACCTGTTGAACGAAAGACATCTTATGACCGATCTGCTTCTCTACGATACGACGCTTCGAGACGGCACCCAGGGAGAAGCCGTTTGTTTCACGGCCGAAGAAAAACTCGCCATCGCCATGCGGCTCGACGAGTTCGGCATCCACTACATCGAAGGCGGCTGGCCGGGCTCCAATCCGAAAGACATGCAGTTTTTCGAGTTGGCCCGCCGGGTTTCCTTCCAGCACGCCAAGATCGCCGCCTTCGGTTCGACCCGAAGGGCCGGGATCCCCCCCCACGAAGACGCCAACCTGACGGCCTTGATCGCATCCGGCGCCCCGGTCGTGACGATTTTCGGCAAGAGCTGGCCCCTGCACGTCGAAGCGATCATGGGCAACACCCTTGAAGAGAATCTGGCCATGATCGCCGAATCCGTGGCCTGGCTGAAGGCCGCCGGGCGGGAAGTGATCTACGATGCGGAACACTTCTTCGACGGATACAACGAGAACGCCGCCTACGCGCTCGAGACTCTCGAGGCGGCTTATCGGGCCGGAGCCGACGGCATCGTGCTCTGCGACACCAACGGCGGCACCCTGCCCTCCCGCATTTCCCGGATCGCCGCCGAGGTCCGATCGACCTTCTCGTCATGGAACGGCCGTCAGGTCCGCCTCGGCATCCATGCCCACGACGACTGCGGTCTGGCTGTGGCCAATTCCCTGGCAGCCGTGGAGGCCGGCGCCGACATGGTGCAGGGGACGATCAACGGATTCGGGGAACGCTGCGGAAACGCCGATCTGACGACCATCATTCCGGTGCTCTGCCTCAAGATGGGGATTGCCTGCATCCCGGAAACGCATCTGAGCCGACTCAAGCGGCTGAGCCGCTTCGTGGACGAAACGGCCAACATGATCCCCCGCAACTCCCGCCCCTTTGTCGGCAGAAGCGCATTCGCCCACAAGGGCGGGGTGCACGTCAGCGCCATCCGCAAGAATCCGAAGGCCTACGAGCACATCGATCCGGAGCAAGTCGGCAACAAACGGCACGTACTCGTCTCCGACATGAGCGGCAGAAGCAACATCGAGTACAAGGCCCGGGAGCTCGGGGTGGAGTTGAACGGCAACGGATCGAACGTCCAAAAGATCGTCGCGGAGATCAAGAAAATGGAGCAGGAAGGCTACCAGTTCGATACGGCCGACGGTTCTTTCAAATTGTTCCTGCAGCGCTTCACCGATCAATATCGGCCGCTCTTCGACCTCGAGTCCTTCCGGGTCGTCATCGAAAAGGACAAGGACCTGCCCTGCTCGGCGCACGCCACGGTCAAGATTTCAGTCGACGGTCAGAAGGAAATCACGGCAGCCGAAGGAAACGGCCCGGTCAGCGCGCTCGACAACGCCCTGCGCAAGGCCCTCGACAAGTTCTACCCGAATCTGGACCGGATGCGTCTGGTGGACTTCAAGGTACGGGTCATCGACGGGCGGTTGGGTACGGCGGCCAAGGTGCGGGTGTTCATCGAATCCCGGGACGAGGACCATGTCTGGAGCACGATCGGGGTCTCGGAGGACATCATCGAGGCGAGCTGGCAGGCGCTTGCCGACAGTTTCCAGTACAAATTGGCCCGAAACACCGGCTGAACCCGCTCTCCGCGGGTTTCGGCAACACCCCCACCGGCCCTTCTCAGCCCGTCGGCAGGCGGATATCCGGTTTTCGGATATATTCCGGGGCGAAGGAGGCGGCATCCACCGTCTTTCCTTCCGGAAAGCGCGGCATCGCCAGCTGCACCAACGTCGAAGCACGGGGCACATGGGCGGAGACATCCGGACAGATCGCCTCCGTCCCGAAGGCGCACGCCACCTCCCGCCGGTACCGCAGGGCCCCGTCCCCCACCACCCGAAGGGGGCGCATCGATGCGGACCGGCGGATCACCTCCTCCATCGGAGCGGCCTGCTCCGTCCCCGAGGCTTTCAGCCGACCGTCCGCATCCCGGCTGTACCATCCGGCATACACTTCCCCCCTGCGGGCATCGATCAGCGCCAGGATGGTTTCCGAGCCGTCCATGCCCGGCCCGCGGCACGCCTGACAGGCGAGCACTTCCAAGGTCGATACGGCGACCAGGGGTTTGTGCAGGGCGTAACAAAGCCCCTTGACCGTGCTGATTCCGATCCGAAGACCCGTGAAGGAGCCGGGCCCCCCGGTGACGGCATATCCGTCTACGGCCTCGATATCGATCCCGGCCGACGCACAGACCTGCCGCACCAGACGCAGCAAATGCCGCGAATGGGTTTCGGCGACCGTGGTCAGCTCTTCGAACAGGACACCGGTTTCGTTTCCGACGGCCACACTGCAGGCCGGTGTGGCCGTATCCACCCCCAGCACGATCATGGGGCCGAAGCGTCGATGGAGGTGGGAGCCGGATCCGAAGAAGCCTCCGGTTGCACCGGTTGCGGGGGGTCGCACAAGGCCAGATCGAGCACCTCGTCCATGTGTTTCACCGGAACGAACCGGATTTTTTCCTTCACGTAATCGGGGATTTCCTCCAGGTCCCGCTGGTTTTTGACGGGAAAGATCAAGGTCTGAATCCCCGCCCGCAGCGCACCGAGGGCCTTTTCCTTCAGCCCGCCGATGGGCAGCACCCGACCCCGCAGGGTGATTTCACCGGTCATGGCCACATCCGAGCGCACCGGTCTGCGGCTGATGACCGAAATGAGGGCTGTGGCCATCGCGATGCCAGCCGAGGGTCCGTCTTTGGGTGTGGCGCCCGCCGGAACATGGATGTGGATGTCGTGGTTTTCGAAGAGGGTTTCCTCCACGTGGTATTCCGCCAGATGAGCCCGGGCATAGCTCATCGCGGCGCGGGCGCTTTCCTGCATGACGTCCCCCACCTGACCGGTGACGATCAATTCCCCTTTTCCGCCGATCAGGGTCGCCTCCACATAGAGGACTTCGCCGCCGGCCTGGGTCCACGCAAGCCCGGTCGACAGTCCGATCTGGCTCGGCTCCTGATCCATTTCGGGATAATACTTCGGCGGCCCCAGGTATCCGGAGAGGTTGTCGGGGGTGACGGCGAAGGAACCTTTGGCCCCCTCTGCGATCTTTCGGGCCGTCTTCCGGCACACGGCCGCAATTTCCCGCTCCAGGTTCCGAACCCCGGCCTCGAAGGTGTAGTCCGTGACGATCTTGAGCAGGGCTTCCCGGGAAAAGCGGAGTTGTTTGGCCTTGAGCCCGTTTTCCTTGATCTGCCTCGGCAGCAGGTAGGACTGGGCGATGGCGATCTTCTCCTCGGTCGTGTACCCGGACAGGGAGATGACCTCCATGCGGTCCAACAAGGCCGATGGAATGGGGTCGGTGAGATTGGCCGTCAGGATGAACATGACCCGGGACAAATCGAAGGGCAGGTTCAGGTAGTGGTCGCTGAAGGCCGCGTTCTGTTCCGGATCGAGGGCTTCCAGGAGGGCGGCCGACGGATCCCCCCGGAAATCGGCGCCGATTTTATCGATTTCGTCCATCATGAAGACCGGGTTGTTGGTTCCGGCCTGTTTGATCCCTTGCAAAATGCGCCCGGGCATGGCGCCGATGTAGGTGCGGCGATGCCCGCGGATTTCCGCTTCGTCCCGGATGCCTCCCAGGGAAATGCGGATGAATTTTCGGTGGACGGCCTTGGCGATGGCCTTTCCCAGCGAGGTTTTTCCCACACCCGGAGGACCGACGAAGCATAGAATCGGCCCCTTCATGTCGGGATTGAGCTTTCGTACGCTCAAATATTCGAGAATCCGGTCCTTGACCTTTTCGAGGCCGTAATGCCCGGCATCGAGGACTTTCTTGGCCTCGTGGACATCGAGCCGATCCTTCGAGGATTTGGACCAGGGCATGTCGACGACCCAGTCGAGATAGGTCCGGATGACGGTGGATTCCGCCGATTCCGGATGCATCTGCTCGAGCCGCTTGAGCTGGGCGATGGCTTCCTTTTCAGCGGCATCGGGCATCTTGGCCTTCTGGATCCGTTTCTTGTAGTTCTCGATCTCCTCCAGCCGGTCGTCGCCTTCCCCCAGTTCGCGGTGGATGGCCCGCATCTGTTCCCGCAGGAAATAGTCCCGCTGATTCTTGACGATTTCATCCCGAACGTTCGACTGGATCTTGGCCTGCATCGAGGAGAGCTCCACTTCCCGCGACAGCAGCTCGTTGACCTTTTTCAGACGCTCGGCCGGATCGACGATTTCCAGAATCATCTGGGATTCTTCGATCTTGAGCCGGAGATTCGATGCCACGAGATCCGCCAGCTTGCCCGGATCGTCGATGCTGTCCAAGATGGCCCCCACCTCCCCGGTGAGCTCCCCCCTCAAGGAGAGGATCTTGGCGCTGTTCTCCTTGACGTTTCGCATGAGGGCCTGGACTTCGATCGTCAATTCCGGCGGTTGAACCACCGGCAGAATCTCCACCTGAACCCGGTACCAGCTTTTCCGCTTGATGAACTTGACCACCCGCGCCTTGGCCATCCCCTGAACGAGGATTTTCATCCGGCCGTCCGGCAGTTTGAGCATCCGGAGCACCCGACCGACGGTACCGACGGTAAAGAGCTGATCGGGTTTGGGGTTTTCGAGGGTCTGATCCTTTTGGGTCAACAGCATGAGATAGCCGTCCTTCGAGACGGCCTCTTCCACCGCCTGAACGGATTTTTCCCTGCCGATGAACAGTGGAAGCAACATATCCGAATAAATGACAATATCCCGAACCGGCATCAGCGGCAAGATCGTCGGAAACCGCTCCTGCCGATCTTCTTCGATGATGCGGATCAAATCGTCCTTGTCCGTTTCAGCCATGAACACTCCTTCTATCCCACGTTACACAAGCGATGAAACCCCATGGGCCCCATCGCAGCGACCATCCGGGAACGGGCCCGGCCCGACGACACCCTGCGGCATCGACTCCACGCCGCCCCGCCATGCCTGGAGAGGCCCTGCCTCGTGCGGCATCCGGGTCGGGACGGACTCTTCGGGGCCGGCATCACCCGGAAGAGGCCTCCAGAACGCCTTTCGGCATGGGAGCAACGCGATCGGCCCCCAACACGTAGCCGCCGTCCAGGCGCAGGACGCTTCCGGTCATGAAGGACGCCCGCTCCACCAAAAAGAGCACGGCGTCGACCACATCGGCGAGTGTGCCCGTCCGACGGAGAAGCGTATGATCGAGGATGGCCTGCCGTTCGGCCGCAGACAAAAGCCCCCAGCCCCTGGTTCCTTCCGCATGCCGGGTTTCGACGAAACCCAGCATGAGTTCGTTCACCCGAACCTCCGGCGCCCCGATCCGCGCCCAGGTTTCCGTAAACGACGACACGCCCCGATTGGCGGCTGCATACCCGTCGTTGAAAACGGCTGCTGCAGGCCCCGATCGGCCCACGATCCCGGCGATCGAACTCAATACCACCACGCACCCGCCGCTGGAACGCTTCAGGTAGGGCAGGCAGGAATCGAACAACCACCATTTGGCCCGCAAGGTGGTGGCCATTTCGAGGTCCCACTGCTCCTCGACATAGGGGCCGTGCACGACGGGCCAGCCCCCCCGCTCGATGTTGTTGATCAGAACGTCGATCCCCCCGAAGCGCCGGGCCGCATCGGCGACGAAGCGACGCAGGGCCGCGGTGTCCCTGAGGTCCGTCCGAAACAGGGCATAGAGGCCGGCATAGGGGGCGAGCATGTCCTGAAGGGGCTGAAGACACTCTTCCCAATCCCAGTAATTCAGGATGACCCGGTAGCCGCGTTCGAGAAACGCGAGTGCGAGGGCTCTTCCAATC
This sequence comes from Thermodesulfobacteriota bacterium, assembly GCA_040755275.1. Classification (GTDB taxonomy): domain Bacteria; phylum Desulfobacterota; class Desulfobacteria; order Desulfobacterales; family Desulfatirhabdiaceae; genus Desulfatirhabdium. Next base: position 19,041 of record JBFMBE010000011.1, on the reverse strand, counting down.
CCCTTGACGGCGCCGGGAACCAAAACGACGGGCCCGTCTCCGGCCCTCGTCATGACCGACCCCTGCCGCCGCCCTTCGGAGGCATGACCGAGGCCTCGCCGCTCAATACGACCGTACCGTCCTGGTTCGTGCACACGGTTTCAAGCCGCACCCGGTTCTTGGCCGTATCGACGGCGACGACCCGCACCGTGGCCGTCACCGTGTCGCCGATCCGCACCGGTGCCCGGAACTGCAGGTGTTGTTCGAGATAAATGGTCCCCGGGCCGGGCAGGTGCATGCCCAACACGGTGGAAATGAGGCCTGCGCTCAGCATTCCGTGGGCGATGCGTGTTTTGAACAGGGTTTGCCGGGCGAACACCTCGTTCACGTGGGCCGGATTGAAATCCCCCGTCACCCCGGCGTATTGGTAGATGTCTCCTTCGGTGATCGTCTTCGCGAACGAGGCGCTGTCGTTCACCTGGATTTCCTGGATGGTCTTTCCGATCATGGGCGCGGTCCTGGTTGCGGCGCGCGGGCGGCGTCGCGGGTCTGTTGGGTTACGATGGTTTGCAGGTATAGGGATAGAAATGGTGAAAGCAGTACCCTTTCGGATCCGTATAGTGCAGCTCCGTGATATCCATGCATTCCCCGATGGCGTTGCGGGACACATCCGCATAATCCGGCCGCCGTTCTTCGGCCTGTTTGCAGCTCATGCAGATCGGCTCGTGGTCGTACACCGAAAGAATGCGCCGGTCCGTCGGTTTGAGACCCGCCCCGCACCGGGTGCAGGCGATCGCGCACGAAATCACTTCTTCCCATTTGTCCATCCTGTCCTCCTCCTGTTGCTGAACGGCCTTGCGTCACACGCCGGGCACGCGGCCTGATCGACCCGCAGCCCCGATCGTGTCACGAAAGCCGATTTCGATAATCCGCATATCCAAAGCGCTTGACCAGCCGAAACCGGCCGTCTTGATCCAAGATTCCGATCGAAGGCAGCCGGATGCCGTTGAACGTGTTGTTCTTGACCATGGTATAGTGGGCCATATCGAGAAACACCAGCCGATCTCCGACGCTCAGCGGCCGCTCGAAGGAATACTCCCCGATCACGTCTCCGGCCAGGCAGGTCATGCCGGCCAGCCGGTAGGTGAAGGGAAGGACACCGGGTTTTTCGGCTCCGATCACTTCCGGCCGGTAGGGCATTTCCAGAACGTCCGGCATGTGGGCTGCGGCCGATGTGTCCAAGACGGCGATGTGCAGGTCGTTTTCGACGACGTCGAGCACAGTGGCCACCAGAAACCCCGTGTTCAGGGCGATCGCCTCTCCGGGCTCCAGAAACACCTCGAGGGCGTGCCGGCTCTGGAAATCCTGCAGCAGGCGGCACAGCCGATCCACATCGTAGTCGGGGCGGGTGATGTGATGGCCGCCGCCGAAATTGATCCATTCCATCCGGCCGAACCAATCCCCGAACCGCTCCTCCACGACCGCCAGGGTCCGCTCGAGGCTGTCGGCGTTCAGCTCGCACAAGGTGTGAAAATGCAGCCCCGTGACGCCGTCGAGCGACTCGGGCTCGAAGCGGCTGCGCACGACCCCGAGGCGGGAGCCCGGACCGCAGGGGTCGTAGATCGGCACCTTCACTTCGGAGTGCTGCGGGTTGATCCGAATGCCGACCCGAACCCGCTTCGAAGCCTCCCGGATCGGCCGCCGGAACCGCTTCCACTGCGGAAACGAATTGAACACGATGTGATCGCTGTAGCGGATCAGCTCCGGCATGTCGGCATCCGGGTAGGCCGGGGCACAGGTGTGCACGGCCTTGCCGAATTCCTCCCATCCGAGACGGGCCTCGTCCACCGAAGAGGCGGCCACACCGTGGAGGACTTCCCGAATCACCGGAAAGAGGCTGAACATGGCGAAGCCCTTGAGCGCCAGCAGGATCTTCACGCCTGTGGCCCGCTGCACCCGGTCCAAAACGGCCAGGTTGCGGCGGATGAGCTCCTCGGAAACGACATAACACGGCGAGGGAACGGCCGGGTCTAACAGAAGGTCTCGGTCCATGGCAACCCGTATCGGTTGAGATCTTCCATGAAGGGATCCGGATCGAATTGCTCCACATTCCACACGCCGGGCCGTTTCCACGTTCCGCTCAGCATCATCTTGGCGCCGATCATGGCCGGAACCCCGGTCGTGTAGGAAATGGCCTGGGCCTGGACTTCCCGGTAGCATGCGGCATGATCGCAGACGTTGTACACGTAATAGGTGCGCTCCCGGCCGTCCTGGACGCCCGTGATCATGCATCCGATGTTGGTCTTCCCGGTGTAGCCGGCTCCGAGGGTGGACGGCTCGGGCAGCAAGGCCTTCAGAAACTGCAAGGGAACGATGTCCACCCCTTGGAACCGGACGGGATCAATCCGGGTCATGCCCACATTCTGCAGCACCCGCAAGTGGGTCAGGTATTCCTGGCCGAAGGTCATCCAGAAGCGGATCCGGCGGATGCCGGGAATGTGTTGAACCAGGGATTCCAGCTCCTCATGGTACATCAGGTACATTTCCCGCGGGCCGATTTGCGGAAAATCGAAGGTTTTGTGGACGCTGAGCGGTTCGGTCTCGATCCATTGCCCGTTTTCGTAATACTTGCCCCGTTGGGTCACTTCCCGGATGTTGATTTCGGGGTTGAAATTCGTGGCGAAGGGATGTCCGTGATCCCCGGCGTTGCAGTCCATGATGTCGACGGTGTGGATGTCATCGAAATGGTGCTTGAGCGCATAGGCGCAAAAGACGTTGGTAACCCCCGGATCGAAGCCGCAGCCCAGAAGGGCCATGATGCCGCGTTTCTCGAAGCGCTCCCGGTATTCCCATTGCCATTTGTAGCAGAACTTGGCCTCGTCGCGCGGTTCGTAATTGGCCGTATCGAGATAATCCACACCGGTCTCGAGACAGGCCTCCATGATGGTCAGATCCTGATACGGCAGGGCCACATGGATGAGCAGATCGGGACGAAACTCCCGAATCAACCGGACCACATCGGCCGTGTCGTCCGCATCGACCCGGGCGATCTGGATCGGCCGGGGCACCTGGGCCTGGATGGCTTGGCATTTTTCGATGGTCCGGCTGGCCAGAAGAATCTCGGAAAACACTTCCGGCACCTGGGCGCATTTGTGGGTGACCACGCCGCCGACACCTCCGGCCCCGATGATCAATACACGAGACATGGGATCACCTCCTGATGACATGAGTAAGCGATGGGGGATCGCCTTTTCGGGCGGATCGTTGGGCCATCATAGGGAAGAGGGCGCGGCCTGTCAACGAAGACCCGTTTCGACGCACCCCCTCCAAGACGCTCAGCGGCCCCGGCTTCGATCGGCCCGGATGTAATATTGGGCCCCCAAGGGAAGCCGGGCCAACCGGGGCTCCAGCGGCAGAAGCCTGCGAAACGCCCGGATCCGCGGAAAAAAGAGGACATAGCGCTCGGCCCGGGGGTTCAAGCCGCAGGCCCGCATGAGGCGGATCATGGGCTTCGGCCACACCAGAACGGCGTTTCGATCGAACACGCAGGTAGACACGATGTAGCGGGTGACGGGGTTGAGGGGATTGTGCTCGAAGACATAGAGCCGGCCGTTCGGACGCAGCACCCGGACGAGCCGCCCGAGCGTGTCGAACCACCGAGAAGGCGCGATGTGGTGAAACACGCAGGAGACGAGAACGATGTCAAAAGATTCGGGATCGAAGGGAAGCCCGTCGGAGGAGGGATCTCCGGCGACGAATCGGCAGCCGCACAGCTTGCGGGAGGCGGCCACCCGGATGCTTTCGGTGGAGATGTCGAAACCGGTATAGCGGGAACCCGGAAACAGCTCCGAGACATATTCCGCCAGCATCCCGTCTCCGCATCCGAAATCGAGGAGATCGACGATGGCCTCCCCTTCTTCCCGACGGACCTGCTCCAGCTTGTGTCTGGCGAAATAGGCCGAATCCGCTCCGGAAATCCGCACGTTTTCCGTATGAATCCGCCGATACGCTTCCGCAAAGCCATCGAATTCCACAACCGCCTGTGTCGACATCCGGACTGACTTCCCTTCTCAACGGGATTGAAACCGCAACGCCGCCTCTGTGAACGGCGCCGCCTCAACCGAACCATGCGTCCTTTCTCATTGCCACAACACCCCGCTCGGGGTCAACGGAAACCTGTGAAAAAAACCGTTCCGAATCTCTCCGGGATCGTGTAGAATCCATGGAGAAGAAGCCCCCCGCTCGATTGACCCAGTGCGGGATCCGATCCTGCACCACCCCGACGTCCGGAGAACCGCTTCCGAAACCCTCCGAACGTCTTTCCAGCAATTTCGCCGACAGAACACGAGCCATGACCATGTTCGATCGAGACCTCCAGACAGCGACAAGAGCTTTTCCGCAATTGACAGGCAACTGGTCCATTCACGGAATCCCCAACGGCGGCTACATCATGGCCGTCCTGACCCGGGCCATGATGAGCCAAACCGAGAAACAGGCCACCCCCATCCTGACGGCCTCCTTCATCCAGCGATGCAGCCCGGGCCCGATCGAAATCCAGCTGGAAGCCGTCAGCCGATCCCGTGGCTTCGATCGGATCGCAGCCCGGCTGATCCAGCAAGGGACCGAACGGGTGCGCATGATGGGAACCTTCGCGGCCGATCCGTCGCCCGAATGCCGGGTGACCCGCTACGAGAAGCCTCCGCTGCAACTGCCGCCTCCTTCCTCCTGTGTCGTCATACCCTCCATTCCGACGTACACGCTCTACGACCGGATCGAAATTTGCTTCGATCCGGCATGCACGGGTTGGATGAGCGGATCGGTTTCCCAACGCTCGGAATTGAAGGGCTGGATTCACTTCCGGGACGATCGGCCCCTCGATCTCGAGGCCGTCGTCCTGATGGCGGACTCCTTTCCGCCGCCGGTCTTCGCCACCCAGGGGCCTGTGGCCTGGGTGCCGACCCTCGAGATGAGCCTCAACGTGCGCCACCCGCCGCAAGGCACGTGGCTGAAGGCGGCGTTTCGAACCCGGTTCGTCACGTGCGGGCTTCTGGAGTCCGACGGTGAACTCTGGGACGAAGCCGACCGGCTGATCGCCATCTCCCGACAAATCGCCCAGTACCGCAACGATTCCCTTTCCATCCGCCAACAAACGGACGCGCCGTGAGCCCCCCCACGCACCCGCCGCCCCAAAGCGACCACCTGCCGCCCGCCGCCGACCCGGCCGAAACCCGGACAAAAAAAGCCCCCTGACGATGCTACAATGTCAGGGGGCTTCTGGATGTCCACTTCGAGGTGTTGTTACAACGAACGGTTCAGCTCCACTGGCCAACCTTTTGATCGATTACCATCACCTGCTTTACCGCGTTGCCTGCCGCATCACCTTCTTCACCGCAGCAACCGTATCGTGCATATCCTCCGGCGATAGCGTCGGATGAACCTGAAACATCAGGCTGGTTTCCCCCAATTGCCGTGCCACGGGCAAACGCACCGCGGGCCTTGAAGGATGGCCGTCAAATGCTTTTTCCAGATAAATCTCGCCGCAGCTACCCGATCCGCAGGGGATTCCTTCCGCACAAACAGCCGATAGGATCCGTTCTCGGGACCAGTCGGTCTTAAGCGCTTCCGGCTGAACAAACACATAGCATTTATACCAGGCGTGACGGATATCGTCCGTCGGAACCGTCACCCGCAGGCCGGAAATGCCCGCAAACCCCTCCAACAGGATCGCTGCATTGCGCCCACGCAAGGCTGTCCACTCAGGCAGCTTTCGGAGCTGCAACCTCCCGATGGCGGCCTGAAACTCGGTCATCCGCCAATTCGTCCCGAAGGATTCGTGAAGCCAGCGGAACCCCGGCGGCGATGGCCGGTGATACACCGCATCATAGCTTTTGCCGTGATCCTTATAGGACCAGACTTTTTCCCACACATCCCGCCTGTTGGTGGTCAGCATCCCGCCTTCGCCGCCCGTGGTGATGATCTTATCCTGGCAGAAAGAAAAAGCCCCCGCATCCCCCATCGACCCCACGGGTCTCCCCTTGTACACTGCACCATGGGCCTGAGCACAATCCTCAACCACCCATAGGCCCCTTTGCTTTGCCAGATCCAGAATGGGATCCATGTCGCAGGGCCAGCCTGCCAAATGAACCGCAATGATTCCCCGCGTCCGAGGCGTCAATGCTGCTGCAATCGTATCCGCCGTGATGTTCTGAGACACCGCATCCACATCCGCCATCACCGGCACCCCGCCCCGCATGACCACGCAACTGGCCGAAGCAATAAACGTCCGACTGGTGGTAATCACTTCATCCCCCGGCCCTACACCCAGGGCCATCAGCGCAGCCTCCAGGGCTACGGTGCCGTTCATCAGCGCCACGGCATATTTCGTTCCGACAAAGGCAGCATATTCTTTCTCGAACTCTCGCCCCTCCTGCCCGGTCCAGTAGTTGACCCGACCGGACTGGAGGGTCAGCATCGCGGTTTCGATTTCCTCGGCCGCATAATGGGGCCAGAAAGGAAAAGGTTTACTGCGAACCGGGCAGCCGCCCTCACATGCAAGCTGGATAGTCAATATCCCCCCAGTGGTTGTCTCTTAAACGTTGACTCACGTATGCTGAACCACTTTCTATTTCGGAACTCAATCTCTGTCCGATTCTCAGCGTTGTTCACCCCTTGGACCTGAAACCTGAAAACCTTCGCACTGTTAGGCCTTTCCGAGCCTTATCTTCGCTGGAACGCCGAAAGCGACTGCATTCGGCGGAATATCTCTATTAACAAAGCTATGCGCACCAACCACGGCATGTTCGCCTACCGTCACCCCCGGCATAATCGTGGTATGGCTTCCAATCCGGCAGTTTCTCTTCAGCACCACCGGGCCCGTCTTGTCATCAATGGTGGAAACCGAATAAATGGAACAATGAGAACCGATCTGTACAAAATCTTCAATGATCACATCGTATTTTGCATTGATATAGGTGAAGGCGCCGATATCTGTTTGATACCCCAATCGTAACCGATCCTTATGCTGCACCATCCATTGATATTTCGTCAGCTTTCCTTCTTCAATGACCGGATATTGCCACCTCCCAAATCGTCCTAAGCTTATCCGCTCTTCTTCTCCACCGGTCTTTTCGCCTTCTTCATGTCGAACCTTCTCATATCCTTCACCTTCCAAACCACTGTACGTCTTAACGTATTCAACCCCGGAGCTGTTTAGCTGGCACCCCCCCCACGTTCCACCTGGAATTGATTTCGTAACACATGCACCGGCGCCAATCATCACATCATCCCCAATGACCAGTGGACTGCCCTCCGTACCATTGATGAACACGGCCCCTGTACCGACATAGACCCGATCACCCAAATGCACCCAACCGGATACGTGCACACCAGGTGCCAGTGTTGTATAATCGCCCATCACCACATCATGTCCGACGGTGCAATCCAGGTTGATCTGAACGTGACGACCCAGCTGGATGTTTGTGGTCAATATGCAGCCGGCACAAATCACCACCCCTTCTCCAATCTCGATCCATCGGGATATCTCCGCACGAGGATGAATCAGCGATACCGGAACAAAGCCAGCAGCCATCCCCCTTTTAATAACCATTTCACGGGCCTTCGGACTGCCGATGCCAGCAGCAATGCCCACCCCTGCAAAGCGCTCTGCAGCCTCTTCCAGGCTCATCACCGGAATGCCGTTGACTTCCTTTCCAATCAGCGCCTGGTTGTCTTCCACAAAACACACAACACGCCGCTCGCAGTTTTCAGCAAGCCATGCCACTTCCCTACCAAAACCGCCAGCGCCGTAAACTGCAATCTGTTTGATCATTGTTTTTCAAGCTGTTGGGAACAAGAGTTAATAAGTTCAAAACCCATCGGCTACAACATCCCAAAAGTAGAGATATTTCGGCCAACATCACTTTGTAACAATAACTGAAGCATGCCATCAACCAGGGCCGTAATCTTGGAAGGATTTATCATTCTTCGGTGGTGTTTGGGGCAAACGGCACATAGCCACCTGATTTCAAAGCCGATTAACTTAAAAGAAAATATCAGGATGGTCGGAATTCACAAAGCGAGCAAAACGTGCTGATTATCCTTAGACCAGGGCCATTTAAAGTTGCGACTGACTTGGCTGTGCAAAGATGCAGGATTATTCGAATGAGGATCCATCCACTAACCCATAAACTCTGGCATCGTCGCCTCTCCATCAGCCGAAATACCTTCCCTCCGTGCCGCCTTCACCATCGTCATCAATAGGATCCTCAAATCCAGCGCCAAGGACTGATGATCTACATACCATACATCCAGTTGGAACTTTTCATCCCAGCTGATGGAATTGCGCCCGTTCACTTGGGCCCAACCGGTGATGCCAGGGCGCACTTCGTGGCGCCGCGCCTGTTCAGGGGTGTAGCGATCCAAGTATTGCATCAGCAGCGGCCTTGGCCCCACGAGGCTCATATCACCCCTGAGCACATTCCACAGCTCTGGCAACTCGTCCAGGCTGGTGGCACGGAGGAACCGGCCGAAGGGTGTCAGGCGCTCGGCGTCCGGTAACAGATTGCCCACCGTGTCCCGTGCATCCGTCATGGTGCGGAACTTGTAAAGGATGAACGGCCTGCCGTGCAGGCCTGGGCGCTGCTGGCGGAAAAGTACGGGAGAGCCGAGGTTTAGACGCACCCCCAGGGCGACCAGCCCCAAAACGGGTGCCGCGATGATGGCGGCCGGAACGCTTATCATCAAATCAAACAGGCGTTTGCCCCAACTGCGATAGATGAAATCCACTACTTCCTCTCGCTCAGTCGCACCACTAGCCTCGTGAAGGCTTCGGCCTGATCCCGACGGCAAAAATGCTTAACGACGTAGCTGCGCGCAGCCAGGCCCATGGCGCGCGCTTGGGCTGGATTATCTGCCAGGCGGCACACGGCGGCGGCCAGGGCCGCGTCGTCACCCGGAGGAACAAAAATTCCACCCTGGGCAGCCTCGATCACCTGGCGGATGACCCCATCAATGGCTAGGACGGTGGGCCGGCCCGCGGCCATGTAATCGAACACTTTGTTGGGATAGGTGGTGCGGAACATCGGGATGTCTTTCAAGATTGCGATGCAGGCGTCGGAAGCCGCCAGGACGGCGGGCATTTGCATCTTAGGATAGGAGCCAGTGAAGGTGAGATTGTTCAAACCCAACCCCTGCGCTTGCGCCTCCAGCGTGCGCCGCTCCTTGCCATCACCGACCAGAAGGAAGTGGATATCAGGCCGCTCACGTAAACGCGCCGCTGCCCGCAAAATCGTTGGGATGTCATTGGCCAGACCCAGAGCGCCGGCGTAGGTCACTAGGAAGCGCCCGGTCAATCTCCATGCACTACGCAAGGCTGCGCCGTCATCCTGAGGGTCGAATATATCGGGATCTACGCCGTTTGAGATAAGACTCACCTTTTCCGACGGTATCTCGCGTGCCAGCATGTAGGCCCGGTATGCCGGCGAATTGACCAAGATGTGGTCGGCGTGAGCATACAAAAAACGCTCTAGCCAGCGCGAGAGAACGATTAGCGTGGGATTGTTCAGGATGCCCACGTCAATGGCAAACTCCGGCCACAGGTCGCGGATTTCCAACAGGAAAGGCTTGCCGCGAAGCCGGGCCACCAGCCAGGCGGAAATGGCCTGGAAGATGGGCGGTGAGGTCCCCATCACCAGGTCCACCGGCCCGGCCCGCAAGCCCACCCACAGCGAGGTCGCCATGAAGCTAAGGAACGAGAAGACGCGCCAGACGTAGCTGCGGTGCAATGCCGAGTAGGTGTAGACGCGCAACACCTGAATGCCGTCATCCAAAATTTGGCAGCTGAACAAGCCGCGCCGCGTTACGACAGATTGGCCGGTCTGGTAATTGATGTCGCTGGTCACGATGGTGAAGGTATGGCCGGCGCGCTGCAGATGGCGGGCCAACTCGTAATGGCGAGTACCTCCTGGCTCGTTTCCCGACGCGAAGGCCTGATGAATTAGGAGTATACGCATCAAGGTATCTCCAGCATGTCTGTCGATGTTCCCGTAATCGTTACGTGGGACAGCAACTCGGATTGTTTGCCTCTGCCCAAACGAATTTGCGCCTGCCAACAGTCGCTCTCCAGGATCAAAGCGCCATCTGCCTCAGTCACCTGAAAGGGCCGTGGGCTGAACAGGGACCAAAAAAGAACAGAAGCGCCATCGACATTCATATCGAGCGAAAGAGCTGGCTCGCGGTAGCCATAATAGGGCGCGCGCCAACCGCGCGCCGAGTGTTCATCTGCGCGTACCAGAGTCGCAACACCCGCCTGCGCCAACGCTGCCAGCCGTAAGTGGTACGGCCCCTCCGCTGTTTCGAGGACGAGTTGAGCGGGGTCGGTCTGCCAACTGTAGGCCAGATCGGGCAACAGCCAGTGCAAGCGGTAGATGTGGACACCTCGACTATACAACCTGTCCAACACCAACCACGTGTCCTCCGGCAAGCGCAAGATGCCTCGCCAGTGGTCAACTGCCTTCCTTAAACGGCGATAGCCATCGTGGCTACCCTCCCAATACGCCAGTCCTCCACTGGTGGATCGCTGTATGCGCCGCACTTGTCCGTGCAGCCAAGGCAGCCAGAGGAATCTGCTAGCTCGCTCCATCTGATCTAGGCCATCCACGCTAACGGTGTTATGATAAAGTGTGCGCGCTAGCTCGTTATCCCAGGGCGGCGACGCGTTGTAGCTGTAAGTGCCAGCATCCAGAGCAATGTTCTGGCCGCGCCACCAGAGGTCTACGTGCAACATGTCAGCCTGACTAGGGCGATGGAGGAATTTAGCACAACGGGTGAATGCAAAGCCCTGTGAACTGCGCAGGGTATAGTATCCGCCAGCTTCTGCACGGAGTTCGATATGTTTAGCTCTCTCCACCGGTGCTTGCAAAGCATCAGGACCAAACAGCCAGAGAAGATCTTCATCCCAGGGGCCGTCACCATAACGACGTTGGCCGCTGGACAAGAAGTTCGCCGCCTGTACCACGGGTCGGAAGTCCTGGTAGTCGCAGTTACTGAGCGGTAAAATCAACGCTCCATCGTTTTGGCCGTAATAGGGAACGCGTCCGCTGGATTCATCCTGGAGCTGAAATAGAAATTGCCCAGCCCTCCCGACCCGTTGACGCAGCTCCACACTCAGCGGCTGCCCCGCCAATTCGCCCAGCCTGAAAGACCACAGATAATCGTGCAGCATAAGACGCTGATAATTGACGGAATGCTGGGCAAAGGCTCCGTCGTCGTAGATCAATTCTGCTCCTTGGCCTTCCAGTTCACGTCGCCCGCGCGCCAGCCACGCTTTGGCGCTTCGCAATTCGGGAAACAGCAGGCCGATCGTCCAAAGGCCCATCGCCTCGCTAATGCCATGGTTGTTCTTTTGGCTTAATGCATAGGCGAAGTTCGCTGCGATCCGCTCACCCGAGAGAGCGATCATCTGCGCCAAGTTGTGCACGCGCTCCGGCGTCGTAGCCGGACAATCGAGAAACCCGTAAAGGCCGAAGCACCAAGCCATCACCCGGAAGCTGATTTCTTGGCCGCACTTCCAGTTGGGCCCAATTTGCGGAGGATTGGCGGCGCGCCAGCTTTCGACAAGCTTCCAGAATAGCACGGGATATCGCTCATCGCTTGTGCGCCAGTAGGCCCGAACCAAAGCATAGACAAAACCGAATCGACTGGGCTCCCACACGACTTTGATATCGCCATGGCCGAAGTCGGGAATGCGGCTCCAATGGCGCTGACCTGTTATCGTCTCACCTGTAATTGCATTGCGCAGCCAGCAAGGTGGGAAACCCACCTGCACCCAGTTGTGCTCGAAGAATCGCCACTCGCCGGCAATCAAGCGATCGATCAGGCGCTGTGGCGACACCCGGTCATGGTCCCAGACGCGCAGCAGCCCCTGATAAAGCAGCCGTTGATCTCCAGAGAAAAGGAACGGCGGGGCCCGTCTCAGGCGATAATCCAGGTATAAATCGGGTGCTGCGAGACGCTCATCGATCAGAAAGGATGCCAAAGGGCGGCGATCCCACGATGAAGTCGGCAGCCGTCTCTCCATCCAGCCAAATTTCTGCCGGGCAGAATACAGACCTCGGTAAAATATCCAGCGGAATCCGAAGCACCGCCAGATCTGCCGGATGCACTGGAGACGCGTTGCCAAGGTCATCTGGCGAGCAGTTTAGCAATGCGCTGGCCAGACCAGCTATCTAAAAGCAAAGGAATGTTACCCGCTTTCGAGGAACCAGCCATAATAGCCGTAGCGTTCAGTTGCATGCGAGCCATACCCTTCCCCGCCAGCATGTTGGTTCCGATAAAACTGGCTATAATAAGTTGGTTGGTCTCAAGCATGTTCAGGCAGGTTAAGCCAAGCAACGCTGTCACTTTTAGAATGCCCCCGAGGAAGTGTAGACCAGGTCAGTGTTGCACTGGAAAGCGAGGAAGTCAAAGAAGGAACCTTACCATCTGGGTTAATAAGACAGATTGATCATATATTTAGAGAAAACAAGATTATCGACCGGATTTTCCTTAACGCTCTGGATCGATAGAAGATTCCCGATCCTTTTGTCGGGAGTTCTTTTTTCGGCACATCGAACAGCACTGCCATTCCGAAATCGGGTTTTTATACCCATCCAACGGTTCATTTAGGAAAAGTACAACAGGTGTCTGATTTCAGACAGCATGTGCTATTGGCCGCTTATGCTGCCAATCCTGAGCGTTTCGTTAACGGCATACCCAAAACCCACCCTATTCCTGATGGGGTTTGGATCAACAAACCCGATTCTTCATCTACCGTAGAAGCGCTACACTAAATTCGTTCTATTGTTGTCCAGTTTTCATTGACATATTCCGGGTTTTTAGCGATTTTCATTTACAGAAGCCAGATCAATAACGATCCGGCTGACCTCAATAAGTTCCGTCAAGGGAATCGGGCCCTCCTTCCCTTCCCGGACCGCCTCAACAAAAGCAGCCGCACAAGCCGCCTGCCCCTTGTCCTGACGCCATAATTTCAGCTTTCTAAAACCGGGCCAACCATAGCCGATCAGTCGGCGAAAGTTGTCGAGCTGCAAGACACGGCCGGCGCAAAACACCTCCAACCGCTCCTTTGGAAACGACTTGCTGCCGTTGGCAAAATAATGCACCGTTCCGATGGAGCCGTCGGCAAAGCCAAGCTGCAAGCTGACGGTGTCGTGGGTAACTGTGGTCATCTCCAATCTTTGCCACCGTACAATGGGAGCATCGGCAAGAAAACGGAGCAGGTCGATAAAATGGCATGCTTCGCCTACAATCCGGCCGCCGCCAACCTCGGGATCTTGGGTCCAGTGCTCGGCTGGAATCGCGCCGGCATTCACCGTCATGATGAATGACTTGGGCTCCCTCACCCCAGACAAAAGTGCTTTGATTTTCTGAGTCAGCGGGGCGAACCGGCGATTAAAGCCGACCATCAGAAGAGGGGAATGCTGCTTCTCGGTGAGTGCCGAGATTACTTCCTCGATTTGCTTTAGCTCATCGTGGCTCAGGCACAAGGGCTTTTCCACAAACACATGCTTGCCGGCTTGAAAGGCCTCGATCACCAGTCGGGTGTGGCTGTTGTGGCGGGTGGCAACGACAACGGTATCCACTTCCGGGTTGGCGATAGCCGCCCGGGTGTCGGTGGTGGTTTGAACAAACCCATACTTTTTTCCGTAATACACCCCACTAACCCCGCCGGAGCTGGCCACGGTATGCAAAAATGCTCCAGCTGCCTTGAAGGCCGGAATCAACACCCGACCAGCGTAGTTACCGGCGCCGATAAACGCGACCGACCCTTTGCACGGCAGGTGCCGGACGGAAAGGGCAAGCGGCAGGGTACGGTTTCTATCCGCATCCACGGCATTGGGGTATTCCAAGAGCACGCCCAGGCACGGCTCCCGCCCGGCTATAAGCGCATAGGCCTCGGTGGCGCGGTCGATGGGGAAACGATGCGAAATCAGCGAGTTCACATTCAAGCTGCCTTCAGCCATCATGTCCAGCACAGCCTCGAAATTGCGCTGCTCCGTCCACCGCACGTAGCCTATCGGGTAGTCGCATCCCTTTTCTTCGTATTGCGGATCGTACCTTCCCGGCCCGTAAGAGCAGGAAACCTGAAAGCTCAATTCCTTCTCGTAGAAATCCGACCGCCGCAGTTCCAGACCCACCACCCCAACCAGCACGATCCTGCCGCGCTTTCGGCACATTTGCGCGGCCTGGTGAACCGGCTCGTTGCTTTGGGTGGAAGCGGTTATCAGCACACCGTCCACCCCACGCCCCCTGGAAAACCGGTGGGCGGCCGTCAGCAGGTCTTCTCCCTTGGAAAGATCAATGGTCTCGGCACCGAACCTTTGAGCAAGAGCACATTTCGCCGCATCAACATCCACCCCCAACACCCGGCAGCCATGGGCCCGGAGAAGCTGAACCGCTACCTGGCCAATCAATCCAAGACCGATCACCACCATGGCTTCCCCAAGGGTAGGGCCCAACAACCGAATACCCTGTAAGGCGATGGCCCCGATCACCGTAAAGGCGGCGGACTGATCGTCAACCGCATCGGGAATCCGAGCACAAAGATGTTGGGGCACGCAGACCACTTCAGCATGATGGCCATTCGATGCCACCCGATCCCCCGGGGCAAAGCCTTCCACGCCAGCGCCGACTTCCACCACCCTTCCCACGTTGCAATATCCCAAAGCAATCGGTTGATCCAACTTGCTCCGAACCGCCTCAATCGTGGGCAAAAGGCCATCGGTTTTCACCTTGTCCAATACCTGGCGCACCTTCTCCGGCTGTGAACGGGCCTTGGCCAGCCAACCAGCCTTACCAAAATCCAGCAACATCCGCTCTGTACCGGCGGATACCAGACTCACCTGAGTAACGATCAACAACCTGCCGCGCCCCACCTGCGGCACAGGCACGTCAGCTACGACCGTCTTGCCATTGCCCAGGTTTTGCAAAACTTGAAGCATTTAACGGTTTCTCTCATCGATAAAAATTCGACACCATAACTCAATCACACACAGCGCCAGCAACGGATAGGCGGCATCGATGTGGCCGGCTGCATCCATCTGGCGCAGCCGCGAAACCGCCGCAGGATCGAACAGCCCACGGGCCGCGAGACTTCGCTCGGAAAGTAGTTCCTCGACCGTGTCGTACATCTCATGTCGCAGCCAGCGCCGCAGCGGCACGCCGAAGCCGGTCTTTGGGCGATAGATCACGTCGTGCGGCAGATCGTGCTCCATCGCCCGTTTCAAGATCCACTTGCCCTGCGCTCCGCGCTGTTTGAACTGCGCCGGCAAACTCGCCGCGAGCCGCAACAAGTCGGGGTCGAGGAACGGTACGCGCACCTCCACGCCAACCGCCATGCCCATTTTGTCCGTGTAGTTCAGGTTGTGGTCGCACAGGAAGTGCTTGGCTTCGAGAAACAGCATCCGGTTCAGCGGATCCGCTTCGCCCTCGATCGCGCGCAGACTGTCGACGAGCGGCGCGAGCGGCGACCAGCCATTCAACCGTGCGCGTAGTTCTGGGGCCAGCAGCAGCGCCGAATCCGTCTGCGGCAGCCACGTAAAGTAGCTCGCCAGCCGCTCGTCCCCGTTCAGCCTCGCGTCAACAAACGCGCGGCGCACACGCCTGAC
Source organism: Thermodesulfobacteriota bacterium (assembly GCA_040755275.1). Taxonomy (GTDB): domain Bacteria; phylum Desulfobacterota; class Desulfobacteria; order Desulfobacterales; family Desulfatirhabdiaceae; genus Desulfatirhabdium. The sequence goes on along the minus strand of JBFMBE010000011.1, from coordinate 3,400 downwards.
GAGCGGGGCGCCCGTCGGCAGGGCGCGCGCTGCCGCGGCCAGCGCCGCGCGCACCGGTGCCGGCAACCAGTTCCACCAGCGCTCCTGAATCAGCGCAAAGTGGCGGCGATAGCCGGTGAAGATGTCGTCGCCACCCGCGCCAGACAGCAGCACCTTGATGCCGTGCGAGCGCGCCAGTTCGCAGATCATTAGGGCGTTCATCGGCGCCAGGTCCGCTTGCGGCTCGTCGAGGTGTCGCACCATGCGGTCGAAGTGCGACACGATCTCCGGCCCGACGCGAATCGTTTGCAGATCGACGTCCAAATGCGCCGCCACGCGTTGCGCATACGGTAGGTCGTCGACGAAACCTTCGTCCGCCGTCGAGTGCGTGGTCTCGATCGTGAAGCACTGGATGCGCTGATCGCGCGCGTGCCGGCGCGCAAACGCGACGACCGCGCTCGAATCCAGCCCCCCGGACAGAAAGGCGCCCACCGGTACGTCGGCCACCATCTGCCGCCGTACCGCTTCGTCGAGCGCCTTGCGCACTGCCGAGGCCGCCGTTTGCGCGTCGCCGTCGAAGCGCGCCGTCGGATACGGCAGTTCGTAGAAACGCCATCGCTCGGCGATGCGCCCGTCGCGCACGAGCAATGCACAGCCCGGTTCCAGCTTGCGCACGGCGCGCAGCATCGTGGTCGGCGTGGGGCTCCATAGGTAGGTGAGATACAGCCAGACGGCGCACGGATCGATCGAACGTTCGACCTCGGCGCACGCGAGCAGCGCCTTCAGCTCGCTAGCAAAGAGAAAACCCGACGGCGGCTGCGCGTAGTACAGCGGCTTCACGCCGGCGCCGTCGCGCGCCAGCAACAGCGAGCGGTCGCGCGGATCCCAGATCGCCAGCGCGAACATACCGTTCAAGAGCGACAGAGCGCTACGTCCGCGGTCAATATACAAGCGCAAGATTACCTCGGTGTCGGAATTGCCGAGGAACTCCGCACCTTTCGCTTTGAGCTCTGCGCGTAGCTCGCGGTAGTTGTAAACCTCGCCGTTGTAGGTGATCGTGACACCGGTGGCGGCATCCGTCATGGGCTGCGCGCCGGTGGGCGACAGGTCGATGATCGCGAGCCGGCGATGGGCCAGCCCGACCGTGCCGTCATCGGAAAAGTAGCTGCCTTCGCCGTCCGGGCCGCGGTGCGCTACGGCTGCGCTCATACGCGCGAGCAGTGCACGTTCAAAATGCCCTAAATAACCTGCAATGCCGCACACAAGCTAACCATCACACTGAGATATAGGAAAGAAGACATTTAGAACGGATCAAAAAACGAAGCCGTAGATGATGGTTGGGACACATGGCAAGACATTGCAAATATTCAGGCAACACCAGTTGCCAGACAGAGCTGTGAGAGTAACCATGACGTGGAAAGAGCATTATTCAATCGGTCTCGCCTGTATTTATAAGAAATGGGTGAAGAAGCCCTTAAGCATTTAACCCATTCCCCGATTCCGAAACGAAAGACCATTTCAAAAAAGAAATCTGAGGCTACGAAAGGTTTTTCAGAACCACTCCATACTCCATTGGAAGGCTGGACCTAAGGCCGCCGGTGATCATTCGTTCGGAGAATTGTTATTCGGCACTACCAAAAGAGCACCCAACATTCACTACGGCTTAGGATCTGGAAGAGCCCACCCCCCATTTCAATCACCACATCCATTGATACAATTCCATGCACTGTCATTCCAGAATGGGTTTCTTTATGCAAATCCAATGTCGCCGGGGTCTTAGAGTGCACATCGACTCTTTGGGGGACCAAAAGCTCCGACAAATCCAACAGCCTATATAATGGGGATCAACCATTCACCCAAAATACCATGACGGTGGACACAGTGAATTGCATGATGGACCTTAACTCCATTACCTCCTGTATCATATGAACAAGAGTTAAGCCATGGTTTTAAAAACCAGCCGATACTTCACCTATTTTCTTGCCCACCAGAAATTTTTGATGCACGTTGGCCAAAAAAGCAAAAGTCTGGTCAGCGCAACGCTGCCATGTGAATTTGGCTGCTGCCGAAAAAGCTGTATGGGCCAAATCAGTGCGCAGTTTCGGCGATCCAACTAAACTCTCTAAGACACCGGCGATTTCGACCGGGACTTCTGGGTCGAAATAAACACCGGCATCACCGAGAACCTCGGGCATGGGACCTCGGTTGGAACAAGCGATGGGCAGCCCAGCAGCCATAGTTTCAAGAAGAATATTGGGCATGTTTTCGCAACTGGACGCAAAAAGCCCTATATCCGCACGACCATAAACGGTGTGCAATTGCTCGAACGGAATAGGACCGTAATAATGAACCCACCTGCCTTCGGGGTCGAAACGTTTCATGGATGACTGCAAACGGCTTAAAGCAGGCGGATAAGAGGGGCCAACCAACTCCAAAGCGAGCGGCCAGCCTGTCTTCTGCCGCAGTTTTGCGACACCCTCAACAACTTTCCATTGGTGTTTGTACACATCGATAATCGAGACATAAAGAATTCTGAGGGGCGTTTGATGGCTGTACGCGTCTATGGGTTGCTGCACCCTTGGCAGCTGACCAAATCTTGGATTTATGCCATGGGGAATGATGGTTGTATTTGACAAGCGCCCGGTTATCCCCTGAACAACATCCTTTGCGTACTGAGTTAGAAAAATCACTCCATCGGCATTGCGAAAAGACCTGGATTGGGTCTGCCGCAAGACGCCCATTTTGATGGTTATCCAGGACCAGCCATAGTGCCGCATTTCGCGCCACTCAAACGGTAGCAAGTTTCGGCTCATCGTGACTACAGGGTGATAATCGCCGGCATAGCTACCACCTGGAATGAACAACAGATCACACTTGGCCTTGCGAACCTGCCCGGGCAAAGAACAGAGTTGCCAGAGGGATCGGTGCATCAAGCCCTTTTCTAGGGCGGATGGGTTTTCCTTGATAAGCCAGTCTCTATTCTCCAGAAGATCAAGCGTCGCCCGACTGCCCCAAACAATTACCTTGCTGATGCCGTGCTCACTGGGGTTGGCGGCTTTAAGCAGTTCGAGCAAATGGGTGCAACCACCGCCCCTTCTTAGGTTTGTTGCATCTATACCGAGAGTTAGTCCGTCAGTGGGCATTGCTATTGGAGCATTGAACTGCACAAAAGATATCCACTTGTTCAGGTGGTGTAAGATTTTTTGTGTAAATTTTAAGCAGTAGAAAAAAGAGCGCTTTTCCGTTAAAAGAGGGTTTTGCCCAAAACAACCTCAAAGAAAGGAAAAGCGCCCGATGAGAATCGAGATCAGTGTACCCGAGGTGGTAAGCATTTTCAAAGAGATTCAGCAAAACCCGGAGCAGATATTCCAGATGGTTCGGCTGGATATAAAGGAAATAGTTGGACGGTATCTTTCTGAGA
>JBFMBE010000010.1:0-41837 GCA_040755275.1 Thermodesulfobacteriota bacterium | reverse complement strand
AAGTCAGGAAGTCTCTGTCGAGTCGCGGGGTGACTGGGGAACCTTTTTCGATGCTGCGAAAAAACTCAGCCGCCCGATCTCGTAGGATCGGACGGATGGCCAAACAGTGAATACAGGCTCGTGGAATTGCAACGGCTTGCTTTTCAATGTCCATTCGTTCAAGCGTGTCCGTCCGATCCAACGATATCCGGCGGCTTCAAACACGTTTTCGCAGCAGTCTCAAAAGGCTTCCCCAGCCACCCCGCTTATGCCCGACATTTACGAAAAGCACGGGAAAATCGACTTGTTGCGGGACCATCATGGGTAACGAGTAATTGATTTTAGCCGAGAATTCGATATCCATTTATCCTCCTCCCCCTGTGGGAGACCGTCAGGATGAGGCGTAAATCCGTTAACGTCAATGACATTGATGAAAATGGAGAATATTTGTATGGAAGAATCCGGCCAACTTAAAGAAAATATACCAGAAAAACTCCCGCGCGAATGGGAGATGATCGTTACGGCATTTTTGCCGAATATGAGGCAGATCGAAAATCGATTCGACCGGATCGATAGTGAGATTCGCGACCTGCATGTTGGACAACGAGATCTTTCCAATCGGTTGGGATTGTTAGAAAAACGGATGGACAATTTCGAAATGCAGGTCGACAAACGTTTTGATCGGCTTACTGGAGAACTTCGGGACTTCAAGGCTGATGTCAATCGGCGTTTCGAGCAGGTGGACAAACGTTTCGAACAGGTGGATAAGCGTTTCGAGCAGGTGGACAAACGTTTTGAAAATGTGGATCGGCGCTTCGATCAGATCGCTGCGTCCATCGAACGCCTGGGGGATAAAATCGATGCCCGGGATGCCCGTCAGCGTTCGTTTACCTTGCGCATGTTCGGGATTGCCATCACCATATCGTTTCTGGGAGTTCTTGGCGTTTTCATGAAAACCTTCGGTATCATGTAGTCCGGGATTGTGGATCGAACGGGTATGGCCGATGTTCAGAATCAAGACGTTTTTGGTCATATTCGATTTACATCCTGATCCGGAATCGGGTGGTCAATAGGTTCAAGCACCGATTGAACCAATATGCCGTTGAACCGATCTTACCCCTCGTGGCAGGTAAAGAGAAATGTATCCGGGTCAAACTGTCCAAATATTGTTGGCACAGAAGGCATTGCCTAAAAATGTTCTGCGTATTTTTGGGGCTTCACCACAAGCCCAATGGCGGGCAATTTCAGGCTGGGGCATGCCTTCTCCTATGGGTTGACGCCGTTTCGTTGCTCTATGAGGCTGTCATAAAGCGGGACATCAAACCCGGACAAACAGGAACAGACGAAAAGCCCTATCTTGAAACAGGCCTACAGCTTTTCGTTTCATAGGGGACGAAAACCAAACCAGGGTGAACCCGGTTCCAAGGTAAAGCGCTGTAAAGCTGCTGTAAAAAATCGCAATCAATGAAAAAGGGGTTAAGCCTTGTTGGCTTAACCCCTTATTTTAACTGGTGCCGAGGGACAGAATCGAACTGCCCACACGGGGATTTTCAGTCCCCTGCTCTACCGACTGAGCTACCTCGGCTTGACCCATGAATGCTGGATTATTTAAGAAAAAACCGAAAGAAAGTCAAGCATAATCTAAAATCCTTCATGGGTGTAGGCTTTGTCGGCTGTCGAGGATGTCTTGAAAGAGGCCTTAGGTGTTTTTTGCCGGGTTCGGGTACGCAGGTTGGGGGATGGCTGGTGACAAGGCTTCTTCCGCCAAGAATCGGACCAGGGCAAGACCAACGATTCCGGCCGTGACCGCCCGGAGAATCCGGGGCCCCAAAGAGACCGTTTGAAATCCATACTGTTGAAACACCGCAACTTCGCTTTCCGAAAATCCTCCTTCCGGTCCAAAGACCACACCGATGTCGATCCGCCCTGTTACGTGATCCGCAAACGTGAAACATTCACGGCTGAGTCTACGGCTTTCGTTTTCCCAGAAAAGCAGCTTGATGGGGCAATGCTGGAGTGCATCCAGCATTGGATACAAGTCAATGAGGTCGCGCAGCGTGGGTAAAAACGGATTTCCCGATTGTTTCATGGCCTCCCTGGCGAGGGTTTCCCAGCGATGTTTGCGTTTTCGGCTCCGATCGCCTTCAAGAATAGGGACGGAGCGCTCCGACACAAAAGGAATGCCTTCATCGACACCGATTTCAACCCACCTTCGAATCAAATCTTCCATGTAGGCATCCTTCAGCAGGGCTTGGGCCACAACGATTCGAAACGGCTGTCCTTCGGCAGCACAGAATCTGTTCATCACGACAAGCTCCACCCTGTCGCGAAGGACGGATTGAATCCGAGCTTCGGCTACGGTTCCTCTGCCATCCATCAGCAGGACGCTCTGACCGCTTCTGGCTCGTAGCACCCGACTCAAGTGATAGGCTTCTTCACCATCGAGAACGGGATACGCTTCGTGAATCCGATCACTGGGAATCCAAAATCGGCGCATACTACCCGGTTTCCTGACGAAGCCATTCTCTCTGATGCATCCAGGAGCGAAGCAACGCCTCCTGAACCTTGTTGAAAACGGTGTCCTTGGGATAATTCCCGTTTGCATCCGCATCTCCGGCCGGAATCCCGGTCAGAATTTCGACGGCATCTCGAACATCCGAAACGGCATATAGATGAAAGGAGTTCTGTTCGACAGCCGCAACGACATCCTTTCGCAGCATCAAATGACGGACATTCGCCTTCGGGAGGATGACCCCCTGACGGCCCGTCAATCCCTTGGCCAGGCAGACATCATAGAATCCTTCGATTTTTTCGTTGATGCCCCCGATCGCCTGGACTTCTCCTTTTTGGTTAACCGATCCCGTTACGGCAATTCCCTGATCGATCGGCACATCGCCGATCGTTGAAATCACCGACAGCAGCTCTGCAAGCGATGCGCTGTCTCCGTCGATTTCACCGTAGTTTTGTTCGAAGGTAATGCTGATCGAAACCCCGATGGGATATTTTTTGGCGAAGGTTCTTCCCAGGTACCCCGAGAGAATCATGACACCCTTGTCATGAGAAGAACCGCTCAGTTTGACTTCCCGCTCGATGTTGATGATCCCGGCCTTTCCGACGAAGCTTTCGGCTGTGATGCGGCAGGGTCTACCAAAACTGATTTCACCGATCTGATAGACGGTAAGGCTGTTGACCTGGCCGATGACATGCGACGTGACATCGATGAGGATGGTGCCGTCGACATAGGATTCGTGGATTTTTTCCTCGTACAGGTTGTACCGAAACCGGTAAGCGTCGATGGCCTTTTCGATGAAGGAGGCATCGACGGTCGTCTTGCCGGCTTTTCGAGCCAGGTATTCGGCTTCCTTGAGAAGCCCGACGATGGGTCCGAACCGCAGGGAGAGTTTCTGCTGATCTTCTACGAGGCGATGGCCGTATTCGATGACGGCAGCGACCGAATCCCGGGTGAATGGAAGCAGGCCTTCTCGTTGACAGACGAGGGCTACAAAACGCGCGTACCGCTCTTCGGTTTCTCTGGAGCAGCCCACTTCATAATCAAAGTCGGCCCGCACCCGAAAGATGCGGTTGAATTTCGAGTCTTCGTTCTGCAACCATTCGAAGAGCTCGTATTCTCCAAGCAGGATGACCTTGATGTTGAGCGGGATTTCCTGGGGTCTTAAGGTTGCCGTGGCGTATCCCAGATCTGTCGACATCTCTTCGATGACCAGGGAGCGGTTCTGCAACGAGCGTTTCAATGCGTCCCAGATAAAGGGATTCTGCATCAGCGGATCGATTTCCATGATGAGAAAACCACCGTTTGCCTTGAGCATCGAACCGGCCTGCACCATCAAGAAATCCGTCGTCAAAATCCCCATCTGAGAGCGTTTTTCGATTCTGCCGATGACGTTGGGATAGGTCGGGTTGGTTTCGAAAATGACCGGTGCTCCCTTCTGTTCGGAATGATCGACGAGCACATTGACCTTGTATCGGCGCAGAAAGGTTTCGATACCGTCTTCGATGGTTTCCTCTTCTTCGGATTCATCCGGATGATCTTCCGGAGAAACAAACCGGTCGATGTGATCCAGAATGTCCTCTTGGACGTCATCCAAATATACCCGAACCCCTTCGTGGTCTGCATGGCGTTCCCGCAGGCCGCGCATCCGCTCGGTGATGACCATCCGGGCCATATCCCGCGTGATTTCCTCGACATGTTCGTTAATGACATCGTTGATTTTCTGGATTTCACGAAGGGTGGTTTCGAGATGCTGCTGCACATCCATCAGGTTGCGCTCGATTTCGGATTGCTTTTCAGGGGGAAGCTTCTGGAAGGCTTCGGCAGTCAGTTCCGTGTCGTTTTCGACAGGCACGGCGTGATATCCGTCGTCATCGCTTGCGATCCGCAGATGTTTTGCACGGGCTACCCCCTCGAGTTCCTCGAAGAGCTTGCGCTGCTTTCCACCATATTCCCGCTGAATCCGCCGATATTGTTCCTGAAAGGCTGCACTTTCCAGAACCTTGGGTAGTTCGATCCGGATGTCGTCCATCAATTTGCCCATGGCCTTTGCAAAGGCTGGAGCCTGTCCCGGCGGCAGTCCCAACACCTTCGGACTGGATTCATCCTTGAAATTGTTCACCAGACACCAGTCATCGGGTACGGGAAGGCTGGCTGCATGTCGCTCGACGATGTCCCGGACGATCGAAGATTTCCCAGTGCCATCGATTCCTGTCACAAAGATGTTGTAGCCGGCGCTCGTCATGTTCAGGCCGAAGTCCAATGCCTGAACGGCTCGTTTCTGACCGATGACTTCGTCGAGAGGCTGAATCTGGGTCGTGTCGTCAAACGGAAGGTCGCAGAGAGTGCAGGTTCGTCGGAGAACCTGCGACGTCAGTTCGAGAGAATCGATCATTCGGTGTTCCTGTTTCATGGTCAAGGGGGACTGGTCCTCAGGCGGTACCGGAGGTCAAGCGTTGTTGGTGTTCCCGGATGCATGCGATTGCCACCCAGTGCAGGAGCGATAGTCCGGTTGTTATGATGTCAGGGCCGAAAGCGAGGATGCCGTCTTCATGTCCACCCAACATCCAAACGCCGCTTTCCGGGGTCCCGAGGTCGGCCAACATCCGGCTGACCTCGAGGGCAAGATCGACGGTTCCGCATCCAGCCTTTGGATCGGAGACGGGAAGATCGATCGTTCCCTGCAGCCGCCATAGCTGGGGGCAGTGTACGTGGATGACGGCATTCGCCCGTTCCAGAGAAGCATATACGGCTGCATGGGTCAGGGATTCACTGGAAGGCTGAAGGATTCCCTCGGCCCAGATCTCGGCGGTTTCAAGGTTCCATGCAGTGATACGGCAGAAATGGTCGGATTCCAACCGTTCCAAGTGTCCGGTCTGGGAACCGGTTACCACAAAACTTTCCGGATTCTTCCTGGAACGAATGCTGAGGTTTCCAAAACCCAGGCCGGCATACCGTGTCGGTACCTGTCCGACGAGATTCAACCGATGCAGGATATCCCTCCAGGCCATCAGTTCGGCGATTTCGAGGGACGGTTGAAGCGCTTTTCGAATCAGGTGGGTTCGGAATCGGATGATGCCCTCTTCGGAAGAGACCGTCACGATTCTTTGGCCCTCCAATAGGCCTTCTCCGGAATGATTTCAAACGTGTTCGATCCCGGTCGTTTCCAGTACAGTTCCAGACAGGCCGATCCTTTGCGTTGAAAATACAAGATATGCAACGGAAGATATCCGGATTTTTGTATGGTACAGCGGGCGACCGGGGACAAACGATTCGAGTGGACATCGGGGTCTTCAAGGATGACGATGTCGGTCAACTTCATCCGAATCCCATCGTTTGACCGAGCCTGGAATTCATAGATGCCGGGTTGGTCGATATGGAGGTATCCCCGAATGCTCATGCCGATGGCCAGCGACCGATCCGTATGGAACATGGGGGTACCGCCTTCGTAACGAAAGGCAAGGTTCGGAAAGGGTCTTGTTTTTGAAAAAGAGGTATCGTCCGGCATTTCATTGATGTTGCGGAAGAATTTTTCAATGATCCGCACATCCATTCCCGGTAGGAGCTTTTCCGAGGGGATATCGATCGGTTGAAGCGAAATCAGGGCTTCGGCTGTAGCCGATACAGGAGCCTTCAAAAATAGACACGCCAACACAACGAATACGCCACCCAGGAACGGGACAACCATGTTTCGACTGATTTTTTCCGAGAACCAATGTTTCATGGGGTTTCTCCAGGATTTTGGACGGTTGAAATCCCAACCCGACATATCGGAAAACTGGGTTGGAGAAACTCTTCACCTACTATCATAACCCGACTGTCAAAGGATATCAATCGAGGAGAACGGAAGTATGCAACCACCCATCAGCCCTTGAGACCGATTTCGATACTGAAACAATCGATTGTCCCACGGTTTCAGTCCGATAGACAACGACGATACGCGAGAAATGAAGATGGTGTTTCACCGAAAACAAGGGACAAAGGGAAGATAGGGGAAGGGTAAGATGTCTGTCGGCGACCCGGTGGATGAGGCTCCGAATCGCCGACAGGTAGAACAAAAAAAGGGGGGGTTACTTCCAGTTATCGATCAGTTCGAACAGGGCGGCTGCGCCCATACCTCCACCGATGCACATGGACTCGATACCGTATTTGGCGCCGGTCCGCTTCATGTTGGCCAGCAGCGTAGCGCAGAGTTTCGCACCGGTGCATCCCAGGGGGTGACCGAGAGCGATGGCACCGCCGTTGATGTTCACTTTTGCGAAATCGATTCCGAGCTCTTCGATGCAATAAATCGCCTGCGATGCGAATGCCTCGTTGATTTCAAAGAGTCCGATATCCTGGATATCCATTCCGGCCTTTTGGAGAAGTTTCGGAATGGCATATCTCGGGCCGACACCCATTTCGTCGGGTTCGCAGCCGACGGTCGTGTAGCAGACGAGTTTGGCGATCGGAGTCAGACCGAGTTCACGGACCATGTTTTCGCTCATGATGAGGGTGGCTGCCGCACCGTCTGTCGTCTGAGAGGAATTTCCGGCCGTGACGGTTCCATTCAGGGCAAAAACCGGGCGGAGTTTTGCCAAGCCTTCGATCGTCGTTTCGGGGCGGATACCGTCATCGAAGGACTGAATGAAGGTTGTTTTCGTATAAGTGCCGTTCTCCCCCAAAACGAATTTGACGGCGGGAGTCGGGACGATTTCGGTGAAGAGCCCCTTATCCTTGGCTTCAGCGGCCTTGCGATGGGAATGGTAGGCGAACTCGTCCTGCTTTTCCCGGCTGATCTTGTAACGAGTGGCCACATTTTCGGCCGTGATGCCCATGGATGTATACATGTCGGCGTGGAGCTTCGTGTATTCGGGATGAGGGCGGGGCAGATTGCCTCCCATGGGGACGTAGGTCATGGATTCCAGGCCTGCGCCGATCACGATGTCGGACCAGCCGCTCATGACCCGAAGGCTCGCCAGAGCGATGGCTTCCAAACCTGAGGAGCAGAACCGGTTGACCGTGGCGCCCGAGACTTCCACCGGGAACCCGGCCATGCGGGTGGCGATCCGGCCGATGTTCAGTCCCTGTTCGGCTTCGGGAAAGGAGCAGCCGACCATGACATCATCGACCATTTTCTTGTCAAGATTCGGGGTTTTTTCGACGGCTGCGTTCAGAATGAACGACAGCAGATCTTCCGGCCGGGTGTCCTTGAAAGCCCCTTTGGCCCTGCGGCAGCCCGGGGTTCTGACCGATGTGACGATATATGCATCTCTCATGACAGAATTCCTCCTTCAGGATTTCTTGGATTAATTTCTGAGGGGTTTGCCGGTCTTGAGCATGTGCTCGACGCGGGCTACGGTTTTTTCCTGTTTCCAGAAATCGACGAAGGCTTCCCGTTCAAGCTTGAGGATGACTTCTTCGTCGACTTCGCTGTTGGTGCGCACATCCCCGCCGCTGATGACATAGGCGATGCGTTTGGCCAAAAAGGCATCGTATTCGGAAACGAACTTGGCGCTCTGCATGTTGAAGAGTTCACCGTTGATCATGCCCTGGGCGGCTTCGCCGAAGACCCGGATCTTCCGCTTGACCGGCGGGGCATAGCCTTCATCGACCATCTTGAGGACTTCTTTCTTGGCCTCGCCGATGAGGTAATCCCGGTTGAATACGATCCGGTCTTTCGGTCCGAGGAAGCCGTTGGCCCTTGCTTCGGCTGCAGACGTGGACACTTTGGCCATCGCAATGGCCATGAAGGTCGGCACGAAGAATTTGGCCAGATCGACATCGGTGACTGCTGCAGGAATATTCTCGGTCATCTTTCGCCACAAATTGAGGCAGCCGCCGCCGCCGGGAAGCAGTCCGACTCCGATTTCAACCAGACCCATGTACAGTTCGGCATGAGCCACGATCCGATCGGCACTGAGGCAGACTTCGCATCCGCCGCCCAGGGTCATTCCATAGGGTGCTGCAACCACCGGGAAGCTGGCGTAGCGCCCCTTCATCATACCGGCATGTGCCCGTGCCAGGAAGGCATCGATTTCCGAATATTTCCCCTCCTTTGCCAGTCCAGCCATGAAGGCGAGGTCTCCGCCGGCAGAGAAGGCACCCGGCATACCACCCGCCTGATTGCCCAAGACGACACCGCAGCCGTTGGCGTCGACGTAGTCGAAGCAATCCGCCATGAAATCGACGATTTCACCGTTGATGGCATTCATCTTGGTGTGGAATTCGCAGCAGAAGACGCCATCGCCCAAATCGACGAGAGAAGCCGATTTGCAGGTTTTGACCGTCTTGTTGTTGGATTTGAGGGCGGCAAGGGAAATGATGGTCTTGCTGACTACGATATCCCGATAGCCCTTCGTGGCGAAATCGTAGAATTGCGTTTTTCCGTCCTGAACCCGATAGAAGGAGGTCGCTCCCGACGCGATCATGTCGAGAACTTTCTGTGGGACGGCAAAGCCGTCGGCCTTCATTTTTTCAACCGACTGGACGAGACCGATGGCATCCCAGGTTTCGAACGGCCCCATGGAGAAATTGAAACCCCATTTCATGGCATTGTCGATTTCAACGATGGTGTCCGAAATTTCGGGAACCCGGTTGGCTGCGTAGATCAGATTGTGTGCGACGGCCTTCCATGCGAATTTGGCCCCCTTGTCTTCACCGTAGACGACGGCCCGGATTTTTTCCGGAAGGGTCTTGGCTGCTTTGGCGGCTTCAAGGCAAGGAAAATTGACCGTATCGTATTCCTTGTATTCGAGGGTCGCAGGATCAATGACCTTGCGAATCTTTTTCCATTCGGGGGTGAGATCGGTTTTGTAGAAGCCGGCCTGGGTCTTGTTGCCCAGTAGCTTCTTGTCGATCATCTGCTTGACGAAATCCGGCATCACAAAACTGCTCCGGGATTCGTCGTTTGCGACGAGATCATAGGTGTTGGCCGCCACATGCCAAAGGGTGTCGAGGCCGACCAGATCGGAGGTCTTGAACATGGCTGTCTTGGGACGGCCCATTGCCGGCCCGAAGATGGCATCCACCTCCGGAATGGTCAGACCATCTTCCAGCATGAGCTGCATGGCCTTGACGATTCCTTGAACACCGATTCGGTTTCCGACGAAATTGGGGGTATCCTTCGCCCAGACAATGCCTTTTCCCAGAATACGCTCACCCAGATCGGCCATGAAGGAAAGAACTTCCGGGAGGGTATCCTCGCCGGGGATGAGTTCGAGCAGCTTCATGTAGCGTACGGGGTTGAAGAAGTGCGTGCCAAGGAAGTGTTGACGGAATTCGAGGCTCAATCCTTCGCTCATGGCCTTTAGAGGAATGCCCGACGTGTTGGAGGAAACGATGCTGCCGGGTTTTCGAACCGGTTCGATGCGTTTGAACAGCTGTTGTTTGATTTTGAGGTTCTCGACGACGACTTCGACGATCCAGTCGCAGTCCGCCAGTTTCTGGAAATCGTCTTCCAGGTTACCGATCGAGATCAGGTCGGCGTCTTTCGGGTGCATGATCAGAGAAGGCCTGGACTTGAGAACCGTATCCAACCCTTTCTTGACCAATCGGTTTCTGGCCGCAGGATCGTTCTTTTCTTCCTCCTTCAGGTCGAAGGGAACGATATCCAATAGAATGGTTTTGATGCCGGCGCTGGCCAGAAGTGCGGCAATTCCGCCGCCCATGACGCCTGAACCGATGACTGCAGCTTTTCGGATTTTCCTGCTCATAAAGACCTCCATGAAGATGATTGACGTACCGTTTCAACACACCCAGCGGTCTGGGAATATGAATGAATACTCATTCATTTAACCCAATCCAAGATATCCTGTCAAGAAAAATTCGTATGGGTCATTTTCTACGTAAAATCGCCTGGTTTCCGTCTTTTCGTTTGAATTCGATGCAAGTTGAATGTCGATTCATTCATCAAAGCATCTGATCTGTCATTTCCGACTGTTGCGGGACCATCATATAGGCGGGGGTGACGATCGAGATGAGAAAGATATGAGGGAGAGGAAAGGCACAGGGTTTGGCGGCCTAGGTATCAAACTCGGCGCTATTGGGCGTTCAATGACAGCAGCGGGGGCAATCGATGGATAAAGCGGATATCGAATGGAAGCCTGAAGTGGGAAAAGTGCAACGTGCGTGTTGCAACCGTCAGTTGGTGATCGAACCTTCCTTGCAGATATTTCGGTGTTGAATCATATTCTGATGAAACAATTCCAGAAAGACATCGACTACCTGGGGATCAAACTGCGTTCCTCTTCCGTCCCGGATGATCTTCAATATCGCTTCTTCGCTCATACGCGGGCGATAGGTCCTGTCGGAAGCCAGTGCATCATACACATCGGCAACGGTCAGAATTCTTGCCAGAAAGGGGATGTTTTCTCCCTTCAGGCCGTCCGGATACCCTTTGCCGTCATACCGTTCATGGTGGCTGCGGATGATGGTCTGCTCTCTTTCCCAGAGACCGAGTTGTCCGACAATGTTGGCACCGATGGTGGTGTGGGTTTTGATGATTTCGTATTCTTCATCTGTGAGACGTGCAGGTTTGAGTAAAATTTCATCCCGGATACCAATCTTACCGATGTCATGAAGGAGTCCAGCGGTATGGAGAATTTCCAGCTCTTCTTCGGAGCATCCCATGTGTTCAGCCAATGTCCGCGCTACGCAGGTCACCCGGTTGGAATGCTGTTCCGTATAGGAATCCCTTGCTCCGATGGCGCGGACAAAAGCATAGATAGTGGCAAAGAGGTTTTGGTAAATGTTTTCGTAAAGGGCCAGGTTTTCAATGGCATAAGCAGCATGATTGGCCATGACGGATAGGTAAAAGAGGTCTTTCTCGCCAAACTCCCCGTGGCTTGCTGTCCGGCATGCGGTGAGCACTCCAAACACCCTTCCCCGAAGAATCAGAGGGGAGGCCATCAGCGTACGGATGGACGTGTGTTGCAGATGGGCGCTTTCAGGGGAAGCGATGACCGGAAGTTGATCGCGACCGATATCGAGGATAAATTGGGGAGGCGGGTCCGGAAAGTCCAAAATAGATGAAGGCTCGGAAGCGCTTAAAAAGCGGCTGATGGTGACCGGTGTATCAACCATTTCGTGAGTCAGATGAAATACGGCGGCGTCTGCATGGACGATATCTGCAGCCATCCGAACCAGGCGATCGAAAACATCTGCGCTGGTGGTCAGCATCAGAAATTCGTTCGTGATCCGGTTCATGGTCTTGAGGTCTTTGACTTTCTGTGTGAGCTCCCGGTTGAGTGCCTCGAGCCTTGCCTTTTGTTCGGCCTCCTGCTTGAGCAGGATGTTTTCGACAAACAGCTGCCTTTGTTGTAGAACCCGTTGAATGCAGAGCTCCATGTGGTTGAGATTCACCGGCTTGATGAGAAAATCGACCACCCCGTTCTTCAGGGTTTTCAGGGTGTTTTCAAGGGAGGGGAACCCGGTCATGATGACTACGGGAATGGTATTGTCGAGCCGATTGATTTTTTCGGCGAGCTCGATCCCGTTCATGATCGGCATGTTGATATCCGTAAAACAGCAGTCGATCTTGTGGGTTTGCAGGATATCGTATGCCTGTTGACCGTTGGTGGCGGTGAAGACCGTATAACCTCGAAGGGTAAAGAATTCCTTTGCAACTTCCAGGATGCTGGTCTCATCGTCTACAAAAAGAATGTTCTCAGCCCTGACCGGTGTATTCATGGAAAGCCGTTTCGCAGAGAGGTTGCAGGAGGTTTAGAATTATCGCATCCCTCCATAAAGTATCGGCAGGAAAGTTTCAATACTTTAATGACAGGAATCCAGCTACTGTCATCATTTTCATGATGAATTCACAAAATTCGTCTTTGATCCAAAAGGGTTGATTGCCCTGCCATGCGGCTAAGCAGGGACTGCCCGACTTTTTGCGGGGCCATCAATTTTTGATGCAATTTTATGTTCGATATGATAATTGCCTTTGGAAAATCTATCGTTTGAACGAACCCAAAGGCGACAAGCAAGCAGTTCGAGGGTCGATCAAGAGTCTTCCGAAACCCTCTTCATACCCACCGTCCCAACATGGAGTCGGTCATTGACGATGACTGTAGCTGCCAAGAACCAGAAATTGCACTCGGTCTCCAGAATGAAGGAAATCATGACCGAGTATTACATCGGAGCAAAAACCGCCAGGGATACCGGAAAGAAGGTTGCTTGGATTACCAGCGGGGGGCCTGTAGAGCCTTTACTGGCAATGGACGTCATTCCGGTATATCCGGAAAACCACGGTGCCATGATCGGTGCAGCGAAAATGGGTGCGGATCTGTGCCAGACGGCCGAATCCATGGGGTATCCGTCCGATTTGTGTTCCTACGCACGAGCCGACATTGGCTGCGCAGCTACGAACGGCGGTCCTATCGGCGGTCTCCCGGAGCCGGACATGCTCGTCTGCTGCAACAACATCTGCGGTACGGTGCTCAAGTGGTATGAAATTCAGGCCAGGCGTTTCGGTGTGCCGCTGTTTGTTCTTGATACACCCGTGTGTCACCAGGGGTTTTCTCCCGAGGCCAAACGCTACGTGCGCTCTCAGATCGAAGACTACATCCATTTTCTGGAAGCGGTTCTACAGCGACCCTTCGATCGGGAAAAGATGCAACAAGTCGGCAAGCTGTCCATCGAAGCCCAGAGGCTTTGGCAGGATGTCTTGTTGACGTTGCGCCACCATCCGGCTCCCATGAGCGCATTCGATGCTTTTTTTCACCTTGCTCTCATCGTGACCCTTCGGGGAACACCGGTCGTCATTGCATATTATCGGGAACTTCTGGCGGAACTCAACGAACGGATCGCCGAGGGGATCGGTGCCGTCGAAAACGAACGATACCGCCTTCTTTGGGACAACCTGCCCGTATGGTATCGTACGAAGTGGCTCTCCGGAAAATTTGCTTCTTGGAATGCCTGCTTGGTGGCGGACACCTACACGTCGGCCTGGTGCAGTTCCTTGCCGTATATGGACCCGGACGACTTTCTCGGGTCCATGGCCGAAGGCTATGCGCGCATCTATCTGAATCTGGGTATCGATGCCATGGCCGATATTCTCATGGAAATGATCGACATATATGATGTTCACGGAGTGGTGATGCACTCCAACCGCAGCTGCAAACCCTATTCCTTCGGTCAGTATGACATGGCTTCCTGGATTCGGGAGCGACGTGGAATTCCGGTTTTGCTGCTCGATGCCGATATGGTCGATCCACGTCAGTTTTCCGAGGCGCAGTCTGAAGCGCGAATCGATGCATTTATGGAGATGATTGCCACATGATCGCCGCAGGAATCGATATCGGTTCCATAACCGCCAAAGCCGCCATCGTCGCGGACGGACGTCTGATTGCCGTTCATACTTTGCCGACCGGATACAATGCGCGTCGCGCCGGTGAAGACGTTTTCGAGGCGGTGGTCTGCTCGATCGGCATGAATCCTACCCAGATCGATGCCATCGTCGCAACCGGCTACGGCAGAAACAGTGTGACGTTTGCACGAAAAACCGTAACGGAAATTACCTGTCATGCCGCAGGTGTCTATTTCCTGAATCCGTCGGTTCGCACCATCATCGATATCGGCGGGCAGGACAGCAAGGCCATTTTGCTCGACGATCGGGGGAAGGTGAGGGATTTCGCTATGAACGACAAGTGCGCTGCGGGGACGGGGCGTTTTTTGGAGGTCATGGCCCGGGCGCTTCATGCCGAGATCGAAGATTTCGGTAAATTGTCCCTCGAGGCAGAAACGCCCTCTGCCATCAGCAGTCTGTGTACGGTGTTCGCTGAATCGGAAGTCATTTCGCTCATCTCGAAGGGGGAGGCTCGGGAGAATATCGTTGCGGGCATTCATGAGTCGATCGCTGGCCGCATCGGCGCCATGTTGAACCGACTGAAATGGAGCCCGCCTGTCATGATGACCGGCGGGGTCGCCCGTAATATCGGTATTCTGAAAGCGCTTGAATCCAGGTTGGGAAACGAGATCCTGGTGACCGAGCATGCCCAGGTGACTGGAGCGATCGGTGCTGCTCTGATTGCAGCAATGGATGAAGCCAAATGACATCGTCATGGTACATGGAGAATCGGATAACTCATGAAACCATCCAAGTCATCTGTTACGGCCCGAGAGCCATTAATTTTGGTTGTCGATGATGCACCGGACAATTTGAAGCTGCTTGAACGGCTCCTGAATAAACAGGGATACCGGATTCAGGTGTGTCAGAGCGGACGGGAAGCGCTTCAGATCGTTCCCCAACTCAAACCGGAACTGATTCTCCTCGACATTGTCATGCCCGAGATGGATGGATATGAAGTCTGCCGTCAGCTTCGCCTCAATTCCCGTACCAAGGACATTCCTATCATCTTTCTCTCCGCCATGGACAAGACAGAAGACATTGTCCGGGGTTTTCAGTTGGGTGCTTCGGATTATATCACCAAACCGGTGAATCCGGCGGAGCTCTATGCCCGGATTTTCAATCATATCGAACTCAGACAAGTGAAAAAGAAACTGAACGAAGCCGCAGAACGGATCGAGATACTGATCGAACGACTGACAGCTGCGGAAACCGTCTTTCCGCCTTGTGTTGACTGTGAAAAGGCCCGTGCATTGGTTTCGCCTTCCTGGGTGGAACCCATCCGAAGCATGATGATAGCCTGCAAATCGCTCAATCCGGAGGCCTTTCGTTGTCCGGGATGCACCCGACCACCTGGGGCTTGAAGGGGGGCATCGCTCAATAAAAAAGGGCGACCCGTTGTCGGATCGCCCTTTGAATGGTTGCTTCGGTATAGATCAGGAGAGTTTTACGACATTTTTCGCCGCCAGGCCCCGGCTTCCGGATTCAACATCGAAGCTGACCCTGTCACCTTCTGCAAGCGTTCGAAACCCTTCCATCTGAATGGCCGAGTGATGGACAAAGACGTCACCGCCCCCCTCTTCCTGTTCGATGAAACCAAAACCTTTTTTGTCACTGAACCATTTTACGATACCTTTAGCCAAAACACGTCCTCCTCTTTTCCTACGATTCATGCATGAGGGCCGCATCCGCTTCAGGGAATGGGCGTTGCCAGGACCATCCATCAAAACCGTTGCGGCCGGTAAACGGTCCTTCTATAAGGCAGTCCGTCAGCAAGGTCAAGATAAAATCCTCCCCCGAAACGTCGCCTTCAACGGCCCCGATGGGTGTTCGTGTTCGTGGCCTTTCCGCCTGCCCAAACCCGGAATCAAGAGAAAGTTTGCCCGAATTCAGGGCAGTTGACCGGGTCCTGTATCCAATATCCCAGGATTACAGGAGGGTGCGATCCGACCGGTAGACATCGATGGCCCCCTTGATGAAAGATTCGAGGAAATCATCGACGACTTTGGTTGTCATCTCTTCAGGCAGGAACAGCTTTTCCTCGATATCGACCCTAGGAGGAAATCGAACGGGAAAAGCAAGGGTCATCATGATCTTCCGAAAATCTTCCGTGCAGAAAATGTCGGCCCGATAGGCTGCCTCGAGCATTTTGGGATTGTACTGGTCTGTGGGGATCTTTTCCGGATAAAAGAAAAACAGGACCCCAAGGATATGCGGTTTTGGGCTGTTTTCGGTGCTGGTTTGCTGGAGCTGCAGCACATGCCAAAAGCCCATCTGCTGAAGGTCTCTTTCTACAGAATATACCGACGGAAGGATGACCGTTTCGAAAATATGGGTCAACCGATCCCGTCGTTCGAGCAACTGCTTCTGGATTTCGGCCTCCAATTGCCTGGTGTCGACCTCTCCGGGTTGTTCCTTGCAGAAGTCCTGAAGAATGGATTGGATGCTCATTGTGGTTCCTTCCGGTGGTTGGGTTGGGGCAAGCGGTTTCAGGATGACGTTACGACAACTGGAGGGGGTCTTTCAATAAAAAAAGGCGGAAAGATCGCTCTTTCCGCCTTGGTACAATACAGATCGTCATCTCTTGTCATCCGGCAACATCAATTCCCAAATTGCAGCCGAGATGCGGATCTTTGTTGTCACATTCAAAATTCCAATGACGGGTGTCCACATGGCCGGACTCCCGTTCTTCCTCAGACTCGATATAGGAGATTTCGCTGACTGTCGTTTCCATAGTAGGTCTCCTTCTCTATAGGATGACGGCCTTGACCGTCGAGAATCAAATGGCTTGGTAGCGAAACCCGTTCATCCGTACTTCGGTTTCGCTGTAAGCGTATGGTAAGGATGATGGTTTCCCTGTCAAGAGGGACGATGACGCAGGGCCAGGTACTCGGCTTCCATCTTTCGGTATACGGATGCCCATCCCCAAAGACCGATACAGGGCCTTACGCAAGCCTCCCAGTCAATGGGTGCAGCAACGATTCGGTTCATCTGCCGCTCGATCGCCCGGGCCATTCGATCGACAAACGTCGGAATATCCTCTGGATGGGGTTCATCCATGCGCTCCAGGCGGGGTAGGGGAACCCGTTCGACAATCCCTTCTTGTTGAAGTGTTTCCGGAAGCCAAGAGCCGAGGCTCGGCAGATCGGTGGTTACCACGCGGCAGCCGCTGGCGAGGGCTTCCACAACGACCAGTGGCAGACCTTCATAGAACGAAGACAGCACCAGCAGATGGGCCGAGCGAAACACATCGGCAAGTTCTTTCTGGTTCAGCATGCCGAGAAATTCGAGGGTGACGTCGTCTCGGCCGATGGTCTTCGGAATCGTATCGACGGATGAGCCCCCAGATGAACCCGCCAGCCGGACCCGAACCCGGTATCCCTGCGGAACCCGGACGAGGCCGAGGGCCTTGATCAGAAAGGGGACGCCTTTGGGGCGGCTGATCTTGCCGGCATAGACGATTTCGATGGTGCGCGATTCGGTACAGGAGCAGGATGCCTGTTCCGGCGGACGGAAGAGGTCCTCTCGATATCCGGCACCTACGATGGTGATTCGGGACGATTCGATGCCATAACGGGCCGTGATTTCTGCAGCCTGATCGTCATGGAGAGCGAACACCCGATCCACGCGCCTGCAATCGGGGATGACATCGTCCAGCAAATGTGGTGCGCGATCCATCTGCCGAAATTCCGTGGAATGGCAGTTGACGACCAGGGGTGTTCCTTCGAACATTCTTCGGCACAGGGCTGTCACAAGCCACAAGTGGTGGCTGTGAATCAGATCCGGCTGAAAACCATCCTGTTCCGCCTCATTCAATGCGTTCCGAAAGGCAGTCCAGTATTTTTCGAGCATTTCTTCGGTAAACTCGGAAAACCGCGTGCTCGGATAGGGCATGATATCGCTCATGCCGGCGACCGGAAACGGCAGTGATTCGGTTTCGAAGCGGACGGGAAACACGTTTTCGGGATCGAGCGGCAGCAGCCCCTCGATGCTGCAGGATGCCGGAATGCCGATGACAGCGCGCTGTTCGTGCCCTGCCTGCGATGCATGGTGGATGATGGCCTGCAGAAAGACACCGCTGCCGGTGTTTCCAGGTTGCTGACACAAAACGTGCAGCAGTTTCACGATGCCTGTCTCCCGATGGATGACGTCGTCGCTTCGGGCGATTGGATGGTCGAGATCTCCGGATGGGAAGGCGCCTGCGGTCGGACCCATTCGAAACCTTCCCGGTAGCGTTGGGTGATCGGTTTTAACCGATCCTTTTCCATTAGAAAGCGCTGTTTCATCGACTGCAACCACGAACGATGCGCCACCAGGTCTTCGAAGCTGCGTAACATCTCGTGTTCTCCCGAAACGATGTCCAGTTGGGGGCCGGTATCCGTTAGGTGCAAGGTTCCGGCATTGCTGCATACCATGCATCGGATATGGGTTCGGTCGAGAAACTGAAAGGTGGTGCCGCCACAGATCGGACATGTCGGCGCTGAAACGGGCAGGGGTGCACCGAATAGGGAGCGGCCGAGCTCCGCCGCTGTCTGCAGGTTTTCTTCATTCAGGAAGACTTCACCCGGAAGGGTGCCGTAGAGAATTTTGACTGCCTTGATGTCCGTCATCAGAAATTTGAGAAAACTGTAAATATCGAGGTGGGTCCGACCTTCCCTTCCGGGAATTCCGGCAACCCCGACACCGATTGCAGGCTTGTGCCACAGGGCTTCGAGATGACCATAGAGGGCGAGACCTCTGTCCTGGACCAGTTTCAAAACGGCGTTTGCCCCCAACAAATAGGTCGGGGCTGCAACGATGATGCCGTCTGCCGTGAGCATTCGATCTAGAAGGAGCTGAAAATCGTCTTTCTGCATGCAGCGCATTGGCTCGAACAGGCACCGGTAACAACCCTTGCATGGCAAAATGTGAAAGTCCTGCAGCCGAATCAGTTCAAACCGATGGTCTTCCGGGACGTTTGCCGCGATTTCTTTGACGACCAGTTCGCAGTTTCCCAATTTCCGGGGGGAAGCAACGATGCCCAGGATGGTTTTCATGGCGATCCTTTTCTCATCCTTCATGATGGATGCGCTTGCAACATGTCGGGTAGTCTCTGTTCGATGGAGTCGCAAAAAGTCGCTAACCACCTTTTCCTTCAAAGCCGTGCCTCCCGCAGGAGGGCGGGTGGTGTTTTGCTCAGCTGCGAAAAAACTCATCCGCCCGAGCTCGTAGGATCAGGCGGCTGCTCAGAACAGAAACGATATCGTTCGTTCAAGGCGCAATATAGAGCACCGGTATGGTCCAGCAGGTGTTGTCGAATGATATCCATTTCCGGAGCTGTCGGCGGATAGGAGTCGACGATTTGATCGCAGATCTCGTAAACCATCCCAGGATCGAGAGCGGAAACGAAATCTCGAAACCCTTCGGAGAGTCCTTCGGAAAAAAGATCTTTCTGTGAATGAGCCAAAAGAGCATCCCCAAAACCCTTGATCGTCTCCTCTATAACGAAATCGTCCGACCAGAGCAGTTGATCGACCCCATCCATTCGGTCGAGCCTGTTCCGGATGGAGAGGTTACACAGGAAGACGAGAAGCCTGAGCCACAAGGAGGGCAGATCTGAAGCTTCCTGCGGTTCGAGCAACGGGCCATAGCCGCGAATGGTGATCAGCCGAACCTGGAGGTCTTCCCCGTTTTGGCGAAGCACGAAATCGCCTGCCCCATGATGCCAGGGATGGACTTCCGATCCGGTCCGGATATCGTAGAGCAATGTCAAAATGGCGGCAATCTTTCGGTAAAGAAGCCGCTCCTGGGTCTCGTTCAGGAAATGACCTTCGTTGCCCGTATCCCAGACCCGGATGGAAAAACGGTTCTTTGCCGTATCGAAAGACGGGTGAAATTCCGAGAATCCGGCCAGCCATTCGGATGAAAACAGGGCCCACAATCGGCCATGAGACGATGTCACCCGTCCGAAATCGTAAACTTTCGGCAATATAGGCTCTGGAGAACGGCCGTAGAGCTTCTGCATCCAGGTGAAATCACGTTCGATGACGGAAAGCCCCGGTGGGTTCACGGCTGCATTGACCGCCAAGTCCATGGGGCTATTGGGGAGGATGGGAAGGGTCACCCGGCAGACGTGGTAGCAGGAACCGTGCTTGACGAGACGGATCGAAGCCGGTTCGTTTTCATCCGGAAAACCATTTTGATCCGTGGGGCTGGATGCCATCGACGACCGGGATGGATCCGTTACGACCAAGGCGGTGATCCATCGCTCGACCTGATCGAACAATTCTCCATATGTCGGCGGATTCTCCGTTCCCTGGATTTCCATAAGGGAGCTTCCGGGTAACGGTCGGTTCCAAAGAACGTTTTCCGGTTCAATCCACGAATCGGTTTCGAGTCCGTATCGGAAACGCATTCTCATGATGCGCTTTCTTCGGTATTCAGTTCATTTCGGATTTGATCGATTTCCTGGCGCAGTTCCGGTGCCATCTCGTAGCCCAATTCAAGGGCCTTGTCGGCATGCTGGACGGCAAGGCGTTTTTCCCCTTTTTCGAGATAGGCGATGGCCAAGTTGTTGTGTGCAACGGCGAAATCGGGTTGGACTTCGAGGGCCTTGAGGTTTGTTTCAATGCAGCTGTCGATGTCACCTTTCATCAAGTAGGCGTTTGCAAGGGTTGTCAGTGCCTGGACGAAACGGAAATTGAAAAAAGTCGCCCGTTTTAGGGCCGTAATGGCCTCGTCGATTTCTCCGCGTTGCAGGTGAACAAACCCGATGTTTCCGTAACCCTCCGAAAAACTAGGCCGAAGCTGAACGGCCTTCTTGTTGTATGCCAGACAGCCTTCGAGGTCTCCACGCTGCAGGCAGATGCCTCCCAGCTGAACATAGGCCTCGACCATGCCAGGACTGCAGTCGAGGGCTTCCCGAAGCTCCTTTTCCGCCTCTTCGAATTTGCGCATGCCCAACAGGGCCACGGCCAAATTGTAATGGGACGTTCCGCATTCCGGGTTCTGAGCGATGGCCATTCTCATGTTTTGGATGTATTCTTCCGCGTTTTTGGCTTTTTCCATGTTCTTTCCATTGAATAGGTTGACGTGAATCGATGGGTTGGGTGAAAACGGTCGGCAGTCGACTGCCCACTGCCTCAAAATTTCAAAATAACCAATGTGATGTCGTCATCGACGGTCGTGTTTTTCCGGAAAGCCGTGATGTCAGCAATGATGGCATCGAGGATTCCGGATGCGGATTCGTTCCGGAATTTTTTGATCAGAGCCTGAAGTCGGTGCTTTCCATAGCGAAGTCCAGCGTCATTTTCCGTCTCCCAGATGCCGTCTGTTCCGATGACCAGAATGTCCCCAGGCATCCAACCAATAGCGCAATTCTCCTCGTACTGCCAAGTCTCATCGACTCCGAGTGCGATGCCTTCCCCGCCGAGTTCCCGGAAACACCCCTTGGATGCGTCGTAGTACAGGGCCGGTTCATGGCCTGCCCGAACCCAGCAGATGGTTTTGTTTTCGACGCAAAGGGTCATCACGAACAAGGTCATGAAGCTGCCCGTCGTGCCGGTGTCCATGCAGAGCCAACGGTTGATGTCCGTCATGATCTCTGCCATGCAACCGCCGACCAGTACCCGGCTGCGCAGTAGGGCCCGAACCGTCGTCATGAGGAGTGCGGCCGCAATGCCGTGCTCCGCTCCATCTCCGACGGCTACGGCAATCCGTCTATGGTCCATGCCGGGGACCTCGATCAGATCGTAGTAATCGCCACCCGTCTCGTCACAATAAATCGTTCGGCCGACGATATCGAGCCCCTGGAAATGGACGGTCCGATCGGGGAGCAAGGTCTGCTGGATTTCCATGGCCAGGTTCAGGGAATGCTTCATCCGAAGCCGTTCCTGAAGTTGAACGGTCATTTCGTTGAAACTTCTGGCCAGCTCGCCGACTTCATCCCGTGTCTGCACCTCGAGCTGAACGAAATTGCCCCGGGTCAACTCCCGGGCTGCATGGGACACATCCCGGATGGTATCGACGGTACGGCACATGGCCCGGCGGATCAACAACACGGTGAGGCAGATGACCGCCAGCCACGAAACGATGTATACCAGCCGGAATCCAAGGATCGGAGCGAGAATGTCGTTTCCGGGGGCGATCATCACCAAGTACCAGTCCGCCTGCTGCAGCCTGTAGAAACCGCCGATTTCCCGGGAAGGATAGCCCTTCCCCATTTCGATGCCGAAACTCTCCCGCTGAATGCGATCGAGAATCCGGGATTCGATGTAGCTCCCGTTTTCCGCCAGGTACTGGCTTTCGTCCTTCCCGGTGGACGCGAGGATCTGACCGTCCCGGTCGACGAGAAAAGCCCGGTTGCTCTGCCACCAGCCGCTTGCCTTGACATTCTCGATCAAATGATCGAAGCCCATGGTCATTTCGATTCGTCCGACGGTCTGGTCTGCGATATCGAAAAGATCTGCGGAGATGTTGACGGTTTTCGACCCCCGATTGGGATCGAGTTTCGGTTTGGACATCCGAACCGCGGAAGAGGCTGCTGTCCAACGGCGGCCGGGGCCAAGGCCCATCCCATGGGGTAAGAGCTGGGGAATGTCGATCGATTGCTTCTGATCCGTTAGAGCGACGGTTACGTCCAGCACCCCTTCGGCTTCCCGCATCTGTTTGAGGATCAAGTCCTGCACCGGTCGGGAAAAGGGTTTGAGGAAGCTGGCCTGAAAGAGGGAAAACCAGATCCGAGGTACGGCAAGACGCATGTCTACATGGTGTGCCGCCCTCTCCAGTTTCAAAATGGCAGCCTCTCCCCATTGCATCAAGATCTTGTCCCGGGCGTAGAGAAAACCGACGATGCCGAAGACCAGAAGCAGGGTGGCGGTTGGCAGCAGCACGAAGAGCATGATTCGCTGCCTGAGACTCTTGGGCGAAAACCGGATCATGCAGGCAAACTCCAGGGATCGACATCGATCGGCAGACTGGATTTTTTGGCTGTGTTGCAGGCCTTACAAACCGGACGGACATTTCCCTTGGTGGACTTTCCTCCGCGGCTGATCGGAACGATATGATCCATCGTCAATTCATTCGGGGCAACCCGTTTGCCGCAGTAGGCGCATATCCCCCGGGCAAGCTGCCGTTTCCACCACTGGGTTGCCCGAAGCTCCCGTGCCTTGCGCCGTTCCCTGCGGATGTCTTCCTCTTCCAGATCAAGTGCGAATGGCTGCATCGTCCAATCCGATCGACTTTACCCAATGTCGGACGGCATCGACCAGAAGTCTGTAAAAGGCTTCGGATCCACCCAGTCCTTTTCGGCCGAAAAAATAATTGATTTCCAAAAACAAGGGAAGGGGGGATTTGTCTTCTTCCGAAAACAACAGATCGACGCCTGCCAGATGGATCTGTGCCGTGCTGCACAAACGTTCGATGGCTTCGAGAGCCGCATGTCGGACGTCCGGTTCGGCATCGAAATCGATCACGCCCCCTTTGTCGAGATTCGCGTGAAACTTGTTTGGGTCGCTCTGCCTGCGCCAATACAGAATGCGGTGAATGCCGATCACGGCAACCCGCAGGGTTCGATTCCGGCAGGGAATGTATCGTTGCAGGAGAAATCCGGCCTGTCCCGTCGTTTCCCAGCCGGCCATCTGGTGGATCAACCGTTTCAAGGCGCCGCGGTGATCAATCCGAAATACGGTTTCACCCTCTCCACCCCAGTCGAGTTTGAGCACCATCGGAAACGGGAAAGGAAGGCGGGAGCCTCCGGCTGTCCGAAGCAGGTAATCTGCAGTGTCTGAATATACTTCGGTATCGGGGTGGGGTAAATCCAGTTCCCGAAACAGCCGTGTCTGTCCGGTCTTTCCCGGATAGGTGAACCGGGCGTCATAGCAAGGCCATACATGGATGCAACCGGATCTGGCCGCTTCATACAGCGGTTTCGAACATCCCTGGGGCAGGATGACGGCATCGGCTGCCGCCATCATCTCCCGGTCGGTTTGATCCGGAAGTCTTCCGGCGCACAACACATTGCGATCGGCAACGATGCAGGGATGGTAGGAAACGATCATGGTGCACGATCCGTCTTAACCGGTGCTTTGGAGAACCCGTTCGAGCATCTTGGCATCCCTGCTCCAGTTGGCATCGACTCGGACGAAAAGATGAAGGTACACCCGGGATTCGATCATGTGTTCGATTTCGATCCGGGCCGCCTCGCCGATCCGCTTGAGCATGGTCCCTGCCTGTCCGATCACGATGCGTTTCTGGCTGTCCCGCTCTACGTGGATGGTGGCGTGGATGTGGGTCATCCGCTTTTCCTCCTTGTAGTCGTCGATCGTGACCATCGTCGAGTAGGGAATTTCCTGCCCCGTGTACCGGAACACCTTTTCCCGAACGATCTCTGCGGCCAGAAAACGCATCGGCAGATCCGTGACGCTGTCCTCCGGAAAGAGGGGCGGGCCGACTGGCAAGAGGCTCTCGATGACGCCCGCAAGCACGGAAACCTGGTCTCCCGTTTTGGCGGAAACGGGAACGACGGCCTCGAAGGAACGCAGTTTCGAACGGTGATCGAGTATGGAAAGCAGGGCGGATTTCTGAACGAGATCGATCTTGTTCAGGGCCAGCACCACCGGCCGATCGATTCGATCGAGCGCTTTTCGAATCATGGTTTCCGAAGCTTCGTCCTTTCGGGATGCATCGATGACGAAGACGATGACATCGACCGATTCGAGGGTGCCAAGGGCCGTTTCGACGATCCGGACGTTGAGCTGCTTGGAGGCCCGGTGGATCCCCGGTGTATCGACAAAGATCAGCTGGGCGTCTTCGTGGTGCCGGATCCCGGTGATGCGGTTTCGGGTTGTCTGCGGTTTTTTGGAGGTAATGGCGATTTTCTGACCGACCAGGCGGTTCAGCAGGGTGGACTTTCCGGCATTCGGAGCTCCGACAATGGCAATAAAGCCGCAGCGAAAGGGTTTTGTCCTGGGTTGGGGCTCCGTATCAGTCACCATCCCCTCCCGTATCGAAGGATGCAGCGGATTGGAAGTCGCATTCACGAGAAGTTTCGGCTGCGGTCGTCATGGAAAGGATCCCTTCCCACAGCTTGTTTACGCCGAGCCCGGTCTTTGCGGAAAAGAGGATCATCCTGTTTTCTTCTCTGTCGAAGGCACGTTCGAGTCGTTCCGATTGGTTGGCTCTGCGGTTTGCAGATATCTTGTCGGCCTTGGTCAGTGCCAGAAGTGCTGGAATTCTTCGGTCGGCCAGATAGGCGTTCATCTGAATGTCTTTTTCATCGGGGTCCCTTCGGATATCCACGATCAGAACGACTCCCCGAAGAGCCATCCGCTGTTCGAAATAGGTTTCGATCATGCGTTTCCAACGCATGCGCTCGGCATCGGGAACCGCCGCATAGCCGTATCCCGGCAGATCAACCAGCCGCAGGCTGTCGTTTACGGTGAAAAAATTGATAAGCCTGGTGCAGCCGGGCTTTCCGCTCGTCTTCACCAGGCGCTTGCGGTTGACCAGCTTGTTGATCATCGAGGATTTGCCGACATTGGAGCGGCCGATGAAGGCGATTTCCGGTAAATCTCCGGGAGGATAGTGCTCCGGTCGGGACGCGCTTTGTTCGAAGCGGGCGGAAACGATCCGGGGCACATCGATCGTCGTCGGGTTCTTTTCAGCCATCGGATCGCCTTGTCCGGCCGGCCTGCCCCGTTTCCTTCAGATAGGCTTCGATACGGTTCATGCCTTCAGCGATGTTTTCGATGGAATTGGCATAGCTGAACCGCAGATATCCTTCACCGTTCGAACCAAAATCGATCCCTGGGGTCACACCGACCTTGGCCTTTTCCAGGATGTCGAAGGCGAGGGCGTAGCTGTCTGTAGAGATGTGTTTGGCGTTCGCAAAAACATAGAAGGCTCCCGTCGGTTCCACCGTGATGCCGAAGCCCATTTCTCGTAGTCTTCGAATCATGAACTTACGACGTTCGTCATAAATGGCCTTCATCCGCCGAACATCCTCTGCGGCGTATCGCAGGGCCGCAACCCCCGCCTTTTGTACCATGGCGTTTGCGGATATGAAGAAATTCTGGTGAACCTTCTGAATCGGTCGGATGAAATCACGCGGGGCGATGAGATAGCCCAGGCGAAGTCCCGTCATGGCGTAGAGCTTGGAAAATCCGTTCAGGACAAAGGCATGGTCCGTGAATTCGAGAATTGAATGCTCTTTTCCCTCATATACGAGGCCATGATAGATTTCATCCGAGACGATGTAAGGGGAGAGGGATGCGATCTGACGCATCCGCTCCTCGCTCAACAGATTTCCGGTCGGATTCGACGGGGAATTGATGAATACGGCCTTGGTCCGAGGGGTCAATCTTTCCTGGATGGCATCGATCCGGAACTGAAATCCGTCCGCCTCTTCGACCGGGACCCGAACGGGAACGCCGTTGACGAATTCGATGAAATTGGGATAGCAGGCATAGTGTGGATCGGAAAGAATGACTTCGTCTCCCGGATTGAGCAGGGCTGCGAACAACATGAACATGGCCGGGCTCGTCCCAGAAGTGACCACGATCTGATCCGGATGAACGGTGACGCCGTATGTGTCGCCGTAATACTGGGCGATGGCCTCACGGAGCTCGAGAATGCCGAGGCTGTGGGTATAATGGGTGAAGCCGTCGCGAATGGCCTGACAAGCGGCTTCCTTCACGCAATCCGGGGTATCGAAGTCGGGCTCTCCGACTTCGAGGTGGACGATGTGGTCCCCCCTGCATTCCATGTCACATGCTTTTTCCAGTACATCCATTACGATGAAGGACGTCATCGACCGGGTTCTCCGGGAAACGTCCGGACTTGTCGTTTCGTTCATAAAATGCTCCTGATGATGTCGATGGCTTGGGCTTCTGTTTCCAGGCGGCGGATGGCTTCCCGAAATGCGGCCCCGTTTCTCATGCCCCGGCTGAACCACCCCAGGCGGCTTCGGAGCATGCGGCATCCGTGGCGTTCACCCCGATAGGCGACCACTGTTCGAACATAGGCGGCCATGAGGTCTTTGCGATCAGAAAGGGAAATCGGCAGCTCGGGCTCGCCCGTGAGCTTTCGGTGAATCTGATCAAAAATCCAGGGGTTTCCCATGGCCGCCCTCCCGACCATCACGGCATCGCACCGGGTTTGTTCCATCATCGCAAGAGCATCTTCCGCCCGAAGAATATCGCCGTTTCCTATGACGGGAATATCGATGGCTTGCTGAATCCGGGCGATGATCCGCCAATCCGCCTTACCGGAAAAACCCTGGGTTGCGGTTCGGGGGTGGACTGCAATGGCGTTGACCCCTTCATCCCGCCCGATACGGGCGATTTCGAGGGCCTGATCGCCGGAGGGATCCCATCCACTGCGAATCTTGATCGTGATCGGTGTTGTGACGGCTTTTCGTACAGCCCGAAGAAGGGCCCTGGCTCGTTGGGGATCACGCATCAGGGCGGCCCCGGCGCCTGTCTTGACCACTTTCTTTACCGAACAACCGAAGTTGATGTCGATGACAGCGGCTGCGCCGCTTTCGGCGACCAGTGCCGCCGCATCGGCCATCACGGCTGGATCCGCACCGAAAAGCTGCACGGAAAGCGGATATTCTTCCGCCGTGGTATCGAGCATGGCCCGGGTCTTCTGAGAGTTCCGAACCAGGGCGTTGGCACTGATCATCTCCGAGCAGACCATGCCGCATCCCAGACGCTTGACAACAAGGCGGAAGGGTAGATCGGTGATGCCGGCAAGCGGCGCCAACACCGTCGGATGGGCAAGAATAATCGATCCGATATGCATCGTCAAACGGAATCCGGTTCTTGGTTGGAGGGATTGGCATAACAGAACAGGCAGTCATGGTGGCAGGGATGGTCTTTGTAGCTGCCGATGTCCCGTGACAGGTAACAGCCGCAGCCCTTGTCTCTGCGCTGCCCCTTGTCCGGCAGCAGCTGGCAGCCTTCTCCATGGAGTTCGACCAGAAGCGGTGCCGGGATACAGGATGCCTGCGTGATCGGGCCATCCTTGGGCAGCCTTTTCAACAGCTCCGCCTCGCAGCAGACCTGAAGACGGATGTCGAGGTTGCATGCAATGAGCGCCATTTCGGAGGAGATGGCCATTCTTTCGGTTGGTTCCGGGTCGATGAAATGGACTCCTTTGGCTGTGGATCTCCGGATTACTTTGGCGTATCGGTCGAGAAAGCTGAACGTACAGGTTCGCACACCCACGGCTGCCATTTGTTCGGCCATTTCGCCGAAGGCGTCGGAAGTTCGGAAAAAGGCGCCGTTAGGATCTGTTCCGATACAGATCGGGTCAAAACGCCAGACGACGCCGGCCGGACGGAAACGTCGGATCAGATAGGCCATTTGGTCGATGCGCACCGGAAGCGGCGGCACTCGAGGTTCGAGTACCGGATGTTCCGGGTTGACTGTGAACTGAAAGAACATCTTGTATCCGGCATCCATCAGTCGGGTGTCGAATCCGCCTTTAATGAACGGGCCGAAATTCTTGCTCCAGAAAACGATCGAGTGGACGTCTTCCGGTTTGCAGTCGATTCGGGTCATCCGCCCGTTGTAGGGGTTGATGAGCTCGAAATATCCCATCCCAATCCGCTCCATGAACCAGTCCATGTAGAAGGCCGGGATGTCTGTTCTTCGGGATGCCGAAAGGATGACGGTCATGTTCGGCAGGGGGCGTCCTTCTGTCAGCGAAGCAGTCGATCCACTTCCTGAAGCGAATCGATATGAAAATCCGCCGAAAGCTCCGGATTTCGATAGGCCGCAAACGAAACGCCCGCAGCTTCTGCTGCCTGCTGGTCGAGCATGGAATCTCCGATGTAGAGCACTTCCGGCGGGTTACAAGAAAACGTCTCGACGATGCGAATCAGCATGTCGGGCCAGGGCTTGGCCCGTTCGACGTCTCGGGCGCTGACCACCAGATCGAAATCCTCCGTCAGTGAAAAGGCCCGAAGCACATCCCCGATTGTCGTCGTTCGGTTGGTGGCGATCGCCGTCTTGCGGGCGGGCCGAAGCCGCTGCAGCAGCGGTTTGAGTTCCGGCTCCATCACCATTTTGTCGAGGTGGGGCATATAGGGCATGGCCAGCCGATAGGCCTGGGCTTCGGCCAGCTCCTGTGGGTCCGGAAACAGCATGGCCATCACGGTGTCTGCCATGTGCATGTGTGCCAACTCGAGCTGGTGATCGTCCATGTCGGGTTTTCCGAAATGGCGCAGAATCTCGTTGTAGTAGGCGCGGTTGATTTCGCGGGTGTCGAACATCACCCCATCGCAATCGAATGCGATCACAGGAAACGGTTGAGCTTTCTTCACGACGGATCGGCCTGGGATTTCCATTGGGAATGAAGGAATCTATTGTTTTCGATCTCTTGCAAATGGATTCATGACGGTTGGACTCGCAAAAAGTCAGGAAGTCTCTGTCGAGTCGCGGGGTGACTGGGGAACCTTTTTCGATGCTGCGAAAAAACTCAGCCGCCCGATCTCGTTGGATCGGATGGATGGCCAAACAGCAAACAGAGGCTTGTTGAATCGCAACGGCTTGCTTTTCAATCGATATTTCGATCCAATACGTCCGTCCGATCCAACGATATCCGGCGGCTTCAAACACGTTTTCGCAGCAATCTCAAAAGGCTTCCCCAGCCACCCCGCTCATGCCCGACATTTACGAAAAGCACGGGAAAAGCGACTTTTTGCGACTCCATGAATGGTCATTGTATCCCAAATAAGGATCGGTGGCAAATACGAACTGGGGAAGGCAATTTCGCTTGAGCCGACAAGAAGGGTTTGACGTCGGAACGTCTGCGATGGATATACGAGTGGGCTTTCATTTCTCTTGTCAACCCGAATCATCTCGTGATAAGCAGGCGAAGGTAGGGGTCGTTCCATTTTCTAAACCGGGTTTAGCGCTTCTATGAAGGAACCCGATCACCGAAAACGAACAGGAGGAGACCATGAAGGGAGTCGCTCGATGGATCTGGTTGGCCGGGATGGTGGTTTTGTTGTTAACGACGGCAGCGATTGCTGGAACGCTCGACGATGTAAAGGCCAAAGGCTATGTCCAGGTGGGGGTGAACGGCCAACTCTTCGGTTTTGGAATGCCGGATGAAAAAGGGGAGTGGAAGGGCCTGGATGTGGACACCGGAAGAGCGATTGCAGCCGCTGTTTTTGGGGATGTCACCAAGATCAAGTTCATTCCGTTGACTGCGGTCCAGCGATTCACCGCGCTACAGTCCGGTGAGGTGGACGTGCTTTGTCGAAATGCAACCTGGACCCTCAGCCGGGATACGCAGCTCGGGCTGAACTTCGTCCAGGTGAATTATTATGACGGTCAGGGATTCATGGTGCCTAAGAAGTTGAACATCAAAAGCGCCAAGCAGCTCGATGGAGCCACCGTATGCGTTCTGCCCGGAACGACGACGGAGCAGAATCTGGCCGATTATTTCA
This sequence comes from Thermodesulfobacteriota bacterium, assembly GCA_040755275.1. Classification (GTDB taxonomy): domain Bacteria; phylum Desulfobacterota; class Desulfobacteria; order Desulfobacterales; family Desulfatirhabdiaceae; genus Desulfatirhabdium. The sequence goes on along the minus strand of JBFMBE010000010.1, from coordinate 11,585 downwards.
GGACCCACAACATGAAGATGAAACCTGTGGTCATCGAGAGCAATGCGGAGCTGAACAAGGCCTTCTTCGCCGGGCGATGCGACTGTCTGACTTCCGATGTTTCCCAGCTCGCCGGAGCCCGGTCCGTGGCTCCCAATCCGGCAGACTATATGATTCTGCCTGAAGTCATTTCAAAGGAACCTTTGGCACCCGCCGTTCGTCACGGTGACGATCAGTGGAAGGACATTGTGAACTATACCGTTCTTGCCATGATCGCAGCCGAAGAGCTCGGAATCACTTCCAAGAATGTGGATGAAATGCTTAAGAGTACCAACCCCGAAATCCAGCGGTTCCTCGGGGTGGTCCCTGGCAACGGGAAAGCTCTCGGGTTGGATGAAAAATGGGCCTACAACATCGTCAAGCTGGTTGGAAATTATGAAGAGGTTTTCGAACGCAATGTCGGTGTAAAAACGCCGCTGGCTTTGGAGAGAGGGTTGAACGCCCTGTGGACGAAGGGCGGGTTGATGTATTCTCCGCCGTTCAAGTGATGATGGGGTCTCAAAACGTCGCTTTTCCCGTGCTTTTCGGAAATGTCGGGCATAAGCGGGGTGGCTGGGGAAGCCTTTTGAGCTTGCTGCGAAAAAGGTTCCCCAGTCACCCCGCGACTCGACAGAGACGTCCTGACTTTTTGCGACTCCATCAAGTGATGAGTCCGAAAGAAGCCGAAAAACGGTTTGACCCATCACTTCGAATGATCTCGTGACAAGTCGCTTTTCTCCATGTGTTTCGTAAATACCGGGTATAAGCGGGACGGCTGAGTTTTTTTGCAGCAGCGAAATAGCCGTCCCCGTCCCCATACAGACGATATCGTCCATTGCTCATGAAACCAGTTTCATCCGCTCTTCAAGAATCAGCAGGCAAGCCGATTCCTTTCTGGCACAATCCGGCCCGCAGAGCCGTGGTCTATCAGGTTGCGGCTCTGTTGATCACGGCTTCGATTGGTTGGTATCTCTTTCACAACACGGTTATCAATCTCCAACGCCAATCGATCGCTACCGGTTTCGGGTTTCTCGAGAAGGAAGCCTCCTTCGAAATTGGTGAATCGCTGATCGCCTATTCGGCTTCGGATCCCTATGTTCGGGCCCTTCTGGCCGGTCTGCTCAATACGATCAAGGTGGCAGCTGTCGGCATTGCCCTGACGCTTGTGATCGGGCTCATCATCGGTATCTGCAGGCTTTCGACCAACTGGCTGGTGTCCCGGATTGCTGCGGCCTATATTGAGGTGTTTCAGGACATTCCTGTTTTGCTGCAGTTGCTGTTTTGGTACGCCCTGTTCTATGAATCGCTTCCCCCGCCGAGAATGGCCCTGGAACCGCTTCCGGGAGTCTTTTTATGCAACCGTGGGCTGATCTTCGCCGTTCCGGAATCTCATCCCGTGTATTGGGCCATGCTGGCTGGATTTTTGGTCGGTTGTGTGCTGGTTTTCGTCGTTCGGAGATGGGCAAGACGTCGTCAGGAGAAAACCGGCGAGATCTTTCCGATGGTTCGGGTGTCCATCGGCATACTGGTAGGGTTTCCGCTTTTGGTCTGGCTGTTGGGAGGGTGCCCGACGGGGATGAATGTTCCGGAGCTCTCCGGATTCAACTTTACCGGAGGGATGAGCGTCAGCCCCGAATTTGCGGCGTTGCTGCTGGGTCTAGTGCTTTATACGGCCGCTTTCGTGGCTGAGATTGTCCGAGCCGGCATTCAGGCTGTCAACAAGGGGCAGACCGAAGCCGCCATGGCGATCGGATTGAAGCCCTGGCAAATCATGAATCTGGTCATTCTGCCCCAAGCCCTTCGCATCATCATCCCACCTCTGACCAGCCAGATGCTGAACCTGACCAAGAACAGCTCTCTTGCTGTCGCCATCGGCTATCCGGACTTCGTATCCGTGACGAACACCACCATCAACCAGACTGGGCAGGCCATCGAGGGAGTGGCGATGATCATGATCGTCTATTTGATGATGAGCCTGATTACATCGCTGTTCATGAACTGGTACAACCGAAAAATGGCCCTGGTCGAACGGTAGGAGATATGACGGTTTATTACGAAAACGTTTCGGATATCCGCCCACCGGTGACATCGACAGGGGTGATCGGCTGGATGCGGGAGAATCTCTTCAACGGGGTGTTCAACACGATCCTGACCTTCCTGTGTTTGGCCCTGTTCGTCAAGATCGTCCCTCCCTTGTTCCGTTGGGTCTTCATCGACAGTCTCTGGGTGTCGACATCTGCCGAATGCCGCAACATTCAGGGGGCCTGCTGGTCCATCATTACAGCCAATTACCGCTTCATTCTCTTCGGCTTCTATCCGTACGAGCTTCAATGGCGGCCGACCATCGCCGTGGTGCTGCTGGTTGGGTTGCTTCTGATCAGTCGGAATCGGCGGTTCTGGAAAAAGCCCCTGCTGTATGCATGGATCGTCGGGCTTTTTACGATGGAGATTCTGATGCAGGGGGGATGGGGGCTGCGTCGAGTGGAAAGCGACCAGTGGGGGGGATTGCCGCTGACGTTTCTGCTGGCGGTTTTCGGCTTGGCGGCAGCCTATCCACTGGGTGTCGTTCTGGCACTGGGCAGACGAAGCAAACTGGCTGTCATCCGGGTGCTTTCCATCGTCTATATCGAGACCGTTCGGGGCGTGCCGCTGGTCAGCCTTCTGTTCATGTCTGCAGTCGTCTTTCCGCTGTTCCTGCCTGAAGGTGTCACGATCAACAAGATTCTTCGGGCGCAGGCTGCCATCATCCTCTTTACGGCCGCCTACATCGCCGAGGTGGTGCGGGGCGGGCTGCAGGGCATTCCGAAAGGTCAATACGAAGCTGCCGAATCGCTCGGGCTCAACTATGTGCAGACGATGCGGCTTGTCGTTCTGCCCCAGGCTCTCAAGATCGTGATTCCACCCTCGGTGAGTGTCTTGATTTCGGCATTCAAGGACACGTCTCTAGTGGTGATCATCGCACTCTATGATTTGTTGAAAACCACACAAGCCACCCTTTCCAACCCAAACTGGATGGGGTTTTCTTCGGAAGCCTATTTTTTTCTCGCTTGCATCTATTTCATCTGCTGTTACACCATGGCCCGTTATAGCAGGCGGCTGGAAAAGGAGTTGGGTGCACCACAATGAACCCGGAATCGACAGGTGGATTGCAAATGGCATTTTCAGCAAGGAGCGACGACCAAATCCGTGAAGCCCAACCGGTGATGATCTGGATCGAAGATCTGCACAAATGGTATGGGGAATTTCATGTACTGAAAGCCATCCATCTAACCATTCACAAAGGCGAGCGGGTGGTCATCTGTGGTCCGTCCGGTTCTGGAAAGAGCACACTCATTCGGTGCATCAATCGATTGGAGCGGCATCAGCGCGGCAAAATCGTCGTCGACGGGATCGAATTGACCGATGATATCAAGAACATCGAGAAAATCCGGGCTGAAGTCGGAATGGTGTTCCAGCATTTCAACCTCTTTCCGCATCTGACCATTCTGGAAAACCTCACCCTGGGGCCGATCTGGGTACGCAAAATGCCGCGGAGGGAAGCCGAGGATATGGCGATGGCCTTCTTGGAGAAGGTCCACATCGCCGATCAGGCCCGAAAATTTCCAGGCCAGCTGTCGGGAGGCCAGCAGCAGCGGGTGGCTATCGCCCGCAGTCTGTGCATGAAACCGAGTGTCATGCTCTTCGATGAGCCGACATCGGCTCTGGATCCCGAGATGGTGAAAGAGGTTCTCGATGTCATGATCGAGCTGGCCGAGGAGGGGATGACGATGATCGTCGTTTCTCACGAGATGGGATTCGCTCGAAGCGTGGCCCATCGGGTTCTGTTCATGGACGCCGGCCAGATACTCGAAGCGAATACGCCGGATGACTTTTTTACCAATCCGCAGCACGAACGGACGAAATTGTTTCTTAGCCAGATCCTTCACTGAGGGTGTATAGGCGGCGGAAGGCAGAAGATAGAAGGTAGTAGGCAGGAGAACATCCCTATTGTAGGGGCAAGGCATCCCTTGCCCCTACATGTGTTTGGATGGAGGCGACCGTACAGATCATCCGATTTTCAGCACAAGACCGGCGCCGGTGTCTCCTGCAGCGCATCCTCCCCAGAGCAGGTAGCCACCGCCTGCCATGACGACTTCTTCGATGCCTTCGATGATGCATCTGCCTGCGGTCGGAGCCTGCGGATGGCCGTAGATCAGCGAGCTGCCGTAGTTGTTGAAGTTGTTGACATCGATGCCAAGCTGCTTGGCAAGAAAGATGTCATTTGCTGCAAAGGGGTTGTGCGTCTTGATGGCCTTGACGTCCTTGACCGAGATGCCTGCCTTTTCCAAGGCCATCTGGACGGCGGGAACCACGGCCATGGCCATGAATCCTTTCTTGGCGCGGGCGAATCCGTAGGAAACCACCTGAATGGTGATGTTGGGATCAGAGCTCAGTTCCCGAGCCTTCTCCAGGGTGGTGACGGTTACGGCGCAGTGACCGTCCGCCGGATGGGTCTGGGCACCGAATGTATGGACGCCTCCGGGCAAAACGGGTTTGAGAGCTGCAAGCCCTTCCTTTGTGGTCGGAGTGATGCCTTCGTCGTCATCGACAACGATCGTTTTCTTCTTGCTGACCCGCACTTCCACCGGAAACATATACCGTTTCTTGAAAGCCTTGTCGTTGGCTGCTGCATCCATGTATTGTTCATACCGCCGCAGGGCCACAGCATCGCATTCTTCCCGGGTAATGCCGGCTTCCTTCGAGACGTTTTCGGCAGTCTGGATCATGGCGTTTTGTGCCCATGGATCGCGGTTGAAATTGTCCATCAGCCAGTTTTCCGAAATCACCTCCCCGCCTGGGCCCGTCGGATTGGGCCACACGGTATGGGGGCCGTTGGAGCAGCGGTCCGTCATCAGGCAGAAAACGTTCTGATACAGACCGGTTTCGATGCCCTGCGCCGCTTGATAGATGCAGGTCGTGGATGTGGTGCAGGCCTGGCTGATCAGCATTCCCGGCGTGGATACCGCACCGATCAGGGCCGCAGCCCAGGGGCTGCCGTAGAACCACTGGGGTTGTCCAACCGTCATGCCCAAAAATACGTAGTCGTACATCCGGGCATCCCAATTTTTTTGGGCAAGCCAGCGTTTGGTGGTCTCGGTTGCAAGAAGGATGGCGTGCTCGTTCTGGAAGCTTCCCTGCCAGCGGACGAACGGACTGCTGAAATAGCCCTTGTACGGAATGTATGCCTTGCTTAACATGCGGTTCACCTCCGAATTGCGTGATGGGTTGGGGATACACGTTCCTGTTGAACGTGAGAATACCTTATTGATACCGTTCCCGAAGCACCCGATGAAGAATCTTTCCGGTTCCGGTGCGGGGCATGTCATCGGGTTCGATGAAAATCACCTGTTTGGGGCGTTTGTATCCGGCCAGTCTCTCCTTGCACCAGTCGAGGACATCCTTTTCGGTCAAATCCCCTTTGGGAATGACGACAGCGACGACTTTTTCCCCCCATTTTTCATCCGGGAGACTGATCACGGCGACGTCGAAGACGTTCGGATGGCCGCCAATCACTTCCTCGACTTCGCTCGGGTAGACATGCTCTCCACCGGTGATGATCATGTTGTCCTTTCGGTCAACGATTTCATAGAATCCGTCTTCATCCCGGCGGGCCATGTCACCTGCACTGAACCACTCTCCCCGGAAGGCGCTCTTGGTCTTTTCCGGAAGTTTGTAGTATCCATCGAAGAGCATCGGTCCTCTGGAATACAGTTCGCCCACTTCGCCTGTTCCAACCTCGTTTCCGTTTTCATCCAACAGCTTGATGAAATCGGTTCCGAGGGATTCGTATCCGATCGATCCCAATTTGCGCATCTGGTCTTCCGGTTTGAGTACGGTGACGATACCCGCTTCCGTGGAACCATAGCCTTCATAGAGTTCGACCCCTGGGAAAAACTCCATGATGTCCATCTTGACCTGTTTTCGGACCGGAGCCGAGGAGCACAGGAGTTTTCGGATCGAGCTGACATCATAGGTTCGATTTTCTTCAGGTACGTTCAGGATGAGGTTGTAGTGGGTGGGGATCAGGGAAATGAAGGTGATTTTTTCGCGTTCGATGATTTTCAGGATTTCTTCGGGTCGAAAGCTTCTTGCCGGATGGACGTAGACCGATCCGCCGATGTAGAGAAAGGTGAAAGTGAAATAGGTGGAATTGATGTGACACAGCGGCATGACGTTCATGCAGATGTCCTTCGGGCTGAATCCGAAGTCGATGGCATTGATGAGATAGAAGGCCACGTGGGATTCGTGGGACCGTAGAACGCCTTTGGGCTTTCCGGTGGTTCCCGATGTGTAGATGAGAATCCATGTGTCGGAAGGCAGAATGGAGCCATCTGGCTCGGCTTCCGTTCCTTCGGCCAGGATGTCTTCATAGTTGCGGTAACCTGGAGTGTTCTTGCCGACGACAATGAAGCGGCTGGGATCGATCCGATGGAGGGATGAACGAATGCCGTCGATGATCGGTGTGAATTCATCGTGAACGACGATGGCGCTGGCTTCGGAATTTTCGAGGATATAGGCCGTTTCCTTTCCAACCAGCCGGAAATTGATCGGCACGATGACGATTCCGGTTTTTGCGGTAGCCAGGTAGCATTCGATGATTTCGATGCTGTTCTCGAGAAACACGGCGATCCGGTCTCCCTTTCGAAGCCCCATGGTTGTGAGGCCGTTGGCCAGGCGGTTGACCCTACGGTTGACCTCGGGATAGGTAAAGGATCGGCTGCTGTCTTTTAAGGCTGTGGTCTGGGGAAATTTCTTGGCATTGACTTTGAGGTTCTGCCCAAGGTTCATCCAATGTGCCATCGCAACCTCCATTGTGGTTGAGGAACCGGGAATGTATGGATCGGCCGAATACGGGGATTCGGGGGGGACGAGAAGAATTCCGGAATGACAGAGGGTTTCCACTCATCCGGGAGGAATTCATAACACAAAGATGCGGGGTGGGCAAGCTAAAATGTAGCTAAAATGTAGCGGGGGCGCCGTCCATGAGAAGCGGGATGCCAGGTGGCTGGGGTATCCACCTCGCTTATGCCCGACATTAACAAAAAGCACGGGAAAGGCGACTCTTTGCGAAGCCGTCACTGGTTTCGATCTCCTCATGAGAGGATCCATCATGAAGGATCATCAGCTTTCCGGCCGCCCATTCGATGGTTACTTCGTCTTGAACGAAGACGTTGCTGATGCCTCGAGTCGATCCGGGGAGGAGGGTTTCGTGGTTGAGTTCATATCGCAGGCCGTTCAAGCGGAGGCCTTCAACCGTATCGCCGAAGGGGATCAAGGACAGGCCGTTACCTGCTTTTCCGGAAAGGATGATGGATTGGGGGCCGCTCATCAGGCGGATTTCGGTTCCGGGTTCGACGAGGCGGACGTCGATTCCCTTCAGCATGGGGTGAAGCAGTAGGCAAAGGTTGCCGAAACTCATGTCCCATCTGCCGCCGAGCGCTCCCAACACACGAATCCTTCTTGCGCTTCTCTTGCATGCAGCGTATTCGAGGGCCAGCTCGAGATCGGTCTGGTCCTTTTCCCTTGGAAACGTCAGGATTTCCGTTCCTTCGTCTTCGGCTTTTCGAAGCCATTTCGGATCGATGGAATCCATGTCTCCGATCAGGACATCGGCCCGCCTTCCTGCGGTTGCACACATCCTGTAGCCGCCATCCGCGGCGACGATCTTGTCTTCCGGTCGGACGAAGCGATCAAGGTCCTCCGGAGACAGCGGATTTCCACCTGCAAAGATGACGACCTGGTGCCAGTCTGTCGAGTTCAAGAGATGCGTTTCCAATCTTTCAGACGAAATGAAGGTAGCGAACACCGACATCATAACGATCTGCGGAAGGGGTGGACGGTTTGCACCACCGCACTTCTGCAACCGTCATGTACGGCAGTTTCACGGCCTCCTGGGCCGCCGTTTCCGCAAGGATCATGCCCGGTGTCTGAATACGGATGAGACCTCCCGGTACAAACGGTCTGCTCGAATGAAAGAGAAGACCTTCCTGGCTGTAGTTTGCCGCCATGGCCGGCATCCGGCTGGTTTGATGGACATATCCACAGGTAATGGGGATCTGTCTGTTGTATCGGCTGCTGTTCCGTTTTTCGGTTTTAGGATCCATAGCAACCTCCTTTCCTGCCCTATCGTTCCAGAAGGGTTCACGCAAAAGGCTTGAAAAGACCGAAACGGAAAGTGGAATTACCGGAATTGGGTGAGGGAATCGCCGGAGCAATCTCAACAGGAGCGAATATCGAAGAATGGCATTCACAGGCGAAGCTGTTTTTGATAAAGTAATGCAGAATCGGTTCATGTCAAGAAGAAAACCAAGAACAGCATCCATCAGCCGAGCTTCCGGTGTTTCATAACGAATCAGGAGGAGAGCAGTATGGCAAAACGTGACAGTGGCCATCCCATGTTGTCTGAACTTCCGCCGTCGCGGATGCGCAAAGGAAAAGTCGTGACTGCGGAAGAGGCCATCCGCGTCATCCGGGATGGGGATACGGTGGCAACGGGTGGTTTCGTGGGTACCGGTTTCCCCGAAGAAATCGCCATCGCGCTGGAACAGTACTACCTTGAAACCGGCCATCCAAAGGACCTGACCCTCGTGTATGCGGCCGGGCAGGGAGACGGTTCGGAACGAGGATTGAACCATCTGGGGCATGAGGGGCTGATCAAGCGGGTGGTCGGCGGACACTGGGGGCTGGTTCCCAAACTCCAGAAGTTGGCGATTGACAACAAGATCGAAGCCTACAACCTTCCTCAGGGAGTTATCTCGCATCTGTATCGGGACATTGCGGCCAAAAAGCCCAGGACGATCACCGCCGTTGGTATTGACACCTTTGTTGATCCAAAACACGGCGGCGGGAAGATCAACGAGCGGACGACCGAGGAGCTGGTCGAGGAGATCTTCTTCGATGGAAGACGTTATCTGGCCTACAAGACGTTTCCGATTCATGTGGCCATCATCCGGGGAACGACGGCCGATCTGGAAGGCAATGTCACGATGGAGAAGGAAGCCTTGACGCTCGAAGTGCTCTCCATCGCAACGGCTGCACGAAATTCCGGCGGGTTTGTCATTGTTCAGGTCGAGCGTATTGCAGACAAGGGAACATTGAATGCCCGGCAGGTCAAGATTCCCGGCATTCTTGTCGACTGCGTGGTTGTCGCCCGACCCGAAAACCATCAGCAGACCTTTGGAACCCCTTACAATCCGGCCTTCAGTTGTGAGATCCGCATTCCCATGAGTGCCATGGAGCCGATGGAGATGAGTGACCGGAAGATCATCGCCCGCAGAGCCTGTTTTGAACTGAAGGCCAACAGCATCGTCAATCTCGGGATCGGGATGCCGGAGGGAATTGCCAACGTGGCGAACGAAGAAAAGGTGCTGGAATTTCTGACGTTGACGGCGGAGCCCGGCGTCATCGGAGGGCTTCCGGCCGGTGGCCTCAATTTCGGCGCTGCGGTCAACACGGATGCCGTCATCGATCAGCCCTACCAATTCGATTTTTACGATGGGGGCGGGCTTGATCTCGCCTTTTTGGGGCTTGCCCAGACCGATCGGTTTGGAAACCTCAACGTCAGCAAGTTCGGTCCGAGGCTTGCCGGGGCAGGGGGATTCATCAACATCAGTCAGAATGCCAAAAAAGTCGTTTTTCTTGGAACCTTCACAGCCGGCGGTTTGAAAGTCTCCGTTTCCGACGAAAAACTCCGGATCGATCGGGAAGGCAACACCCGTAAGTTCATTGATCATGTCGAACATGTCACGTTCAGCGGGGCCTATGCCCTGCAGCGGAAACAGCCCGTTCTCTATATCACCGAGCGTGCCGTATTTCGGCTGACCGAACAGGGAATGGAATTGATCGAAATCGCACCCGGTATCGACCTGGAAAAGGACGTCCTGGGGCAAATGGATTTTATGCCGATCGTCTCTTCCAGGCTTCGGCTCATGGACGAGCGGATTTTCTGGTCCGAGCCCATGGGGTTGCGGGAAGATTTGACGAGCCTCTCGCTGGAAGAGCGTCTGACCTACGATCCGAAGGAGAACATCTTCTTCGTCAATTTCGAGAACTATCTCGTGAAAACATTGGAAGATGTTCAGGAAATCAAGCAGAAAGTCATCGACATCCTGACTCCGGTTGGAAAACGGGTGGATGTCATCGTCAACTACGACAATTTCCTCATCTATCCGGAAATCGTGGACGACTATGTCACGATGGTCAAGTGGCTCGTGGACAATCTCTACAACCGAGTGACTCGGTACACGACGAGCACGTTTGTGCGGGTCAAATTGGGGGATGAACTCGAGCGGCGGAACGTCGCTCCCCACATTTACGAAACGAAAGAGGAGGCCAGAAAGATTTTGAAGGAATTGCGTTAAGTCGGCTATGGATGATGGCCTCGCAAAAAGTCAGGAAGTCTCTGTCGAGTCGCGGGGTGACTGGAGAACCTTTTTCGCTGCTGAGCAAAATTCACCCGCCTTCCTGCGGGTCAAACAAGGGGTGCTGACTTGTTGCGACTCCATCATTGTCTTGATGTCATCCAAATTGCGTCAAACCTCGAATTCGTTCCAACGCCCATTGAAGACCGATAGCGAGAACGCTTTCATCTGCCGACGTTCTGCCGACCAGCACGAGCTGCTCCGTGGCCATGTGTTTTATCAGGAAGGTATCCGTGTCGTACAAGGCTGTATAGATATCATCCCGTTCGAGCGGTGACAATGTTCTGGGTTTCAATCGATTGACTGCAGCGATCAACTCCAGCATCCTGTCGTTCATGGTATTGTACGGTTCCAGTCCCTGAGTTTCCAGCCACTCCGCAACGCTCCCCCGTTTTTCAGGTGATTCCCATCCCCTGCAGTGCGGCTCACGAAACAAGACATATCGGACCGTGATGTTACCGGTTTGCCTGGATCTCGAGGCCAACCGGATCAGTGGATAGCTTCGACAGGAAGAAGGCCTGTCTGCGTATACCGAGCATCCGTCTTCTGCCAGAAAGGGGCAAGCGAAGCGTTTTTCAGGGACGGGTCGAAGGCCGACGAGAGGAAGCCCCGTTTCCGGACCCGTGAAGCGAATCGTGTATCGGGACAGAAACTCGCTGGAAGAGAGATTCAAATGGGTTTTCAGTCGTAGGACGTCATAAGGGGTCAGAACCTGGTCCAGGTCATGACAGCATTCGGTGAAACAGCTGACCGATGGCTCGCACGAAAAAGGCATCGGTTCGTTTTCCTGAATTTCTATCCATTCGGGTTCCATGGATTCCTCTTTTCAGTCGGGATTCGGGTGGAAGCGGTTCAGTAGAGCGACATCGGTTTCGCGAATTCATATCAAAAAGGATTCCACATGTGCAAGCTGCTTGTCCGGTTATCCTTGATGATGGCCTCGCAAAAAGTCAGGAAGTCTCTGTCGAGTCGCGGGGTAGCTGGGGAACCTTTTTCGATGCTGCGAAAAAACTCAGCCGCCCGATCTCGTAGGATCGGACGGATGGCCAAACAGTGAATACAGGCTCGTGGAATCGCAACGGCTTGCTTTTCAATGTCAATTCGTTC
>JBFMBE010000009.1:0-43866 GCA_040755275.1 Thermodesulfobacteriota bacterium | reverse complement strand
CGCAAAACACCACCCGCCCTCCTGCTGGAGGCCAGGCTTTGAAGGAAAATCGGTGGTTAGCGACTTTTTGCGGGGCCATCTTTCTTGATGCGCTCGCAAAAAGTCGCTTTTCCCGTGCTTTTCGTAACTGTCGGGCATGAGCGGGGTGGCTGGGGAAGCCTTTTGAGATTGCTGCGAAAACGTGTTTGAAGCCGCCGGAGATCGTTGGATCGGACGGACGTGTCCGATCGACTTTTCATTGAAAAGCAATCCGTTGCGATTCAACCAGTTCCTATTTGCTGTTTGGCCATCCGTCCGATCCTACGAGATCGGGCGGCTGAGTTTTTCCGCAGCAACGAAAAAGGTTCCCTAGTCACCCCGCGACTCGACAGAGACTTCCTGACTTTTTGCGGGGCCATCTTTCTTGACCGACCATCCAGGAGGTTTTGATCATGAGCGACTGGTATCTCAGTTACAACGGCAGTCAACTTGGACCGATGGATCTTTCTCAGGCGGCGGCTCATGCCAGAAACAATCCAAACGGTTATGCCTGGCGGGAAGGCTTCCCGCAGTGGGTTCCCATCACCGATGTACCGGAATTGATGACCGGACCGCAGGCTGCTCCATCGGGTCCTCCACAGTTTGGTGTCCGGGGAGCGGACGACATCGATTACCGAATCGTCGGCAAGGAAATGCAATTTGTGGAAATCGAACTCGATCCAGGCGAAAGTGCGGTGGCCGAGGCTGGAGCCATGATGTACAAGGAAGCTGCCATTCAGATGGAGACCATTTTCGGTGACGGCTCGGGAGGAGGAGGTGGCTCGTTCATGGACAAGCTGTTCGGTGCAGGCAAGCGCCTTCTGACCGGTGAAAGCCTCTTCATGACGGTGTTCACCCATACGGGCAGCGGGAAAGGTCATGTCGCCTTCGGTGCCCCCTATCCGGGGAACATCATCCCGGTACGGCTGTCGGATGTCGGCGGATGCCTCATCTGTCAGAAGGACAGTTTCCTGTGTGCTGCCAAGGGGGTATCCATCGGCATTTTCTTCCAACGAAAGATTCTCACCGGGCTTTTCGGCGGCGAAGGATTTATCATGCAGAAACTCGAGGGTAACGGCTGGGTGTTTCTGCATGCGGGTGGAACGATCGTCGAACGGGAGCTGGGTCCGGGTGAAGTGTTGCATGTGGATACCGGTTGTATCGTAGCCATTGCACCGACGGTCCAGTTCGACATCACCCAGGCCGGTGGAATCAAGTCCGCTCTGTTCGGCGGGGAAGGACTGTTTTTTGCCGTTCTTCAGGGTCCCGGCAGAATCTGGCTGCAGTCGCTTCCTTTCAGTCGGCTGGCGGGTCGGATGCTCGAGGCGGCCCCTCAGCGCGGCGGAAGCCAGGAAGAGGGCGGCATTCTGAACAGCCTTGGGCCTTTCGGCTCATTTCTGGGCGGGAATCGATAAGGGAAACCATGGCAACCATCGCATCCCGCAAGACGCTCCGACGCAAGGCATGGGATCACGCCCCGTCGATGGCCTTCGATCTGACGACTCTCATCGATCGAAGGCGCATTTTTCCGGACACCAACCGGGACGGATATGGGGATGAAGTCGCCCTGCGTATGTTCGTTCCGGAAGAAATCACCAGTGCCTCCATCTGGGCAGGTGTGCTCCATTTGGCAGCCCGTCTCTGTTTCGAAGTGACCTCTTTTACGCCGCCTCTTCTGGTGAACCGCCCTAAGCCTCCTTTGGATGGCATTTTGCTTTCGATCGACGGGTGCGATTCCATCGACTGCCCCGATGACCCGCAAACCGCCGTCCTGTTTCACGATGGCCCCAATCACCTGATCCTCCGGTCTGCCTCGTCCGAAACGCTTGCGGATGCCCTTCATGTTCTGGCAATGGCTTCCTTTCGGGAAAAAGTATCCCGCCATCCGTCCCAAAAAGCGCTCTTTCACCGTCGCCGTTCCATCGTTGCCTCCAGCTTTCCGCCATCCGGTATAGGGCATTCGGATGTATCCATTGCCTATCGATCGGATGCCGGGGTGGATCGGCCGGCCTACATCGAAACCTCCATCGATGCGTTTCCGATGAAGCCGCTTCGAACCGTCGTCCGTCCGGCATCTCCGGGGCTTACGGATCTGCCGTCGGCGATCGATCTTCTGGATTTGACACGGGACCAAGGCGTTTTCGTTACAGATCCTCGAAACCCGCGATTTCGGCGTCTGGTTGCAGCCGTTCGGATTGATCCAAAAGAGATTTCTCCGGAGCTTGCACGAGCGCTGACAGACATGGTCTGCCGTATGGCCCATATCGCAACCGAAATGTCCTTTCCGCTGGTTTTTACAGGTCATGCTCCGAAGGATCGCATCCTGCTCGACATGCGCGAGACGGATAATCCGCTCGTTGAGATTCGTCGGATATCCGGCTCCCAAAATGAGCCGCCCGGAATCTGCATCAGTGGTCGCTCCAGCGAGATGGCGAAAGCCGTTCGGGAATGGACGCAGCTTGCTCTGATCGAGGACGGACCGGAAGCGGCCGAAGCCATTTGGTTTCGAAACCGGGTTCAGAAGTTCCATGATCTGATGTTTGCCTGCGATGTTCGGGGAAGGTGGGCTTATGCCCTTGCTGGTTTCAAGGCCGAAGAAGGAGATGCGCTTCCTTCGATCACACCCGATCAGAAGTCGTGGCTTGCAAAGGCATGTACCGCCGTCGGGGTACCCCTTCCGCTTGTCCGGCATTCGAAAACGATCCATCGAAAAAGCCAATGGCTTTCCGAAAGCTACCGGCTGATTTCCCTACTGCATGCCTTTCCGAAGGGAAGCGGGAAGCTTCGCGTTACGGCTCAGATCAGCAAGCCACGGATGGAGCGAAAGGCGATGGCGCAACGAATCGCCCGCATGCTCGGTGAGCTTGGATACGAAGCCCATGTCGAGGTGTTGAACGCCTACAAGCCGGGGTTAAGCTGGCTTCTGGATGCGGTTTTACCGAAGCTCGTTCCGATCCGGGAGCGGGTAGCGGGTATCTGCATCGAATACCGTCCGTTCGAACCGGAAATGAAGTCTCTGGAAACTCGCAGCCGGTGGGTGCAGGAACTCTTTCCGGGACCGGACCGAATGGCCGAGGTGCTTGAACTGCCTGTGGAGCGGATTCAGATGAAGGAAAACCATCATCTGACGGAAACCTACCGCCTGACGGCATGGAACGGTGCCGAAGAATCGGTTGCAGTGGAAGCATTTTCTCCAAGAACGACATCGATGCGGTATATGGCTGCCACGGAAAGCGGCCCCTGGATTCATCCCGCGACAGCCGGTATGCGGATCGAAGTCGTTCGGAGCGAGGAAGCGTTTGCTCCGTCGGATCAGCCGATCTCTGAAATCGGGCAGGATGGATCCGAATTCGGAGTGCTCTTGGACAAGTCCTTTCCCACGGATCGGGAATGGTTCTGGCGGATCTTTCTGGAAGACTGGCTTCCCGTGATGGAGACCGAGATGGTTCGGCGGATGCAACGGGAGTCCTTCGAAGATGCCCTGGCGTTCTGGGAGGACATCCGGATCGATGTGGCAATCGAGGAAACCGACGAGCGGCTGGGAATTGGAGATGAGCGTATCTGTCCGATGGAGGCGCTCCATGAAGACATCTACTTCGGTCTTCTCGACTGGTTCGCTTCCTTCGCCGATCGCCATGCCCTGCCGGAAACGCTGCAATTGGGCCGGATCCTTCCCCGCGTGGTTTCCAGAACTGGTGAAAGCGATCCATCGGCCCGGCTCCACCTGAAACCTATGGTCTGGCCTGTGGTGCCGGATGCCGCTTTCGGATCAGATAACCGATGTCCGAAGGTTGATCTTGTCCGCGTCTTATCGGATCGTTGGGAGATATGCTGGAGCGATCTCCCGGCGATGGATGCCGGGATGCGCTTCCGCCTGCTTCGCATTGCTGGGGCATGGGGTTTCGACGCCGATGAAGATGAAGCCTGTTGGCGTCTTCGTCTGAAGTCTCCCGAACAAACGTCCGATCCCTTCGTATATAAAGGCGTTCGGATCGATGTCCTGTCCCCGCCACTTCCATTCCGGCGGATGTTGACATCTCAGGAAATCGGCCGATGGATGAGGCGGCTGGCCGCTTTTCCTCGGCTGAAGGTATGGCCCTGCGGAACCTCCATCCAAGGGCGGACCATCTGGGCCATCGAGGCAGTCGATGCCGGATGCGGGCGTGTATGGTCTGCGGCAAAGCTTCGATGCCTCAAGCCCACACTCTTGTTCAATGGCCGGCATCATGCAAACGAAGTGTCGAGCACGACCGCCGCCATCCGCATGGCGTTGAAGACGGCCAAAAGCGCCTGGGGGTCATCCTGTCTTCGCTTCATGAACGTCGTGTGGATTCCTCTCGAAAATCCGGATGGGGTGGCGACCCTCGAAACCCTTCTGCCCGATGCGCCGGATCACAAGCTGCATGCCGCCCGCTACAACGCCGTCGGCAGCGAATTCTACCGGGATTATTTCATCGACAAGCCCCGCTTTTCAGAGGCGGCCGCCAAGAGGCGGCTTTGGGAAAGGTGGCTTCCGCTATTTATGGTCGATCACCATGGGTTTCCCAGTCACGAATGGGATCAGCCCTTCGCAGGCATCGCACCGTACCGATTCCGCAATTTCTGGATTCCCATCACGAGTCTCTATCTCATCGTTCCCTTTCTGGAGGAACCCGAACATCCGATGTACGAAACGGCGAAGCGCTTGCACCGTCTGCTTGAAGAAGCAATGTCCACCGAAAAGCGGATCGTTGAGGCGAACCGATGCTTTGCCGATCGCTTCCGTCGATACGCCCACGACCCGGATCCGACCACCTTCGATCCTCCGTCCGATTCCCCCCTGCCGGCCGTTCCGGTGGAAAGCCGCCTGGTCCAGACAAATTTTGCCGTCCGACGCCCTGAAATCACTGCCTGTGAGATCATCGTCGAGGCTGCAGACGAAATCGTCTCCGGCCCGGCCTTCGAACGATGCGTTCTCGGGCACATGCGGATCGAGGAAGTCCTGATGGAAATGATGTCCGGAGCCGATCAAGCCGTTGTCCGAAGTCGTCATGACAACGGCTAGAAATTGATGGAGTCGCAAAAAGTCGCTTTTCCCGTGCTGTTTGTAAATGCCGGGCATAAGCGGGGTGGCTGGGGAAGCCTTTTGAGTTTGCTGCGAAAACCTGTTTGAAGCCGCCGGATATCGTTGGATCGGGCGGCTGAGTTTTTTCGCAGCAGCGAAAAAGGTTCCCCAGTCACCCCGCGACTCGCCAGGGGCTTCCTGACTTTTTGCGACGCCATAAGAAAGTTACCGCCTGCTGCCGACGTCCCACCAGCCACTGTTCTAATGACGAAGGTGGCAGGCGACCCACCGGCCGGATGAAATTTCCCGATAGTTCGGTGGGGTTGTGTCGCACATTGGCTGCCGGGCGGGGCATCGCGGGTGAAACGGGCATCCGGTCGGTGGATGAATGGGGCTGGGTACGTCGCCTTCGAGTAGAATTCGCTTTCGGGGTGCCGATGGATCGGGTTCGGGGGCTGCAGATAGAAGCGCCTCGGTATAGGGATGCAGGGGGTGGTCGAAAAGTTCTTCTTTCGAAGCCAATTCGACGAATCGACCGAGGTACATGACCGCCACCCGGTCGGCCACATGCTCGATGACTCCTAGATCGTGGGAGACGAAGACATAGGTGAGATGAAATTCGGTCTGGAGCTGTTTCAACAGGTTGATGATCTGGGCCTGAATGGAGACATCGAGGGCGGAAACGGGTTCATCCGCGACTAGAAGCTCAGGATTGAGGGCCAGCGCCCTGGCAATGACGATCCGCTGCCGCTGTCCGCCGGAAAATTCATGGGGATAGCGTAGGGCGTGCTCCGGCCGCAGTCCGACCACGTTCAGCAGCCATGCGGTACGTTCGGCGCGCGCTCGACGATTTCCCGTGCCGTGAATGATGAGCGGCTCTTCGAGGATGTCTCCGATCCGCTGCCTTGGATCGAGGGCTGAATACGGGTCCTGGTAGATGATCTGGGCCTTTTTCCGAAACGACAGAAGGGCCTTTCCCCGTAACTGTGCGATATCCTGTCCCTCGAAAAGAACCTCCCCGCCGGTGGGTTCCTCGTGGCGGAGGATCAGTTTGCTCAGGGTGGATTTGCCGCATCCGCTCTCGCCCACCAACCCGAAAACCTCTCCCCGTCGGATATCGAACGATACATCCGTTACGGCATGAACTTTTTGTCCGCCGGTGTTCAAGATTCCTTCTCGAAGTGCATACACCTTGCTCAGCCGATTGGCCAGAAGCAGCGGTTCCGTCATGTTTCCAGTCCTTTTGGGGCGGCGAGCCAGCAGCGCACTCCATGCCCCGACCGAACGTCTACCCACGGCGGCGCCTCGCCGCATCGCTCCTCCACCTGCAGGCATCGATGCTGAAACGCACAGCCCGAAGGGACATGCGCCAGATCGGGAACTGTTCCCGGAATCGGCTCGAGGGGTGTTCCCCGTTTTCCCTTGTGTGGGAGGGCGCGGAACAGACCGATCGTGTAGGGATGCATCGGTGCGGCGAACAGCTCGGAAACGGTTGCGGCTTCGACGATCCGGCCCATGTACATCACGGCAGCCCTGCTGCAGGTTTCCGCAACCACACCCAGATCATGGGTGATGAGCAATACCGACATTCCAAATTGCTCCTGAAGCCTTTTGATCAAATCGAGAATCTGGGCCTGAATGGTGACATCGAGGGCCGTGGTCGGTTCATCCGCGATCATGATCCGAGGTTTGCAGCTCAGGGCCATGGCGATCATGACCCTCTGGCGCATGCCTCCGCTCATCTGGTGCGGATAGTCGGAAAGTCTTGCCTGCGGTTCCGGAATGCCGACAAGGCGCAGAAGATCAGCGGCTTCGGTTCGTGCAGCGGCACTGGACATATCTCGGTGACGTTTCAGGGTTTCCATCAACTGAAACCCGACACTCAGAACCGGATTGAGTGAGGTCATGGGTTCCTGGAAAATCATAGCGATTTCCCTGCCGCGGATACGGCGCATGTCCGATTCGCTCAGGCCGACAATGTCGGTCCCGTCATAGAGAATCCTGCCGCCGGCGATGCCTCCGATTCCATTCGGCAGAAGTCGTAGGATGGACAGGGCCGTCACGCTCTTGCCGCATCCACTCTCACCCACCAGGCCGAAGGTTTCTCCTTGCTCGATCCGCAGATTCAGTCGGTCGATGGCCGTCAGCCATTGGCCGCTCTCGGAGCGAAATCGGACGGTAAGTTCTTGGATGTCGAGAATCGGTTTCATGATCCGGTTGTCCTACGGAATTCGAAGCGACGGATCGAGGACATCCCTTAGCCCGTCTCCAAAAAGGTTGAATCCGAGAACGAGAAGCAGAATCGCAGCTCCTGGGAATGCCGCTACATGGGGGGCGATTTGAATGTACTGCCTGCCTTCGCTCAGCATAGCCCCCCACTCGGGCTGCGGCGGCTGGGCCCCCAGACCCAGAAATCCAAGGGCTGCAGCCTGGAGTACGGCTGTACCCATGCCGAGCGTTGCATACACGATGATGGGGGCCAGGGAATTGGGTAGAATATGACGTAGTAGAATCCGTGCATGGCTTCCGCCCAGATGTCGGACTGCCTGGACGAAGAGACGTTCTCGCAGCGAGAGCACATTCGATCGAATGATGCGGGCGTAGTGGGGTATGTAAACGATGCCGACGGCAATCATCGTGTTGGGAAGGCTTGGCCCCAGGATGGCCGTGATGAAGATGGCCAGCAAAATGGCTGGAAAAGCCAGCAGCATGTCCATGAGGCGCATCAGCAAGATATCGGTCCATCCGCCGAAGTATCCGGCTATCAGCCCGATCAGGATTCCCGGAACGAGCGAAATTGAAACCGAGATGAGACCGATGACAAGCGAAATGCGAGCTCCGTGAACGACGCGGCTCAGAATGTCCCGTCCGAGGCTGTCGGTGCCGAAGACATGGTCCATCGACGGCGGCTGAAGTCGTTGGAGCGGGGCCGTTTTGATCGGGTTCTGGGAAATCACATAGGGTCCGAGGAGTGCGGTCAGGAGAATCACGAGCAGGATCACAAGACCGGTTGCAGCGCTTCGGTTCCGGAGAAGCTGCCTGGGAAATGTCATGCAATGTGGAATAGGGGATACGCTGGTCGCTGTTTCAGCCATGGATGCGGACCCTCGGATCGAGAAGGGCGACAATGAGATCGACCCCCAGGTTGATGAAGGCCATCATCCCGGCGAACATCAGGATGCATCCCTGAACGGCTGCATAGTCACGGGCCATCAGGGAATCGACGACATACCGGCCCAGACCGGGCCAGGAAAAGATGGTTTCGGTCAGAACCGCTCCTCCCAGCAGCAGCCCGAGGTTCAGACCGATGACCGTGATGACTGGAAGGCATGCGTTCCGGAGGGCATGCCGCAGAATGACGGTTGCTTCTCCCATGCCTTTGGCCCGGGCCGTCCGGATATAGTCCATATGCATCACCTCAAGCATGCTCGATCGGGTGATGCGTGCGATGATGGCCATGGGAATGGTTGACAGGGTGAATGCAGGTAGGATGAGGTGGCGAATGCTGTCCGTCAGCAGCGTACCGTTTCCGCTGAGCAGCGAATCCACTATCATCAGGCCCGTAACGAACGGAAGATTTTCCCCCATGCTCAGCCGACCCATCATGGGAAATAGGGACAGCCGGACGCTGAAGAGGTATATTAGCATCAATCCCAACCAGAAGATCGGCATGGATACCCCGATCAAGGCCAGGAACATCGCCGTGTAGTCCCAGAGCGATCGGTGTTTGACAGCGGAGATGATGCCTGCCGCGACCCCCAATAGGGTAGCGATCAGCATGGCGGCTACGGCAAGCTCGACGGTGGCTGGTATCCGAATCCAGATTTCTTGAAAAATGGGAGCTCCGGTTCGAACCGATCGACCGAAATCTCCCTGGAAGAGATTGACGAGGTAAATGCCGTATTGTGCGGCATAGGAGCGGTTCAACCCCAGCTTCTCACGAAGCTCGGCCAAGGCCTGGGGGCTGGCGTATTCCCCCAGGAGCAGTTGCGCCGGGTCTCCCGGGATCATACGCAGCATCCAGAAGACGAGAATGGAGACCCCGAACATGACCAGAAGAAGCTGGCTCAAGCGATTGGCGACATAACGCAGCTGCATGTGGAATCCTACGAAACTCTATTGCTCCTTCCAGACCATCTGAAAGGAATTGAGCCCGTTCGGCCTGAGCGGCACATCGTGCAACTTCTTGTTGAAGCAGCGTACCATGGTGGAATGGGCCAGCGGAACCCAGGGGGCTTCGTCATGGAAGATTTCCTGTGCCTTTAGGTAATGCTTTGTCCGCTCGGCCTTGTCGAAGGTTTTCTGGGCCTTCAGGCACAAATCCGTGAACTCGGTGTTTTTCCATAGGGAAACATTGGCGGCCCCCGGGGTTTTGGCGGTATCGGCCGAAAGCAAGCCATAGAGGAAATTGTCGGGATCGGCGTTTCCACCGAGCCACCCGAACATGCACATGTCGTATTCCCCGTTGGAAACCTTGTTCAGATAGGTTCCCCATTCCTGGCGGACGATCCGGGTCTTGATGCCGACCTCGGCCAAGTAGGCCTGGATCAGCTCGGCCGTTTTCACGGGTTCCGGCATGTAGGCGCGCGACACCGGCATGGCCCAGAGCTCGAGTTCGGCGTCCGCAGGAAATTTCGCCTCGGTTAGGAGTTTTTTGGCCTTCCCTGGGTTGTATTCATAGGGCTGGATCCTGTCGTTGTATCCCCAGATCGACGGAGGGAAGGGGTTCTTGGCCGGGATGGCCAGCCCCTGAAAAATCGTCTTGATCAGGGTGTCCTTGTCGATAGCGTGACTGATGGCCTGACGGACACGTGGATCTTTCAAAGTCGGTCTTTCCGTGTTCAGGGCGATATAGCCGATGTTGACGGAGGGCCGTTCGATAACGGAAAGATTCGGATTTTTCTTGACCAGGGCGATCGAATCCGGATCGAGGTCGTCTGCGATATCGATCGTTCCCGACTGCAGGGCCATGAGCCGGGCCGATGGCTCGGGGATGGATTTCAATACGATTTTCTGAAGCTTCGGCTTTCCGCCCCAATACGCATCGTTTCGCTCGAGGACGATCTGATCGTCTTTTACCCAGCTGACGAATTTGAAGGGTCCGGTTCCAACGGGATGGAGTCCGATCTGATCCTTGTACTCGGCCATCGCCTTGGGAGACAGGATCGGGCAGAGCCACAGAGCGAGGTTGTTCAACAGGGGAGCATAGGGTTTCTTGGTAATGAGGGCGATCTTGTAGTCATCGATGATCTTGATTTCGGATACCTGATCGAGAGACAGGCTCAGATATTTCCACTTGCCGTAATTGTAGAAAGGGTGGTTTTTGTCCAGGATCCGGGCGAGTGAATCGTAGACGGCCTGCGCGTTGAATGGAGTTCCATCGTGGAAGAGCACTCCTTTGCGTAGCTGGAACGTCCATGTGAGCCCATCCGGAGAAACCGTCCAGGACTCGGCCAGCTGGGGCTCGACATCCATTGAATCTTTCCCGAAGATGACGAGATTTTCCAGCACTTGAATGCCGGCCTTGATGGATTCGCCGTCCGTGGCCTGTGCCAGGTCCAAGGTTACCGAATCACCTCCCCGTCCCCAGACGAGTGTACCGCCTTCGATGGGTGTAGCGTAAGTAGGGGAAGCAATCATGAGAGCTATCAACATACATCCAAGCCATTCTTTCCAGCGAGATCGATTCATGGGATTCCTCCTGTTTTGTGGGTGGACAATGGGCATTCGGCAGCGGATTTCCGAACTCATTCCATTCCTGATGGCGTCGCAAAAAGTCGCCTTTCCTGTGCTTGTTGTAAATGTCGGACCTAAGCGGGGTGGCTGGGGGAAGCCTTTTGAGACTGCTGCGAAAACGTGTTTGAAGCCGCCGGATATCGTTGGATCGGGCGGAGATGCTTCATCAATATTTGTTTGAAAAACATCATGTTGCAACTCAGCATTTCTGTATTCCAAGTTTGGCTATCCGCCCGATCTAACGAGATCGGGCGGCTGAGTTTTTTCGCAGCATCGAAAAAGGTTCCCCAGTCACCCCGCGACTCGACAGAGACTTCCTGACTTTTTGTGAGGCCATCAACTTTTTCCGAGTTCATGAGAAAAGATCGACGAGTTGTAACGAAGCCGAAGAGGCCGCCTGTCTTTTTCCTTCCTTGCCCTATATCACATGCATTCCATCCGGAACAAGTTGAATGAGTCGGGATAATGACGCGCGATTGGGCTTATCCCATTTTCTTCTTGACGAATGTTGAAAAATTCGGCTATTATTTGTAGCCGTTTGGATGAACCAGCCGAATCTCAAGAGTCCCTTGCAAGGGACTTTTCTTTTTTTATCCCCGATTGTTTCGCTGGGCAAGCATCGCTTACCTCCTTCATTTCATTCAGCGCACTACAGATCAACCACATATTGAGCCGGGCGGACCTGCCACACCGCTTCGGGATGGACGATTGGCACTTCAAGGATGGACAAGATGGAAAAACGGATTGATAATGTACGAAACATCGGCATCAGCGCACACATCGACTCCGGGAAGACGACGCTGACCGAACGCATTCTCTACTACACGAACCGGATTCATGCCATTCATGACGTAAAGGGCAAGGACGGTGTCGGCGCCACGATGGATTCCATGGAGCTGGAGCGGGAGCGGGGGATCACCATCGCTTCTGCTGCCACCTATTGCGAATGGGACGGACATCAGATCAACATCATCGACACCCCCGGACATGTCGACTTCACCATCGAGGTGGAGCGTTCCCTGCGGGTGCTCGATGGAGCCATTCTGGTGTTGTGTGCTGTGGGCGGGGTGCAGTCCCAGTCGATCACGGTGGATCAGCAGATGAAGCGATACAACGTCCCCTGCATTGCATTCATCAACAAATGCGACCGAAGTGGAGCGAATCCGAATCGCGTCATCCAGCAGCTTCAGGAAAAGTTGGGGCACAACGCCGTTTCCCTTCAGATCCCGATCGGGATCGAAGGCGATTTCGAAGGGGTTGTCGACCTCATTCGCATGGAGGCCGTCACGTTCAGCGGTCAGAATGGGGAATTCGTCCAGAGGGGGCCCATTCCGCAGGCCGTTCAAGCCGAAGCCGCCGAGGCCCGGGAGCAGCTGCTGGATGCCGTTTCGGCCTTCTCCGATGAGTTGACAGAAGCCATCCTCGAGGAGCGGGACATTCCGGTTCCGATGATCCTTGAGGCGATCCGCAGGGGAACGCTTCAACGCAGGCTCACCCCCGTTCTCATGGGATCGGCCTATCGAAACAAAGGGGTTCAGCCGCTTCTCGACGCTGTCGTGCATTACCTGCCCTGTCCGTCGGATGTGGAGAATACGGCCCTCGATATGGAAAACGACGAGGCGCCCGTACGACTCGTGCCCGATTCCGACCTGCCGGTGGCCGCCCTCGCCTTCAAGCTCGAAGACGGGCAATATGGGCAACTTACCTACATTCGGGTCTATCAGGGTATGATCGCGAAAGGTTCGACGATCGTAAACGCCCGAACCGGAAAGAAGGTCAAGGTGGGGCGCGTGGTTCGCATGCACGCCAACCAGATGGAAGACATCGAGGCCATACCGGCTGGATACATCGGTGCGCTGTTCGGCATCGAATGCGCATCGGGAGATACCTTTGTCTCCCCGGGCTCTCGGCTCACGATGACCTCCATGTTCGTTCCCAAGCCGGTCATTTCCCTGTCGATCGTGCCGAAGGACAACAAGAGCCAAATCAACATGTCCAAGGCCCTGAACCGGTTCACCAAGGAAGACCCCACCTTCAAGGCCCATTACAATGAAGAGACGAACGAAACCATCATCGAGGGCATGGGTGAGCTGCATCTCGATGTCTATGTGGAGCGCATGCGCCGGGAATACAACGCCGAGGTGACGACGGGTATTCCGCAGGTGGCCTACCGTGAGACGATCACCCAGACGGCCGAGTTCAACTATACCCACAAGAAGCAGACGGGTGGCGCCGGACAGTTCGGTCGGATCGCCGGATATCTCGAACCCTGCGAAGAAGACTTCGTTTTCGATAACCAGATCACCGGGGGGGCCATTCCCACCCAGTTCATTCCTTCCTGCGAAAAAGGATTTCGGCAGTGTCTGGCTAAGGGACCCCTCATGGGGTTCCCGGTGACAGGTGTCAAAGTCGTGATCACAGACGGCGCCAGCCACGCTGTGGACTCATCCGATATGGCCTTTCAGGCGGCAGCCCGCGGGGCCTTTCAGGAAGGGTATCGCAAGGCCAGGCCCGTCATTCACGAGCCGATCATGAAAGTGGCCGTCGAGACCCCCACCGAATTCCAGGGTGCCGTGATGGGGTTGCTGAACCAGCGTCGGGGCATGATTGTCGGTGCCCAGGATGAAGGCCAGTTCTGCGTCATCGAAAGCCATGTGCCGCTGGCCGAAATGTTCGGTTTTTCGACGGTGCTGCGCTCTGCCACTCAGGGCAAGGCTCAGTTTACGATGGAATTTTTAACCTACAAACAGATACCGCAATCCGTGGCCGATCAGCTGGCGAAAAAGGCTGCGGAGACGAAGAAACATGCTGCATAGGATCGAAGAAAGAACCTGGCCTCGAGGAGCTGCGGCACCCACTGTCCGTGGACCCGCCCGCGTGTTGAACCTGAAAGAAAGGAGCCGTCTCATGCTGATTGCGGACGCCATTCAGAAAAGCCCGATCCGTCAACTGGGAACCGACCCGAAAACGATGCTGAAACCGGGCCGCTTCGGCGCCGTGGTTGCGGATCCCGGCATGGGAAAGACTTCCCTACTCGTGCAGTTAGGCCTGTATGCCTTGTTGAACGGAAATCCCGTCCTGCACATCAGCCTGAACGATCCCGTTCACAAGGTCAGTTTGTGGTACAAGGAGTTGTTCCGTCATTTCGTCCGGAAGTATGCCGTCGAAGTCGCAGCCGATGTTTGGGAGGCCGTTCAGTGCAGGCGGTTCATCATGACGTTTCAGGTGGAAGGTTTCAGCGTTCCGAAACTGCGGGAGCGACTCACCGATATCACCGAGCAAGGAATCTTCACGCCGAGTATCCTGATGCTTGACGGACTTCGATTCGATGAGGGGGTTTCGGAAATCCTCGAGGCCATGCGGGCACTCTGTGAAACGATGCAGTGGAGCGTTTGGTTTACCGCTGCAGGCACACCGGAAGCCAGAGCGGTGCTGAAAAACGACCCCTTCGATGTGGTACTCGGGCTTCGGATGGAAGACAAAACGGTTCGGATTTCGGTGGAAAAGGGGGGCGGCGGCCCTGTGGATCTATGTCTGGATCCGGATACGATGCTGATCCAACGTTTCATGGGTAGGGCAGAGTAAGCGGGTCAATCCAGAGAGCCTGACTTTTGGCGATTCCATCATTTTTGATGGAGGCGCAAAAAGTCAGGAAGTCTCTGTCGAGCCGCGGGGTGACTGGGGAACCTTTTTCGCTGCTGCGAAAAAACTCAGCCGCCCGATCTCGTAGGATCGGACGGATGGCCAGACAGCAAACAGAGGCTGGTTGAATCGCAACGGCTTGCTTTTCAATCAATCTTTCGATCCAGTACGTCCGTCCGATCCAACGATATCCGGCGGCTTCAAACACGTTTTCGCAGCAAGCTCAAAAGGCTTCCCCAGCCACCCCGCTTATGCCCGGCATTCCCGAAAAGCACGGGAAAAGCGACTTTTTGCGAGCCCATCATTTTGAACGGCTTTTCCTTCCGAATCTTCACAAGCGCCCTTAAACAATGGAATCCTGAATCCGGGTGTCAAAGACACGTTTGCTCTTGCGCTCCGAGCGCGGCAGGCTCCCGTAGGGAACCACTTCCGCCACAGGAGTCACCAGCACCTTCCGCTTGACCTGATAGACCAACTCCTTCGCCAGTCGATCGTTGGCTTCGATATCGACGCCTTCGGCGCGCTCGACAATGATTTTCATCACCCCCCGGTCTGCTTCATCCTGATAGAGATGAATCTGGTATTCCGATCCGAAGCCTGGGATACTGGAAATGATCTGGTCGATGGTCGACGGGTAGATGTTGACTGCACGGAATTTGAACATGTCGTCGGTTCGGCCCTTGATGCGGGAATGTCGTGGTAGGATGGTGCCACAGGTGCATGGGCCCGGAATGATCCGGGTGATATCCCGGGTGCGGTATCGGATGAGCGGCACGGCTTCTTTGCAGAGGGTGGTGACGATCATCTCTCCCCATTCTCCGTCCGGCAACGGCTCAAGCGTATTCGGGTCGACGATTTCCAGTATGTAGTAGTCCGCCCAGTAGTGGATGCAGTCGTGATCCGGGCATTCGATGCCTGTGCCAGGTCCATAGAGCTCCGTCATACCGGGAATGTCGAACAGCTCCACGTTCCCGAGCTGTTCCGAGATTTTCTTTCGCATCGACACCGATGCCCGTTCCGACCCATAGATCACCTTCTTCAGGGCGATGCGATCCACAATACCACGTTTTCGAACTTCATCGGCCATCAGAAGCCCCATCGATGCCGTGCAGCACAGCACCGTGGACTGGCAATCCATCAGGAACTGACACTGCATGTCCACGTTTCCGGGGCCGACCGGAAGCGCCATGGCACCGAGCTTCTCGCAACCCGCCTGAAATCCGGCCCCTGCCGTCCACACCCCATAACCGACGGCGATCTGGACACGGTCTGATGGCTTCACCCCAGCCATTTCATAGGCCCTTGCAAAAAAATGGGTCCAATCATCGACATCTTTTTGGGTGTAGCAGATGTTTTTTCGTTTCCCGGTCGTGCCGCTGGAGGAATGGATCCGCACGATGCGATCGAAGGGTACACAGACCAGGGGGAAGGGGTATCCGTCGCGGATGTCGTCGGCAGTCGTGAAGGGAAGCCGCTTGAGGTCTTCCAAACAGTGGATGTCTTCGGGTCGGATGCCTGCCGTGTCGAGCTTTCGTCTGTAGTCGGCGTTGTTGTGATAAGCATGGGAAACGGTCCAGCGTAACCCTCCCAGTTGGTGGTCGGCCAGTTCTTCGGCGTTCTGAAAACGGGGCATGAAACGCGTCGTGTATGTTGCTGTCATCGGATCATCCGGTGCTGTGGGTTATCGGTTGAAGATAGAGTTCAGGCGGTGCCTTCGAAGGTTGCGGTTCAACCTGGAGAAGGGTCGGCGATTCGGGGAAAATCCGATTCGACCAGGCGATAGATCGTCCATCCATCCACCGGATGGGCGCCCATGGCACGATAGAAGTCGATGGCGCTCTGGTTCCAGTCGAGGACACTCCATTCGATGCGGCCGCAGTCTCTTTCGATGGCGATGGCTGCAATTCTTTGGAAAAAAGCTTTTCCGACGCCGTGTTGCCGATACGTCGGACGGACGAAGATGTCCTCGATGTAGATACCGGGTTTCCCCAGAAACGTCGAAAAATTATGGAAAAACAAGGCGTATCCGATGGGCTGGCCTTCGGTGAAGGCCAGCAGTACTTCGGCTGTGCGTCGATCGCCGAACAGGGATGTTCGGAGGACTTCCGGAGTTGCCGTGACGCAATGAGCCAACTGTTCATAGTCGGCCAATTCTCGGATCAGATTCAGGATTTCGGGAACGTCGTCTTCCCGGGCGAAACGGATGGACAGGTCGTTCATGGCGATCGGATGTGTTTGGGTTCAAAACAGGCTGCTCTTGCAGCTGCTTGTTTTCATCGGTACAATCATTTTCAATGTCGATTGGGCGGATCTCGGGTTTCTGACTTCCAACTACTGCTTTCTTCAAGAGACCATACCACAATTTTCCGAGACTTGAAATGCTTCCATTCGGCCGAAAACGATCCGCCGCATCACCGGTCATGACCCGGGAACAGGCCTTATCCTGCGTTCCGATCAAGGTGCCGTCCATCCAGACGATCCGCTCCGAAACGCAAACCGTCGTCATTTGTTTTATCGAGCCGCTGCATCCAGTGCTTTTGGCCATCCGAAAAGCTTTCGGAAAGACTCCGGAAGGCCGCATTCGAAAGCTCGAACTCGATTCCATGGGAACAAGTGTCTGGGATTGGATCGATGGGGTTGCCACCGTTTCCGATATCGTCCTCCGTTTTACCGAACGCTATGGGGTGTTGAGACAGGAGGCGGAATTGTCGGTGTCCCAATTCCTTCGGGAGCTGGGTAAGCGAGGGATCATTGTCATGCGGCTATCAGCGTCCCCATCCAGGACGGCTTTGTAAAAAGCCCGGGTGTCCTCAACCGACGCGAACCAATCGGTTCATGTCGAAGATCGGCATGCACACCGACAGCACCACAAATCCGACCACAAGCCCCATCGCCAGAATCAGGCAGGGCTCCACGATGCTGACGAGGCGGGCGATGCGCGCCTCGCTTTCACCCTCGAAAAACGCGGCGACGTTTTCGAGCATTCGCTCCAGTTCACCCGTCTGTTCACCGACCCGGATCATTTGAATCGACAATTGCGGAAAAATGCCGCTTTCTTCGAGGGAAGCAGCCAGCGGTCGACCCTGTTCGAGTTTGCTTCGGATCCCTTTCATGGCATTGGAGAATGTGTGATTGCCGCTCACCGATCCCACGATGTCAATGGCAGTCAACATGGGTACACCGCTGCTCAGAAGAGAGCCCAGGGTGCGGGTGATCCGTGCCGTGAGCAGTTCGATCTGCAATCCGCCGATCAACGGAAGGCGGATGAGCCAGCGATCGAGAAGGTTCCGGAAGGCTTCGTTCTTCAACGCCCTTTGAAACGTTGCAAGTCCGGCGACAGCCGCAAGGCCCATCAGCCAGCCCCATTGGTAAACGATGTCACCGGTTCGGATCAGCACACGCGTAGGCAAGGGCAGGGTCTGCTTCATGTCAGCAAAGATCTGCACCATGCCGGGAACGACGACAGCCACCAGAAAGATGAGAATGGCCAGACCGGTGACACTCAGAAACAGGGGGTAGATCGTGGCGGTCCAGATCCGATTTCGGATGTGTCGTTGCTTTTCAAGGATGTCGGCAAGCCGGTTTAGAACGAGATCGAGTGTGCCGGAGGTTTCTCCCGCGCGAACCATGTTGACATAGATGGCGGGAAAGGCGCTCGGGTGGCGGGACAAGGCGGTAGAGAAACTTGTTCCCTCGAGCATGTCGCTCTTCACCCGGGTGAGTCGATGTTGCAGGGCTGTGGCTGAAAGGTGGGGGATGAGGGTGCCCAGGGCCTGAACCAGCGGAATGTTGGCGGAAACGAGGGCTGCAAGCTGGCGGGTCATGGTTGCAAGTGCCTCGAGCCCGATGCTTCTTCTCGGGATGCGATCCAGCCACCTCTCGTCGGATCCGGATACGGCTGCAGCTTCGATTGGATCGATTCGAGTGGGATAGAGATCGGACTGTCGAAGTCGCCTTCTGACTGCAGCGCTGCTTTCCGCATCGAGGTATCCGGAAACGCGCTTTCCGGTTGGGGTAAGGGCTGTATACGAGAAAACCGGCATGGCAGGGGAATCAGAGGTTCGAAACGGATGTGTCGCTTACAGGCGTATCGTTCAGCCCGCATACCCGAATGGCCGCCTCGTCCAGCATCCGAGCCAGACCGCCTTCCGGTTCGGGAACCACGCCCAGAACCTTTTCCCATACCTTCTCGTCTTCCATGCAGAAATACACCCGGATGTCGGGCGCATGCCGCCGGATGCGATCGACGATGCGGCGATACAGTTCGATGCGAAGTGGCTGGAAATAGCGCATCTTTGCGTCTTTTCCGGGAACGAATTCGCCATAGACGAGGCCTGAGTTCGGGAACCGTCGTTGAATGACGGCCTTCAGATCGGGGAGGAACCGGAAACTGCCCAGACTGATCCAGGTCACGTTGGCGGGATCGACATGCTGGAACAGTCGGTCGATCCCATCGGCATATTCGGTGGCCGCCTCATCGTAGATCACGATGGGATCGAAATGAAAGGCCAGCGGATAGCCGTGATCCTGGGCGTCGGCTGCAGCTCTCAGCCGTGCTGCAAGAGCAGCCGTGTACCGCTCGTTTTCGGCGATCACCCGCTCGGTGTTGAGCGACCATGCAAGAATGGTCCGGCGGTTGTGTCGAAGATCCTTCAGGCGCCCGATGGCCGTCGTTTTTGTCTTGAGCTCGAGCACGCAGTCGTTCTGCCTCGAAAACCGATCAACAAGCCGCCGGTTCAAATCGGTCATGGGTTCCCAGATGAGGCTGTCGGTATATTCCCCGGTTCCGATCCGTTTGAAGCGATGGGATGCAAGCGCTTCGTCCAGGTCTGCAAAGAGCCGCTCGTCGTTCAGGAACCATTGCAGCACCGGCGGATGGAAAAACGTCTGCAGGATGCAGTAGGCACAGTCCATCGTGCAGAAAGTGCCGATGTGCAGGATCTGGTAGCCGCAGCAGCGGTAGTGACGGGTTCCCGGGCATTCCCGGATGAAGGCCCCCGGGTTTTCCGTCAGAAACAGGGTCCGCTTGCCGGTGTCGATCGGACGATCGGACTGCAGCACATGGCGGTATACTTCTGTTGCATGGTCGACGATGACCGGTTCGCGGCCGACCGCTGCGGCAGCCGCCTTCGCTGTCGGCGATGCGATCACGGCCCGATGAACGAAAAGCGTCTCGATCCACTCTCCGATCATGCAGCTCCGTTTTCAAGCAACGTCAGCACGATCTTTACGGCCTTATCCAGATTGAGTTTGCTCATGTTGAGCACGAGGTGATAGAGCTCCGGATTGTCGTAGTCTTCCCGTCCGAATTTCCGATAGAGATTCATCCGGCGCTTGTCCTGACGGTTGACGATCTGAAGGGCCTGTTTGGGAGACAGGTCGTAATGATCTTCCATAAACTGGACCCGGTCCTCGATATCGGCCACCATGAGCACGTGAAAGGCGTTGGGTTGATCCCGCAGAACGTATTGGGCGCCCCTGCCGACGATGACGGCGTTGTCTTCCTCTCCGATTTTCTGGATGAGCTTGGTGAGGATGTCGATATAGATTTCTTCGTCGAGGTACCCTTTGTTGTTGTCGAGCAGCCGGTCCATGAAGGCCCTGGGGATGAGATTCGTGATGAATTTGGAGAAGGCTCCTCCGGCCTCCTTTTCCATATTTTCCACCCAGCTTACGGACACTTTGGCCTTCTGAGCCACCATCTGGATCAGCTCGTCGTCATACAGGGTGTAGCCCAGTTTCTTGGCAACCATTTCTCCCAGGGTTCGACCGCCTGCACCGAAATGCCTCGAAATCGTCAATACGGCCATGCTTCATCTCCTCCTTCCTGTTCCCTCCGATGGATAATATCGTTCCGATATCCGATCAGCGATATGAGTTGATGACGTCGCAAAAAGTCGCCATTACCCCGATTATGTCGATTGCCGGGCCTGAGCATGGCGGGGTAACCGCCTTTTGATGCTGCAGCGGATACTTGTTTGAAGCCGCCGGAGATCGTTGGGCCGGGCGTCGTTCAGCTACACGAAATGGTTTGGAAATCAATCTGTTGTACCTTGACAGCCTGTATCGAATGACTGCCCGGACGTCCGGCCCTTACGAGCTCGGGCGGCTAAGTTTATCCGATGCAGCGAAAAAGGCGGTTACCCCGCCATGCGGCTCAACAGAGACTCTCTGACTTTTTGCGGCTCCATCATGAGTTGATGGAGTCGCAAAAAGTCAGGCCCCTTGGATCGACCCGCAGGAGGGCTGGTGAATTTTGCTCAGCGTCGGAAAAACTCAGCAGCCCGAGCTCGTAGGATCGGGCGGATAGCCAGAATAAAACGTTTGGCTTGCTGTGATTCAACATACTGTTTTTCAAGCCAAAGCAGGTGAATCGCGTCCGCCCGATCCAACCAACGATCTCCGGCTGCTTCAAACAAGTTTCCTCCGCTTCGCAAAACATCCCCCGCCCTCCTGCTGGAGGCCCAACTTCGAACGAAAACCAGTGGACGGCGACTTTTTGCGACTCCATCAAGTATCCGCTGCAGCATCAAAAGGCGTATACCCCGCCATGCTCAGGCCCAACTTTGAACGAAAACCAGTGGACAGCGACTTTTTGAGACGCCATCATGAGTTGGCTAATAGCCGATTTCTACGATCCTGTAAATTCAAAACTGGTCTGCCGTTGCAGGCTTTCGATCCGGACGAAGATTTCTTTGAGCATGGTTTGTTCGATCCGGGTCAGCTTCTTGGGGGTGATGTAATTGTCCGGCGGCCGATTTTCGTTGAGAATGGCCTGGATCTGACGGGCGAATCGAAGCTGCATCAGGAAACTGTAGGCATGCTCGATTTCGCTGTAAGTGTTCCAGGTGAATTTTTTCTTCAGATACAGCTGATAGAGGCGTTCTTGGGTGTTGGTTTCACGGATGCCGTATTTCAGAGCGTAGATCCGGACGATGTCCACGATGGGCAGCATGGCGCTCTTGATGTCGAAGGCATCCCGGTGTTCCCCTTTCGATTCCACGATGAAGTTCCGGAAGAAACCCAGCGGCGGTTTGAAATAGAGGGCATTTTCGGTCAAATGTCGGAAAAATCCCGCCCATCCCAGCAATCGCTCGATCAGGAACCTGCGAAGATCGTTCACGAGCGCCTCGTCACCGTAGGCGAAACGAAAATCGAAGAAAATGCTTGCATCCAACAGGTCTTTCGGTTCGGCGTGCAGCGTCCAGTCGGTGAAATACTGTTTCCACACGGATAACGGTTGACACCACTTCGGATTTTTGGCCATCACGTCCCCTTTGCACAGGCTGTAGCCGACCTGATCGAGCCAGGTGCAGACGGTTTCCCCCAGATTCAGAAAATACGCGTGAATTTCGGCGGTGTCTACGCCTTTTTCCAGGTCTTGGTATAGGATGGCGTTGTCCTGATCCGTTTTCAGGGTCTGTTCCTTGCGGCCCTCGCTGCCGAGCACCATGAAGGCGAACCTGCAGGGCGGTCGGCCCACTTCTTCCAGGGCCATATCGATCAGTTTCACGAGAATGGTATCGGAAATGGTGGTGATGAGCCGGGTGATGTTCTGGGCCTTGGCTCCACCTTGGATGAGTCGCTGAACCACATGGGGGACGCGCCCATAGAGCCGGATCAAGGTGTCGATGCGTTCCGCCCCCTGGATTTCCCGGATCAGAAAGAGCGGCGAATCTCCCTGGAAAGCGAGGATGTCCTTGTCGGTGAGAATGCCGACGACGGCGTCGTTGGCATCGACGACGGCCAGGTGCTTCTTGTTTTCCTGGATCATGGTCATCAGCGCCTCGAATACCAAGGCTTTTTCCGGTATGGTCTTGAGCGGGGCGGACATGATCGTTCGAATCGGTTGCATGGAATCCATGCCTTTGGCGATCACCTTTCCCCGCAGATCGTTGTCCGTCACGATGCCGACAAAGGGGCCGTTGTCATCCCGGACCAGGATGCTGCTGCAGCGGTGGATGGTCATCAGTTCGGCCGCTGACCGGATGCTCATGTCGCTGAGGCAGTAGACGAGGTTGTTTCTGAAGATGCCCTCGATCGTGGTGTTCAGAATTTGGAGGGATTCTTCCCGGGGCTGAAAAGTTTTGGCGATGATTTCGGCATAAGAGCGGTTCAGCATCCGTTTGCCGAACGTGTCCGTGAAATATTCCGAGAAGGTGTCGAATCTACGGCAGAGATCCAGAAACCGTGATTTGGGCAGCCCGTAGAAAAAGCAGTCTTCTACCGTCCTGAGGGAGCGGATGGCGATTCCGTCGTTCAGCAGGATCGAGATGCCGCCGAATAGACTGCCCTCCCCGATCATTTCCTTGAGAATGGTCTGGTCGTTTTCCTCGACATATCGCTGGGCGGCGCCTTTCTGAAGGATCAACAGCTCTTCGATTCGGGAAACCCCTTGAATGAAAAGGACTTCGTCCTGAGGATGATAGACCATGGTTAGATCGGCGGCAACGGCGTCGATTTCTGATTCCGGCAGGAAGGAGAACGGCTCGGTTTCCATCAGAAAATGTCGGGCCAGGTCTTTTGAGACCATAAGGTCGTAGGCCCCGTCGACGATACCCTTGGTGTATTGATCGACGAAATGTCGCCGGACTTCGGGCCAGGTGGCGCACAACGGTCTGAAATCGTCTTCGGGTAGGGCATAGAGAATGGCATCTTTGAGCACTTTGACGGTTTTCAGGGAAATACCGCCGTTCATCAGCATGGAAATGCCGCCGTAGATATCTCCTTCTTCCAACAGCCGGTCGATGCCCGCTCTGGTTTTTTTGTCGTCCTTGATGGACAGAACACCGCTTTGAACCAGGTACAGGCGGGTTACCGGGGAGCGGCCCTGTAAGAAGAGAATGGTGCCTTTTGGGATGTGTTCGACCCGCATCTTCGGGATCAAGGCTTCGAAAGCGTCTTTCGGTATCAGAGAAAACGGTGGATTTTGTCGGAGCCGGTCGATGGTTTCCCGTGGAAGCGACCGCAGCTCGGTGACTTCGGATGCAGTGGAGAAAAAAGGTGCGCCCATGACGGATTGTTTCAGTACCTGACTTTGGCGTAATCGGATTTTTTAGAAGCTTCGATAGCGTCGTTCAGTGTAAGAATATTCATCCTTGCCAGAAGCGGCAGAAATTTCAAAAAGATTTCGGCTGTGGTCATGGCATCTCCCAAAGCCGTGTGTCTGCCTCGAACACAAATGCCCAGCCGGTTCGAGATGGCCTCGATGCTGTGGTAGCGGTGGGCCGGATGGAGGATGGCCGACAGAAACATGGTATCGAGAACCGGCTGCGTGAAGCGGATCCCTGTCAACGGCTCCTTGACCTGAAACATCCGCATGTCGAAAGCCACGTTGTGGCCAACGAGAACGGTGGCTGCGGCGTAACGTTGGAAATACGGCAGAGCTACATCGATCGTTGGTTGTCCTCGGAGCATTTCGGGTCGGATCCCGTGTACTCGGATGGAGGCTTCGCTGACTTCCCGTTTGGGGTCGATCAGCATGGAAAACAGATCGTCCTGCACGATCTTGCCGTTTACGATCCGGACGGCCCCGATGGAGATGATTTCATCCGTTGTCGGGTTCAGCCCCGTCGTTTCGGTGTCGAAGACCGTATAGACGAGATTGGTGAGCAGTTGGTTGCCGATGTCGACGGCCGGTTCCGGTCGGTTGAAAAGGTCAAAATCGTAGAACTCGGGCCGGCTTTCGGTGCTGAGGGTGATGGGGCAGACATCCGGAAATTCGGCGTATTCGTTGAAGGTGCTGTCGATCAGGCTGTCGATGCGGCTGATGTTGGTTTCGATGGCATGCATCAGATCGCTCTTGTGGTTGGCTGCCGTTCGGCAAACGTTCAGAAGGGACTCGACAGAATCTTTCAGGCGATCCAGGTCGTTTCGAAACACCGAAAAGAGTTGGACGGCCGTTTTACGGGCTTCGAAACTGACGGACTCCATGACGTCATGACAGGTCAGGATGTGGCCGACGATGTGATCCTGGCGGGCGAGGATCGGCATCATTTCGATACTGAGAAGATTGCCCGTGGCTCCCTGAATGGAAAAGAAGGCGACGGGCTCCTTGCCTTCCTTCAATTTTCGGGTGATTTCCCAAACGGCAGCATCGATTTTTTCAGCGGCGATGACGCTGGCGATGTGCCTTCCCAGTCCGAGAAAGGGACCGGATAGGGACTCGATCGAGCGGGTGTGGTCGAGGGGTTCCCGAACGGTAAGAAGCCGCTGCGCCTTCTGGTTGTAGAGAACGATGTCTCCTGCCGTATTGCAGATGACCATGCCTTCCGGCAGGTGTTCGATGACGGACGCGAGGATGTTCCGTTCGAATTCGAGGGCTTCCCTGGCTTCCTTCACTCGTTCTTCGACACTTCGGGCCATGGCTTCATAGCGATCCGCTCCTTCGTTAATGAGATCGGCCAGTCGTTTCATGTCCCGGCTGGCATCGATCTGGATCCGATGGCCGGGATTGACGGTCAGGATCAGCAGGGTCTCGTCCGCAATCTGAACGGTGGGAAGGACGTATGTGTACAGAACGGCGTCCAGCCAGACGATCCATCCGCCGAAGAACATGGCGATGATCGCAACGATATAGACCATGTGTCGATGCACCATTTCGAACATCTGCTGTTGTTCGGCAGGGGAGAATTGACGCCAGAACAACGAGCCCAATGTCACGACGATGGCGATACTGACACATGCCGAAAGAAGAACGAAAAGCCAGAATTTTTTATGCGAATCCAAGGAAACGCTCCGAGAATGACGACCCGTGAAAACGCATCAACCGGTACAGGGCGTGTACCGGTTGATGTAATGAATGCTCATGGAGATGGGTGGATATCCCGCTGCCTGATTATTCCTTCCTCCCCTTGGCATACCCGATCTTCGTCAGGGCCTCTTCAATTTCTCCCAGAATCGCCGGATCGTCTATGGTTGCCGGCATACGGTATTCCTTGTTGTCTGCAATCTTCTGGATGGTGCCGCGCAGAATCTTGCCGGAGCGGGTTTTGGGGAGCCGCTTGACGACCGTTGCGGTCTTGAAGGAGGCGACGGCACCGATCCGGTCGCGTACCATTTGGACCACTTCCTTGATGATTTCCTGGTGATCCCGTGTGACTCCCGCCTTCAGGACGATGAATCCGACCGGTACCTGTCCCTTGAGGGAATCCTCGACCCCCAGAACCGCACACTCGGCCACGTCCGGATGATCGGAGAGGATTTCTTCCATGGCTCCTGTCGACAACCGGTGACCGGCCACGTTGATGATATCGTCCGTCCTGGACATGACGAACACATAGCCGTCTTCATCGATGAAACCGGCATCAGCCGTTTTGTAATATCCGGGGAATTCTTCGAGATAGGACTTGATATATCCTTGGTCGTTGTTCCACAGGGTGGGAAGGGTTCCCGGGGGGAGTGGGAGTTTGACGACAAGAGCGCCGATTTCGCCTGGTTTCATTTGGTTGCAATTGGCGTCGACGACCTGCAGGTTCCATCCGGGGGCCGGTTTGGTCGGGGAGCCGGGTTTGACCGGGTAGTGATGGAGGCCCAGGCAATTGGCTGCAATCGCCCATCCGGTTTCAGTCTGCCACCAATGATCGATGACGGGTCTGTTCAGGCGGGACTGGGCCCAGTTCAGGGTATCCGGATCGGTGCGTTCGCCTGCTAGGAACAGCGCCTGAAAATGGCTCAGGTCGTAATTCTTCATGAGATGGCCTTCCGGATCTTCCCGCTTGATGGCCCGGAAAGCCGTCGGTGCGGTAAACAGAACCTTTACTTTGTGCTGAGAAATCACCCGCCAGAATGCACCGGCATCCGGTGTTCCGACCGGTTTACCTTCGAACAGGATCGTCGTGCATCCCTTGAGGAGCGGACCGTATACGATGTAGGAGTGCCCGACGACCCAGCCGACGTCGGAGGCTGCCCAGTACACGTCGCCCGCATCCACGTTGTAGATGGCCTTCATGGTCCATTTGAGAGCCACCATATGCCCGCCGTTGTCCCGCACGACCCCCTTGGGGATACCCGTCGTTCCAGACGTGTAGAGAATGTAGAGCGGATCGGTGGCTGCAACCGGAACGCATTCCTGTGGTTTGGCGTCTGCCATCGCATCGTTCCAGTCAATGTCCCGGCCTGCGGTCATGTCGGCCTGGACCATGGGCCGCTGGTAGATGATGCATTTTTCGGGTTTGAAGGTTGCCATCGAGATGGCGCCGTCCAGCAACGGCTTGTATGGGATGACCCGGTTCACTTCGATGCCGCAGGAAGCCGAGACCATGACCTTGGGTTTGGCGTCGTTGATCCGGGTGGCCAGTTCGTTTGCCGCAAATCCGCCGAAGACCACCGAATGAACGGCTCCGATCCGCGCACAGGCCAACATGGCAATGGCTGCCTCCGGGATCATGGGCATGTAGATGACGACCCGATCTCCCTTCTGTACCCCTTGGTTCACCAGCGCACCGGCAAACCGGGCGACGAGATCCCGAAGTTCCGAGTAGGTGAAGGCCTTGATCGTATTGGTGACGGGGCTGTCATAGATCATTGCTGTCTGGTTGCCGCGGCCGTTTTCGATGTGGAAATCCAGGGCATTGTAACACGTGTTCACAATACCACCGGTGAACCAGCGGTAGAAAGGCTTGTTCGAGTCGTCCAGAACTTTGTCCCACTTTTTGTACCAGTGACAGTCCGCAGCCGGTCCTGCCCAAAATCCATTAGGGTCTTGAATCGATTGCGTGTAGGCCTCTACGTACGGATTGGTCATCGAGCGAACCTCCTCTCACAAAAAGGCGGGGGCGGGATACCCCGCCCCCGCCAGGGGTT
Organism: Thermodesulfobacteriota bacterium; assembly: GCA_040755275.1. Lineage (GTDB taxonomy): Bacteria > Desulfobacterota > Desulfobacteria > Desulfobacterales > Desulfatirhabdiaceae > Desulfatirhabdium. Next base: position 16,622 of record JBFMBE010000009.1, on the reverse strand, counting down.
AGAAATTCACGAGCCGCTCCGGAGGGTTACCCCCAGAGTCCGACGCCGAAGGATGAAATGAACAGGATGATGAAGGCGATAATGCCGATCAACCATTTGTCTTCCAGTGCCATACGAAACCTCCTTCTGCCCGGTTATTCCTTGACGACGAGCATTTTTTCCTTTTCGGCCCGTGCCAATTGTTCATCGTTTGTAGTAGACAATTCCGCCTTGAATGTCAAGGCCCACATCATGACGATGCCGACCGTCCACCAGAAAATCTGCCAAGACCACAGCGGTGGAAAACCTGCAAAGGAAAATGCCGAATTTCCCAAGATACAGGCCGGACCGATTGCAAAGAAATACCAAAGCGGAACGATAAACTTCATGGCGCTTCGCCATTTCTTTCCGGATTCAGATGGTGAATCGACGCTGTCGAGCCATTGCCGGATCTCTGCCTGACGTTGGATGGTTTCCGGATCATCCTTGATGCCGATGCCTTTGCAAATGTAGGCAACCACCAGACCTACGAAGGTTCCCCAGAAGGCGCAGTGCATGGAGAGTGGGTTCGGCCATACGGCATAGGTCAGATAGACCGCGAACATACCGGCAGCCACACCGAGTACAGCGCCGACTCTCGGGAATTTGAATCCCCAAACGACACCGAGCAGAAGAACGTACATCACGAATCCGAAAGCCGTTGCCAAGGCACCCAGGATGACCAAGGCCGCCTTGGAATTGATGCCGACATATAGGGCTGCACAGGTCAGGATGGTGGTCAGGACGCGGTTGACCCAGATCTGCTCGGCGTCGCTGGCTTCCTGCTTACGAATGAAGCGCCAGTAAATGTCACGAAGCAGAATGGATCCACCCGTGTTGATGTAAGGGGCCGCCGTGGAATGGATGGCCGCAATGGCGCCCATGAAGACGAAGCCGATCATGAAAGGTGGCAGAAACTGTTGCATCAGCGTCGGGACGACGGTCCGGTCGCTCAACCCCTGGAAGGCAGCGATGCCGGCAACTTCCAACACCTTGGTCCCCATGCCCTGGATGGCTGTGAAAAAGAACAGGGCGAAGCCGACCACGAAAGTGGACATGAAGGTTTGCTGCCAAGCGAGCGGTTTGGGTGACTTGATGCCGAAGAAGGTCATCGTGAAGGCCGGGGAGGACTGGATGCCCATGAGGGAGAACATGTAGGTCAGGATCATTACGGCCGTCCAGGAGGCGGCCCCCTTCTTCCCGAGGCCCCAGGTGATCACTTCAGGAACGGTCAAAAATTTCTGATCCAGTTTGGCGAGTGCGGCGCTGAAACCGGACCATCCACCAAATTGGGGCTGAATGATAACATAGAAGCCCATCGCAATGATGCCGCCGACCAGAAGGACAAACTGAAGAACACCGACCCAGGCTCCGGCCTTCATGCCGCCGGTAACGACGTAGAACCACACGATGAAGGCCAGGAAGAGGGCGCCCGTAATGAAGTCAACGCCCGTGATGACGTTGAAGAGGGCGCCGGCAGCCATCATCTGGACGGCGGAATAGAAGATGGAGTAGAGGACGGCCGTCAGAACGACCAGCCAGCGGAGGGCTTCGCTGTTGAAATAATAAGCGTACATGTCTCCCGGGGTGACGAAGCCGTACCGTTTGCCGAGGAGCCATTGTCGTTTGGCGAAAAAGGTTCCCGTGATGGGGATGGTGAGAACGTAAAAGGATGCGAAGGCATAGGCGAGACCGTCCCGCCAGATAAGGCCGGGATGGCCGATGAAGGTCCATCCGCTGAAGGATGCAGCGGTTGCCGCCATCAGGAAGGCGATGAAGGGTACCGACCGGCCGCCGATGGCGTATCCAGCAGCCGTCTTTTCTTTGAAGTATCCTTTCATGCCCTCGTAGAACGCATAAATCATGTAAAGACCCAAGAGAATATATACCCACGTTGTCGCACTCATACCTTTCCTCCCTGGAATTCATGCCTTGGTTGGTGTACCGTCATGGCCGAACAGGCTGTGAGGCTTGTCAAATGCTCTTTGTTTCACCACCTCCTTTGATGGGACTGCTTCAGTTATCTGTTTGTAGATGGAAACGCGGGGTGTTAAAAAAACTATTGAGATGAATCGAATTATTTTACATATCAATAAAAAATGAATTTAATTTAGTCGTTGCTTGTTCTTAGAGTTTTGGCGAGCCCTTGTCAACAGAAAAGTGAAAGAAGTGAAGTTGCGGTGGATTTCAATCCGACTCCCGTTTCTGGGTGAAGGCAAATCCTTGAGTATTGATCTTGAAAATCCAAGATACGTCGTTCGTCTTGCAGGAAGGAGCACCCATTGGGGGGCCTCAAACCTTATCTTCCTCTTGCAGGAGGCTTGTCTTTGAAAGAAAATCGGTGAATAGCGACTATTTGCGAGGTTACGGATAAGGGTTGATTATTTTCCGAACCCCGTTTATGTAAACCAGTCGGGATGATGGGAGAACCGATCCGTCCGATTCCGCCGGTTTATGGAATGAATCCCATCATCCAAAAAAATCATGTTTCCATATGAACGAAACAGAAAGGTGTTTCATCTCATGGCCATCAAGCTGCTCGCTTTTCTCGAATCCCCTGTCGCCGTTCGAAACGCCGTCAGCTATCTACTGGCCGGCTGGCTTTCGGTCTACGCCTTCGTGGCTCACATCGAGTGGTCCTTTCCGGGCAGGTTCACCCAGGCCAATGTATTGCGGTTGCTGGTAGTCGGTATCGGGATTTCTTATTGTGTACTCCGGTTCAAGGTCTGGGCCAGAAAGATGTGTATCTTTTTCAACATCGGCGTCATCGGCGTCCATCTCTTGTTTCTGGTGGCCCGCATTTCCGCTCTCGGCCTGACACCGGATTCCTTGACCGTCCATGCCTTGTTGAACAGTGTTCTTTTCGGTTTCAGCACCTGGTTTTTAATCCATTCGGAAACCGTCTCATTTTTTAAAGAACTGGAAGCCAAGGCCAAAGCCGAATCCGATACTTCGACGTCTTGACATCATCCGTCGAATCCCGCTTTCAACCATCAAACCCGGAGGTTCGCCTTGCCCGCCAAACCCCTGCCCCCAAAAGAACTGACCTGCTCCTGTGGAAACACATTTATCAGCACCCAGAGCTCCAATTGGTGCCAGACCTGTGGGAAACAGGTGTTCTATGACCCAAAAGACGAACGGAAGAGCCGATGGAACCGCATTTACATCAATGCGCTGATCGTCATCATCATTGGTTTTTCGGCCTATTTTTTCATCGAAATGATTCTTACCCCGATGCTGCAGATTCAGAAAGGCGGATGATTTCTTCCATCGGCATTATCCCGCATGACGTCATCGTGCAGGGGCGAAACCTATTTCGCCCCTGCATTCGGGCCGTCGTCAATCCATATCCATAAAAAACGTCGATGCCATGGTGTAAGAACGGATTTCGGCGCTGGGGCCTTCCTCCGTATCGTTAAACGCCCGTACCGTCCAGTAATAAGTGATGTCTTTCTTCAAACGCTTGGCTGGAATCTGATACGTCGGCGCCTCTGTTTTTTCGTCCACGAAGCAGTCCTTGCAGGCTTCCTTCGGCGGCAGGTTTTTCAGTGTCTCCAAATTTCCGGTCACAAACACCCGATATCCCTTGGCTCCAGGCACAGGGGCCCATTTGAGCAGCGTAGTAAGCACTTGATTCTTGGCCTTATCCTTCGGAACGTCCAATTGCGGTGCAGCAAGCGATCCGGCAAATACCAGGGTTGCCAGAAGCAGGCAGCCGGCAAATCCTGCAGCCGTCATCATTTTCCGTTTCATATTCTCCTCTTGGGCCGCCGATAGGGCTTCCAGGGTTTACGCCCGGAACACCCCGCCACTCCTGCGGCCGTTTCGTTGTCGGTTGATGGGTGGGGCCATGGTTTACCATGACCCACCGATGGACTATCCGATCATGTGCTGAATGGCTTCCACGATTTCCGGGTTTGCCAGGGTCGTGACATCCCCCACGTCCTTCTTGTTGGAGATGGCGCCAAGGACCCGCCGCATGATTTTGCCGGAACGGGTCTTGGGCATATCGGGCACGATCCAGACCTTGCGTGGTTTGGCGATCGGTCCGATTTCCTTCACCAGTGCCTGAGCGATCCGTTTTTCGAGTTCTTCGCTGGGTTGGAATCCGGGTTTGAGGCTGACATAAAGATCTGGTACCTTGCCCTTGATGTCGTCGGCAACCGGAACAACCGCCGATTCGGCGACTTCCGGAACTGTCAGGGCCGCAGATTCGAGCTCTTTTGTGCCGAGGCGGTGGCCCGACACGTTGATGACGTCATCGATTCGTCCGAGGATGCGGTAGTAGCCGTCCGGGGCCTGAACCGCCGCGTCACCCGTCAGATAGGGCCAATCCCTCCAGTCTTTGCTGTTCGGGTCTTTGCAGTATCGTTCGAAATACTGCTTGACGAACCGTTCGCGGTTTCCCCAGATGGTCTGGAACATACCCGGCCAGGGATTTTGGATGCAGATGTTTCCAGCCTTCCCACAACCTCCAGGCAATACGTTTCCTTCTTCGTCGTAAATGATCGGATGAATGCCAGGCATGCCGGGGCCGGCACTTCCAGGTTTCATGGGTTTGAGAGCCGGTAGTGTACTGCACAGGAATCCGCCCGTTTCCGTCTGCCACCAGGTATCTACGATGATGGCCTCGCCTTTGCCGACGACCTGATGGTACCACTTCCAGACTTCGGGTTCGATCGGTTCACCGACCGTGGTCATGTGCTTGAAATGGTAGTTGTACTTTTTGGGTTCATCGGGTCCGATCTTTCGAAGGGCACGAATGGCCGTCGGAGCCGTATGGAAGATGTTGACACCGAGATCCTGAGCGATTCGCCAGGGGCGTCCTGGATCGGGGTAATTGGGAATGCCTTCATAGACGACAGTGGATGCGCAGATGGCCAGCGGGCCATAGACGATGTAGGAATGTCCCGTGATCCATCCGATGTCGGCCATGCACCAGTAAACGTCTTCCGGATGAATGTCCTGAACATATTTGCTGGTTCCTGCCACGTAGGCGAGATAACCGCCCGTTCCATGCTGGCAGCCCTTGGGTTTTCCGGTGGTTCCGCTCGTGTACATCAGGAACAGAGGAGCCTCGGCCGGCATCTTGACCGGATCGATCCGGACACCGTAGTATTTCTTCAGCAGATCGTTCACGAAATAATCCCGACCGTCCACCATGGGGGTCGGAGAGGAATATTTTCCGGGATATCGCTGCCAGACCAGAACCTTGTCGACGGTCTGACCTTCTTTTTTGGCTTCGACTGCTGCGACGTCGGCCTTTTCCTTGTGGTCGAGCAGATGCCCGCCCCGATAGTAGGCATCCATGGTGATGAGTACATGGGAACCGGAGTCGACGATCCGGTCCGCAGCCGCCTTTCCACTGAACCCGCCGAATACCTGCGAGTGAATGATCCCCAACCGGGCGCATGCCAGCATGGTGATCGGAAGTTCGGGGGTCATGGGCAGATGCAGGGTTACCCGGTCCCCGGCCTTGAGGCCGCAGAAATCCTGCAGTACTGCAGCCATTTCATTGACCCGTACCCAGAGCTCTTGGTAGGTGATGTGTTCGACTTTTTCGTTTTCCAGTTCGGGGACAAAATGGATGGCCGTCTTGTTGCGGTTCTTTGCCAGATGACGATCCACGCAATTGTAGGATGCGTTGATTTTTCCTCCGACGAACCATTTGAAGCACGGAGCGTCGCTCGTGTCGAGAGTCGTGTGCCAGTATTCGTACCAGTCCAGCAAATCGGCGTATTCCTTGAAACAGTTCGGGAAATTGTCCAGGCTGAACCGGTCATAAATGGTTGGATCGGTCATGTTTGCCTGAGCGATGAACTGGGGGGAGGGATAGTAGTAATCTTCCTCCTGCCAATGAACGGCGATCTGGGCCTCGGAAACCTCCAAATTTTCCTTTTCTGCCATGGGTCAAATCCTCCTTCTTCACATGGGTAGCATGGTTATCGCTTTGTTTTTGCCGATTGCCTGTTCGGAACCGTACGAACTGCTCTGTTTCAACTGCGGATTCCCCGGCTGAATAGCTCGAAGGCGATTTCAAGGGTGGGTTTGAGCGTATCCTCCTTGCGATGAATATGGCGCTGACTTTCCTTCCAGAGGATCAATCCTGAAAAAATGCCCCACAGTACATCCGCCAGAGCGTTCGGATGCCGGGATACAAACACCCCCTTTCTGATGCCGTCTTCGAAGATCGAAGCCATGACGTGAAATGAAGACTGCGAAAGCGTCCGGATTTCGTCTTTGAGCTCCGGAGTGAGATTCTTGACGATATCGTTCGACTGAAGTTGAAACATATTGATGACGATGACCGGGTCGAACTCGTATACATCGAGCATGGCTTCCTTGAGCGCCTCGATGTAGCGGTCAGGCTCGATGTCTTTCTGATTGGTGATGTGTTTCAGACGGATATTCAGATACTGAAGGATACGGACGGAAAGAGATGCGTACAGCTCGTCCTTGCTCTTGAAGTAGAGATAGATCGTTCCCGGGCTGAGTTCGGCTTCTTTGGCGATGTCTTCCATCGTTGATTTGGTGTAGCCCCTGGAAGAGAACACCCGTCTGGCAGCAATGAGGATTTGCTGTCTTCGCCGTTCCCGCTCCCGTTCCTTCCTCTCTGTTATTCCCATAATATTCTAAATGCGATTTATTTTTTTGAATTTCTTAAACTCAATTTTGGTTGCTTGTCAAGAGAATTCTGTTTAGCTAGTATATAGCTATTTATATTTAAGAATAGGTATCAGAAAACGGGGATCGAAGGGAGGAAGGAGAAACGAAGCGGGCAATGGAGGTCAGTATGGCGTGAAAAGGGAAATGGTAAGTGGGACAGAAAGAAAAAGGGGCGAAAGGCAGGAGAAAGAAGGCATGAGGCAGAAGACGAGAGACAGAAGTACAGCGACATTGATGGATGGGGGGGATGGACCTGTCATGAACAGGTCGCGTGAAAGAGCCAATGGGGGAACTGGTTGCTCTGTCAGGGTATTCCGGCCGGTTGTCCTTTATGGAGCATTGGGTTTCTTGCGAAAGGTTCGCGTGACGCGGCCCCTCCGCGTATGAAAGATATAGGGGCAAGGCATGCCCTGCCACTACAAGATCAAACCGGTTTCATCCATGATGAGGTCGCAAAAAGTCAGGAAGTCTCTGTCGAGTCGCGGGGTGACTGGGGAGCCTTTTTCGCTGCTGCGAAAAAACTCAGCCGCCCGATCTCGTAGGATCGGACGGATGGCCAAACTGTGAATACAGGCTCTTGGAATTGCAATGGCTTGCTTTTCAATGTCCATTCGTTCAAGCGCGTCCGTCCGATCCAACGATATCCGGCGGCTTCAAACACGTTTTCGCAGCAAGCTCAAAAGGCTTCCCCAGCCACCTCGCTGATGCCTGGCGTTCCCGCAAAGCACGCAAAAAGTCCATCATATGGACGGCTTCGCAAAAAGGCCGCAGGCAAGGAGTGCAAATCCCGAGGAGTGAGGCGTACTGAAACGTACGCCGCAACGACGAGGGATGCAGCACGACACAGCATCCGGTCTTTTTGCGAAGCCGTCATCCATCACTGTTTCTTTAAAATCCCAAGTACGCCTCCCGGATTTTTGGGTCGGATTCGAGTTCCTGCCCGGTCCCATGACCGACGATCCGGCCGTTTTCCATGATGTAGCATTCATCAGCGATTTTCAGCGTATGGTGGACGTTCTGTTCGACCAGAAAGATCGTCAGACCCATGCTGTGAAGCTCCTGAACGATGCGGAAGATTTCCATCACGAGAATCGGCGCCAAGCCGATGCTGGGCTCATCGAACATGATGAGCTTCGGCTCCTGCATCAGGGCACGCCCGATGGCGAGCATCTGTTGTTCTCCGCCGGACAGGGTCTCGGCCGTCTGTTTGCGTCTTTCGGCAAGCCGGGGGAAGATTTCGAAGACGCGGTTCATGTTTTTGGAGCGATTGGCCCGGGTCCTTTTGAGGTAGGAGCCAACCAGGAGATTGTCCTCCACACTCATCTTGGGAAAGAGCTGTCGTCCCTCCGGAACGAGTGTGATACCCAGCTCTGCGATTTCATGAACGGGCAATCCGGAAATCGGCCGTTGATCGTATAGAATGCTGCCGGAAGCAATCGGGTTGATGCCGCAAATCGTCTTCATGGTGGTGGTCTTGCCTGCCCCGTTGGCGCCGATCAGGCCGATGATCTTTCCGGATTCCACCGAAAGAGATACGTTCCACAGGGCCTGCACATCTCCATAAAAGACAGAAAGGTTTGTGATCTCCAATACCTTCATCGCACCTCACCTCCCAGATAGGCTTCCACCACCGCCGGATCTCTTGCGACATCGCCGGGTTTTCCCTGGGCGATTTTCTGGCCGAAACTGAGAACGACTACCTCGTCGCTGATGTTCATGATGACCCGCATGATGTGTTCGACGATGAGGATGGTGATTCCCTGATCCCGAAGTTTGAGTATCAGATCGATGGTTTGATCGGCTTCCGTCGGATTGAGGCCTGCCACGACCTCGTCGAGTAGCAGGAGGGTCGGTTCGAGGGCCAGGGCCTTGCTGACCTCGAGCCGCTTGCGGCCCGCAAGTGTCAAACCGGATGCAGCCAGATGGGCCCGGTCCGCTAGTCCCGTACGTTCGAGGATCTGCCAGGCCTGGGCCTCGGCTTCTGTTTTCTTGGGATAACGGCACAGCGATGCGATGACGACATTCTCGAGAACCGTCAGTCCAGCGAAGGGCTTTACGATCTGAAAGGTTCGGCCGATGCCGATGTGCGCCAGCCGATAGGGCGGCCATCCGCTGATATCCTTTCCATCGAATCGGATGCTGCCCTTCGTCGGCTTGTAATAGCCGCTGATGACGTTGAACAGGGTGGTTTTCCCGGCGCCGTTCGGGCCAATGAGCCCGACGATGCTGCCTTTGGCCATGTCGAATGAAACGTCCTGAACGGCGTACAAGCCGCCAAAGGTTTTGGTGACACCCTCCACCTGAAGAATCGGATCAGCCATGCACCACCTCCTTCCGCCCTTGCTTCCGAGAATTCTCTTCTGGTGTGCCGGTGGCCAGTCCTTTCTGAATCGCCGTCTTTCCGGAAGTTTTTCCGGTGAGGGTTCCGTAGAGCCCGTTCGGCAGGAAGACGACGCTCATGGCGATCAGGACACCGAGGATAATGAGGTAGAGCACCTGGTAATCCGAGAGATAGGCCCAGAACAGGGTTTTAAAGAAATAGATGATGACGGCCCCCACAATGGGTCCGATCAGAGTTCCAAGGCCGCCGAAGACAGCCATGACCACCGCCTGATCCGTGACGAGATCTCCCAGAACGGAAGCCGGATCGATGTAGGTAATCCAGTAGGCGTATACCCCGCCGATCAGTCCGGCTGGAACGGTCGACAGTAGATAGGCCTGCATCTTGATGACTGTCGGATGGATACCGAGACTCATTGCGCCGGCTTCGTCTTCCCGGATGGCCTTGACCTTGAGGCCGAAGGGGGCATGTTCCAGCAGGAACCACATGACGGCGAAGGTGCCTGCAACCAGGATCAGCATGACATAGTAGAAAAACTGCGGGTGCAGGTAAGGGGGAAGGCGCATGCCATCCGGTCCGCCCGTGATGTCGAGAACCAGTGCCAGCTGCTGCAGTGCCCGGGCCATGGCCCAGGTGGCGATGGCGAAATAGGCACCTTTGAGTCGCAGGGTGGGGATTCCGCTGGCGAGTGCCAGAAGCGCTGCCGCAAGCCCGCCTGCAGGCATGGCCAACAGGAAGGGGACGCCGGCGATCTTGATCAGAAAGGCCGTTATGTAGGCGCCTGCTCCGAAGAAGGCTCCGTGTCCGAAATTGAGGTATCCCGTATATCCGGCCAGCACGTCCCAGGCGATGGCCAGCCCGATCCACATGATTGATTCGGTCAGCACCCGCAGAACGAACATATCGTGAATGAATGTGGGCAGAACGGCAAGAACCAGGGCTGCAATCCCGACAACGATGGGTTTTCGAAAGGTGTTCGTCATGAGGTTTAGACCCCCCTTCCGAAAAGACCTCGGGGCGAGATCAGTAGAATGGTGAACAAGATGACGAAAACGGCCAGAAGGGTATAGCTCGGGTTGAAATAAATCATGAAAAAGGATTGGACCAGTCCCAGCAAAAACGCTGCCCAGGGTACACCGGCCAGATAGCCCATTCCGGCGAGGACTACGACGAAAAACGCCATGACGGTGTATTCACCGCCCATTTGTGCGGTGATGGAAAAGATGCAACCGATCAGTACACCGGTCATGGCGCTGATGCCGACGTAAATTCCATATACATAGGAACTGATCCGTCGCGCATCGATTCCCATCAGACTAGCGGATTCTCGGTGTTGGGCCAGCGCCCGAACCGCCCTCCCGAAATCCGTGGACTTGAGGATGTATTGCAGGATGACGGTGATGAGAACGGCGTAAAAGAGACCGGCGAACCGGATGTGTGGAATGGTGAGGAAGAAATTGCCGCTTTCGATGAAGAACGAATTTTTGGCGAGAGCCGCCGGGATCGAGTGGGAATAGAACCCGAAGATGGTGAGACCGGATCCTCGGAAAACGAGCGCCAGGCCGAAGGTGAACACCAGCCCCATCAGGACCGGGTTGCCCTTTTTCCCGCTGATGACCCGGTGAATCAAGGGCTGGATGAGATAGCCGATCCCACCGAAAACGATGAAAACAATCGGCAGCAGCAGCATGGGGTCGATGTGCGACCAACGATTCAGGTAATACCCGGTAAAGGCGCCTAACATGATCCATTCGCCGACCGCAAAGTCGATGATGTGCATCACGCCGTAGGCGAGGGAAAATCCAATGGCAATGGTGATGTAAATACCACCGATCAGAATCCCGTCGACAATGGCCTGAGGTAACAGTTCCATAGGGACCTATCTTCAAGGGAAAAGGGAATGGGGTAATGGATGACGGCTTCGCAATACGTCAGGGCGTTTCTGTCGAGTCACGGGGTGACTGGGGAACCTTTTTCGCTGCTGCGAAAAAACTCAGCCGCCCGATCTCGTAGGATCGGACGGATGGCCAGACAGCAAACAGAGGCTGGTTGAATCGCAACGGCTTGCTTTTCAATCGATATTTCGATCCAGTACGTCCGTCCGATCCAACGATATCCGGCGGCTTCAAACACGTTTTCGCAGCAGTCTCAAAAGGCTTCCCCAGCCACCCCGCTCATGCCCGGCATTCTCGAAAAGCACGGGAAAAGCGACTTTTTGCGAGCGCATCACGGATCATTTCCGTTCTGACCAGGGCTTCATGGGATACTGAATCTTGGCCTGGGCTTCCTGTTCCGGTCCGACGACGGCGATCTTGCCATCCTGAACCTGGATAGTCAATGGTGTCAACCCGATGTTGGCATGGTAAAACTGGCCTTCGTTGGCGAAGTCGATGGTTCCGTAGAAGGTTTCGACCTTGATGTCTTCGAGGATTTTGACGAGGCTTTCACGGGCGGCTTCGCTGAGGGGCGGTGTTGCACCGGCCTTCATGAGGGCCACCTGAAAGGCGATACCGGCAGCCGAAGATCCTGCCTGGGTGTAGTCGGCCGGCACGTTGTAGGCCTTCATGGCCGCATCGGCATAGGCCTTTGCATTCGGCCAGAGCAGTTCTCCCTTGGTGTGAACCGATTCGGTCCAAACCGCTGCGCCGAGAACCTGTTCTGCATCCTTCTTTAGAGATTCGAAGAAGGCGGGTTCCGTAACACCGTAATGCATCAGAAGTGCCTTCGGGGTGAAGTTGATTTGACGGAGACCTTTGACCAGATTGATCAGTTCCTCGTCATGACCGCCGAAGGCAATGAGGTCGGGCTGCATGGCCTTTGCAGAGGACAGAAAGGGAATCAAATCCTGACCGGAAGGAACGATGTTGAACTTCATGACCTTGATGCCTGCCTTGGTGGCTGCATCCTGAAAGGCTTCGGCCGTGGCTTTGGAGAAGGCGTCGTTCGATCCGAGGATGATGGCGGATTTGGGTGCTGGATTGAGTTTGGCCAGGGTCTGGATCGGGGTGGAGCCGGTATAGTTGACAGGCGGAATCGTTCCGAAGGTGTAGCGGAATTTTTCTCTCCAGATGAGCGGAGATTCGGCCGATCCGGTGATCATGGGGATTTTGTATTTTTCAAGAACGGGTGCCACGGCCAGGGTGACGCCCGATGAATAGGGGCCCAACACCAAATCGACTTTTTCCTGGGTGGCGAGACGTTCCGCAGCCGACGCCCCCTGAGACGGTTCGGACTGGGCGTCGCCGTAGAAGAGCTTGACGGGATATTTCTTGCCTTTGATATCGATGCCGCCCGTCTTGTTCACTTCATCTGCCCACAGATCGTATCCCCGCTTGGTGACGTTGCCGCCTGTGGCCAGGCTTCCGGAAAGGGATGTAATGACACCGATCTTGAAGTAATCCCGTGCATCTTCCGCATGGGACCCCGCCGACATACCGAGGACCAGACACAATGCGATTCCGAGGAGCACCGCTTTTTTCATGAAACCTTCCTTTCTAATAGTTGGGTGATGGGGGATCGAACGCATGAGCGTCGTGTGAATGACTGAACAGCAATTGGTGTGCCAGAAAACGTGCTGCTCGATACGGGAAGCATCGTAGATCCGACTTTCCAGGGAAAAACAGCGGTCAGAAATCGGATGAAAAGCGGATCCCTCCCGTTTCTACACAAGGTGCTTCTGTGACTTTCATCCAATGGGGCGTAGGACCGGGTTTTTCACCCAATCGCACGGTTTCTCGTACCGGTTCCCACGAATATGCATGTTTGCATATTCGTTCGAAAAAAGCATTGATGGCCTCGCAAAAAGTCTGGAAGTCTCTGTCGAGTCGCGGGGTGGATGGGAAACCTTTTTCGCAGCAAGCTCAAAAGGCTTCCCCATCCACCCCACTGATGCCCGGCATTTACAAAAAGCACGGGAAAAGCGGCTTTTTGCGAAGCCGTCAAGCATTGGGTTCAGGAAGGCCTGAGACCATGCCGTCGAAGTTTGCGGGCAATGGTGGATTGATCCACCTGAAGCGCTGTGGCGATGCGTTCCTGGGTACGGTGTTCTCGTAAGGCGGACGTCAGAACCATGTGCTCGAACCGCTCGATCATTTCCTTGAGAGACCGGCCGGCGAAGGAATTCTCGAGGGTCGGTGGTCCGCCCATGGTTTCGATGATTTCAGAAGGCAGTTGATCGACAGCAATCACGTCGCTTTCGCTCATGACAGCCAGGCGTTCACAGAGATTGATCAGCTCCCGGACGTTTCCGGGATAGGGATAGTGGATCAGGGCGTCGAGGGCGGGCTTCGACAGGCGGATCATTCCGGCCTTACCGACCTTCTCGGCGAACCGGTTGAAATAGTGCTGAATCAGGGGCAGGATGCATTCCTTGCGTTCCCGCAGAGGGGGTATGGTGATGGGGATGACGTTCAGGCGGTAGAAGAGATCCTTTCGAAAAAGACCTCTTGAAACCATGTCGGACAGGTTGCGGTTGGTGGCAGTAAGAATGCGGACATTGAGACTTCTGGCTTTCGTTCCGCCGATGCGTGTCACCAGGCCGTCTTCGAGAAATCGAAGCAGTTTGACCTGTGCGGAAAACGGCAGCTCACCGATTTCGTCCATGAACAACGTACCTTCATGGGCCAGTTCCAGATAACCGGGTTTTCCGCTTTTGGAGGCTCCAGTGAAAGCCCCGGCTTCATACCCGAAGAGTTCGGATTCCATCAGCGATTCCGGTATGGCGCCACAGTTGATGCGGATCAGCGGTTTTCGGGATCGCTCCGAACGTCGATGGATGAGCTCGGCGATGAGGCCCTTGCCGACTCCCGATTCGCCTTGAATCAACACCGTCGTGTCGACCTTGCTGACACGGATGGCCTGCTGCAGCACATTGGTCATGCAGGGTGTGCGGGCGATGATATGTCTCGATTCCATCTCTGCGATCTGCATCTCGACGAGATGGTTCCGGTATTGATTCTTCAGGGCCTCCTGCCGTTCGAGTTCTTCATGCAGGGCGTCGATCTCGGTGATGTCTCGTTCGTTGACGACGACGCGTACGAGATTGCCCTGTTTGTCGAAGAACGGGCTTCCCGTGATCATCAGCTTCCGGCCCTTGCTGGTTTTCTGGAGCATGTTGACGATGGATCGGGTGCGCAACACCTCGAGTGTGGCAGATCGGTTGATGAAACCTTCGGCGACGAGTTCCCGCATGTTCCTGCCGACGACTTGCTCCGCCCGGATTTCATTGAGCCGCTCGGAAGCCGAATTGATCCGAAGGACATTGGCGTTTCCGTCGCAAATCCAGAGCCCGTCATAGGAGGATTCGATGATCATGTCGAGCTCCCGTGACAGTTCCTGATAGGAGAGCATCTGTTGGGTGACTTTCTCCAATTCCGTCCCGTTCTGGAAAATGCACAAGGCGCCGCTGGTCCTGCCGCGGTTCCGAATGGCCGCAATGTTCACCCGATAGGGCGTGGTGTTTCGGATCAGCGTCATGGGTTGCTTCTTGCGGTGGTTGCGAAGCGCGTGGCGAATGAGCTTCCAGAGTTCGGCATCCCGCGATTCAACATTCGTTCCAGGATGTAACCCGAGGTGTTCGACTGCGTACCGGTTGGAGAGGAGTACTTCACCGGAGGGACGAACGAAGGATATCCCGTCTGAAAGGACATCGAACAGAGAGGCTGCGAGTTCCGTCCAGTCTGGGACGGAAAGGCTTTCAGGAGCCAGAGAGACAGACGATATCGTGGATGTGGACATGGTTCTATCCTGGATGGCGTTGGTGATGATGGTTGTAAGGCTATTATGCACGGATGCATGAAGAATGCAAGGAAACATAGAGGATGGCCCCGAAAAAATCGATTGGCCTCGGGCAGGCCTCATGAAACAGAGGGGGATGGGGTCGGTTTCTGCGTATGGAACGATCTTTGCGACTCCATCAGCCATTTGCCGAGCCTCTATTCCAGGGGATTCTTTTACAGCTCATCCAAACGATCAGGAGAAAATCATGACCCACCATACGCAGACGCTGCTGGAACTCAGAAATCGACACGTACCGCAAGGACCGTTCAATGTCACACCGACCTTTATCCGTGAGGCGCGCGGCGCCGTCATGATCGATATCGAGGGAAGGGAATACATCGATTTTGCAGGCGGCATTGGTGTGAACAACGTCGGACACTGTCATCCCAAGGTTGTTCAGGCCATTCAGGATCAGGCCGCAAAATTCATTCATACCTGTTTTCACATCGCGATGTACGAACCCTATGTCGATCTAGCGGCCAAACTGAACGAACTGGCGCCGGGGACATTCGAGAAGATGACGATGTTCGCCAACAGCGGCGCCGAAGCCGTCGAAAACGCCGTCAAAATCGCCCGCTATGCCACAGGACGGCCTGCCGTGATCTGTTTTGAAAACGGTTTTCACGGTCGAACCCTCCTGACAATGACCCTGACGAGCAAGGTCAAACCCTACAAATTGGGGTTCGGCCCCTATGCACCTGAAGTGTATCGGATGCCCTATGCCTATTGTTACCGCTGTCCCTTCGGACTGTCCTATCCGTCCTGCGGGACGGCATGTGCCGATTATCTCGAAGATTTCTTCATTTCCCATATCGCAGCGGAGCAGACGGCAGCCGTGATTGCCGAGCCGATTCAGGGGGAAGGCGGCTTCGTGACACCACCTCCGGAATATTTCCCGAAGCTTCAACGCATCTGCACCAAATATGGCATTGCCTTGATCATCGATGAAGTGCAGACCGGTATGGGACGCACCGGAAAGCTGTTTGCCATCGATCATTGGGGAATCGCTCCGGATATCATCACCCTGGCCAAGAGCCTTGGTGGCGGGCTTCCCCTGAGTGCAGTCACCGGGCGGGCGGAGATGATGAACAAACCCCACGTCGGCGGACTGGGAGGAACGTATGCCGGGAATCCCATCGCCTGCAGGGCCGCATTGGCTGTTCTGGAAATCCTGATCGAAGACAAGCTGCTCGAAACGGCGGAAGAGCTCGGCCAGAAGGTTCGGGCGAAACTGATGGATCTGCAGCAGCGGTATGAAATCATCGGCGACGTTCGGGGAAAAGGCCCGATGTTGGCGATGGAGCTGGTGAAGGATCGCCGGACCAAGCAACCTGCAGCAGACGAAGCCAAGAAGCTGGTCAAGCTCTGCTTCGACAGGGGGTTGGTGCTCATTTCCTGCGGCAATTTCGGAAACGTCATCCGGACCCTCATGCCTCTGGTGATTACGGATGAGCAGCTCGAAAAAGGATTTGCCATCCTCGAAGAGTCCCTGGTAGAACTTAACAAATAGAGGTTTTTCAATCCTGATGGCCTCGCAAAAAGTCAGGCCCTCTCATTTGACCCGCAGGAAGGCGGGTGAATTTTGCTCAGCAGCGGAAAAACTCAGCAGCCCGAGCTCGTAGGATCGGGCGGATGGCCAAAATGGAAAGAATGGTTTGGTGGTTTCCAACATGCTGTTTTTCAAACCAATATAAATGAAGTGCGTCCGCCCGATCCAACGATCTCCGGCTGCTTCAAACAGTTTCCGCTGCTTCGCAAAACACCACCCGCCCTCCTGCTGGAGGCCCGGCTTTGAAGGAAAAGCGGTGGTTAGCGACTT
>JBFMBE010000008.1:0-44014 GCA_040755275.1 Thermodesulfobacteriota bacterium | reverse complement strand
CGATCCAACGATATCCGGCGGCTTCAAACACGTTTTCGCAGCAGTCTCAAAAGGCTTCCCCAGCCACCCCGCTTATGCCCGGCATTCCCCAAAAGCACGTGAAAAGCGACTTTTTGCGACTCCATCATTTCTTGATCGTGAAAGGCAAGATGCGTGGTTCGATGCTGTTGAGGTGTTCACATGTCTTGCTCGTGTTCGAGACCCAGCAGGGGAGCTTCGATTGGTTGCGTCGGGATGTCGGCTGATAGGATTCAAGGGGTTCCGTGTTGACAATGCCGCTGGAAACCGATAAAAAATCAACCCGCAACCAATGCCTGGGTGGTGGAACAGGTAGACACAAGGGACTTAAAATCCCTCGGGGCTTCGCCCTGTACGAGTTCGATTCTCGTCCCAGGCATCTATTCCGCTTCGGTGTTATTTCCTTCTTCCTGACGGGTCCGCTTCATATGGAACGGACTTCCGGAGTTTTCCTTCGAAAACGCTCCTCATAAACGTTTGCTGATCAGCCTGAGCCCTTCCAGCGTCAGATCCGGCTCGACGGATTCGATGGAGCGGGCGATCCCTGCCATGAGGGGGGCAAGACCGCCGGTTGCGATCACCCGTGCCGTTGAATCCAGCTCCTCCTGAATGCGCTCGACCATGCCGTCCACGAGCCCCGCATATCCAAAAAGAATACCCGACTGCATGCTGCCGGCGGTGTCTTTGCCGATGGCCGATTCGGGGGCATGCAACAATTCCACCCGAGGCAGCTTGGATGCCCTTTGGAAAAGGGCTTCTGCGGCGATCATGATCCCGGGGGATATGGCTCCTCCCAGGTAGGCGCCGTCAGCGGAAATGACATCGAAGGTCGTAGCCGTACCGAAATCGATGACGATCAGGGCGCAGTGATAGCGTTCATAAGCGGCGACAGCGTTGACGATGCGATCCGCACCGACTTCCGCCGGATTCTTGTATCGAATGGGCATGGCCGTGAAGGTTTTGGCGTCCACCCAGATGGGGGCCTGATGGAGATAGCGTCTGCAGAATGCATCGAGGATATTGACCATCGGGGGAACGACGCTCGAAATGATCGTTCGCTCGATGGAACCGGTTGCAATGCCTGCACGCTCGAAAAGGCCCGTAGCCAGCAGATGAAATTCGTCTTCCGTCGTGTTGCGTTCGGTTCTCACCCGCCAATGGTTGATCAGATGATCCCCATCATAGACGCCCATCACGATGTTGGTGTTTCCGACGTCGATAACCAGCAGCATCATTCCCTTCCTGTATTGACCGTGAATAAAGACCTTCTTCTACCCTCCGAAACCCCAACCGACATCTACTGTCTATGACCTATGGTGGCCTGCCATCCATCGCGCGCCATACATGGCCGATAGCCATCGAATCGGGAGCGATCGCCTCGAGCCGGTCATAGAGGCGTGAATCCTTCCCGCAAATCGATCTTCAATTCCGGAAGAATACCAACCGTAACGATATCCTCTCTCAAGTGGGGATCCAGTATTCACCGGTCGTGGTATTTCTGCAGGATTCCTGCAACTGTCGGAGGTTTCTTCTTGCGGTTTCATGAAAACATGAAACCTCATGGCGTTTTCGTTTCTATTCCATATGCGGAAACGGGAATGTTCGTCAAGCATTTCGATAAAAAGCATTCAAGTTTTTCGAAGGAGGGACGATAATTCGAATCAAGAGTATGAACAACGCTCTTCGGGTTCTATCTTCCCGCCCAGGAGGGGCTGGAAGGTTCCGCAGGTTCGAAGGGTTGGATGCCCGAGGAACCGGTCGAAAAAAAGATTCAAGATCCTTCGAAAAGAGTCGATAATCAGATCAAAAGGAACAAGCTACAAGTTCCATCAGGCAGATCCAAATCACTTAGGGCATTGAGGCCCGAAAACGCCATCATTCAAGGAGGAATGCACCATGGCTATGGCAATCAACACCAATATCCCTTCTCTGAACGCTCAGAGAAACCTCGTCAAGAACCAGGCCGCTCTCAGCAAGTCCCTTCAACGATTGTCTTCCGGTCTTCGCATCAACAGCGCCAAAGACGATGCAGCCGGACTCGCCATCTCCACCCGATTTTCCGCTCAAATACGAGGTCTCGATCAGGCTGTTCGAAACGCCAACGACGGTATTTCCATGCTTCAAACGTCGGAAGGTGCGATGCAGGAAGTGACGAGCCTCCTGCAGCGGATGCGGGAGCTTGCCGTTCAGGCTTCCAACGACACGAACACCGCTTCGGACAGAGCATCTCTCCAGGACGAAGTCGATCAGCTCTATGCCGAAATCGATCGGATTGCATCTTCTACCCAGTTCAACGGGATCAATTTGCTGGATGGTTCCGGTGGAACCAAATATCTCCAGATCGGGTCCAATGCTGGACAGTACATTTCGGTTCGATTGAACAGTGTCAAGACGCGCGACCTGAATTTGAACGGGTATTCGGCGCTGGGCGAGTTGAACAGCGGTCGGGTCACAACGTCGGGGACAGCAGCTACAGGGCTTACGATCAATGGTATTGCTATCGATGCAGCGAGCGCCGCCACAGCGAAGGCTGCAGCAGCAGCGATCAATGCCAAAACCAGCCAGACCGGGGTTACGGCGACAGCCTATAACACCTATCGGGGTACAAGCGGGGTTTCCGGAATTGTGAGCGGGCTTACGATCAACGGGAAGACCATTGCCGATTCCGGTAGTATGGAAGAATTGGTGAACAATATCAATCGGGATGCTCCCGGTGTTGTGGCGACGTTGAATTCCGATAAATCGATCACTCTGAGCAACGATACGGGGGAGAACATCGAGATTGGTGGGACAACCACCAATACCGGTTTTACCGCTAAAACCTATGGGGGGTATCTCTCCCTAAAGGATGACAACGGGGAAGACATTCAAATCACGGCGACCGGCGGCAATACGGCGAAACTGAACAGGTGGGGATTCAACGCATCTACCGGAGCTGACAGCGTCACCGGTGGGGCGGTTTCCGCGGTTGCCCTGGCCGAAGGTGATCTGGTGATCAACGGGGTAACGATCGGTGCATCGAACAGCTCGAGTGCTGGAGACAAGGCTGCGGCCATCAATGCAAAGACGGCCGAGACCGGTGTTCGGGCGGAAGCATTGACGAGGACAGAGCTGACCGTCAATATGACCAATGTTCTATCTGCGGGTTTGGCTGCCACGGACTTGACCATCAATGGATCGACTGTGGATTTGACGGCTGCAGAGGATATCGAGGATGTCATAACGGCCATCAACAGCAGCGTCCAGGGTGTTGTTGCAACCGCAGGGGCGGATGGCAAACTGATTTTGACCTCGCAATCCGGTTTGGATATCAAGGTGACTGATGCTAAGAGCCTGATCGGTGGTACAGACACATATCGAGGTACCATTACCCTGACATCGGAGACCGGTTCGGATATTGTCATCGGAGGCTCAGGAGCAGCTAATGCCGGATTTACGGAGCAGGGCGGAAGCGCCGAAGCCGTGGGGGCTGGCTTGAGTGTAATGTCTCTGGCCAATGCCAACAACGCCATCCAGCGGATCGACGAAGCCTTGAACAAGGTTTCGAAGAACCGGGGTGAGCTGGGTGCGGTGCAAAACCGGCTCGATTCGACGATCTCCAACCTGATGAACGTTTCCGAGAATCTGTCTGCAGCCAACGGACGCATCCTCGATGCAGACTTCGCCAAGGAAACGGCCGACATGACCAAGGCCCAGATCCTGTCTCAGGCCGGTGTGGCCATGCTCGCCCAGGCCAAACAACTCCCGCAGCAGGTGATGCAGCTTCTTCAGGGATAATTGGTCGATGATGGATCGTGCATGAAGTGTAGGGGCGAACAGGATTCGCCCCTACGGGATTTGTGTTATGAACATGGATGAATTCGCAACCCGTTGTTCCTCTTGCTGTTGTGGTGGAACGTCGATTGGGCGATAAATCGATGGATCGGTATTATCACTATAACGGGTATGGGATGGCCTGAATTCTGGATTGGGGTTCCAACCGATATAAATATTGGCCTCAGGTACCGTAGGGTGTCAATCTAAGAATCGATGTTACGACGGAAGGATGGGATCAGACGATTTGAAGTCTTTTCTACATTGAAAGGAGGTGATGTCTATCGAGGTGCGTGGAACACATTTCAATAGATTGTTGTAAAGTGTCATTGATGTAAAATGGGCATTGAGGCCCGAAAACGCCATCATTCAAGGAGGAATGTACCATGGCAATGACGATCAATACGAATATCCCCTCGCTTAATGCTCAGCGTAATCTGGTGAAAACACAGAATATGCTGAATCGTTCCCTTCAACGGTTGTCCTCCGGCCTTCGCATCAACAGCGCCAAAGACGATGCAGCCGGACTCGCCATTTCCACGCGGTTTACTGCCCAAGTGCGCGGTCTGGATCAGGCCGTACGAAACGCCAACGACGGAATTTCTCTATTGCAAACCTCGGAAGGTGCGATGCAGGAAGTGACGAACCTTCTGCAGCGGATGCGGGAGCTTGCCGTTCAGGCTTCCAACGACACGAACACCGCTTCGGACAGAGCCTCCCTCCAGGACGAAGTGGACCAGCTCTATGCCGAAATCGATCGGATTGCGGCATCGACACAGTTCAACGGGATCAACTTGCTGGACGGTTCGGCAGGTACGAAGAAGTTTCAGATCGGCGCCAACGCCGGTCAGACCATTGCGGTGAATCTACAGAGTGTCAAGACGCGCGACCTGAATTTGAACGGGTATTCGGCGCTGGGCGAGTTGAACAGCGGTCGGGTCACAACGTCGGGGACAGCAGCTACAGGGCTTACGATCAATGGTATTGCTATCGATGCAGCGAGCGCCGCCACAGCGAAGGCTGCAGCAGCAGCGATCAATGCCAAAACCAGCCAGACCGGGGTTACGGCGACAGCCTATAACACCTATCGGGGTACAAGCGGGGTTTCCGGAATTGTGAGCGGGCTTACGATCAACGGGAAGACCATTGCCGATTCCGGTAGTATGGAAGAATTGGTGAACAATATCAATCGGGATGCTCCCGGTGTTGTGGCGACGTTGAATTCCGATAAATCGATCACTCTGAGCAACGATACGGGGGAGAACATCGAGATTGGTGGGACAACCACCAATACCGGTTTTACCGCTAAAACCTATGGGGGGTATCTCTCCCTAAAGGATGACAACGGGGAAGACATTCAAATCACGGCGACCGGCGGCAATACGGCGAAACTGAACAGGTGGGGATTCAACGCATCTACCGGAGCTGACAGCGTCACCGGTGGGGCGGTTTCCGCGGTTGCCCTGGCCGAAGGTGATCTGGTGATCAACGGGGTAACGATCGGTGCATCGAACAGCTCGAGTGCTGGAGACAAGGCTGCGGCCATCAATGCAAAGACGGCCGAGACCGGTGTTCGGGCGGAAGCATTGACGAGGACAGAGCTGACCGTCAATATGACCAATGTTCTATCTGCGGGTTTGGCTGCCACGGACTTGACCATCAATGGATCGACTGTGGATTTGACGGCTGCAGAGGATATCGAGGATGTCATAACGGCCATCAACAGCAGCGTCCAGGGTGTTGTTGCAACCGCAGGGGCGGATGGCAAACTGATTTTGACCTCGCAATCCGGTTTGGATATCAAGGTGACTGATGCTAAGAGCCTGATCGGTGGTACAGACACATATCGAGGTACCATTACCCTGACATCGGAGACCGGTTCGGATATTGTCATCGGAGGCTCAGGAGCAGCTAATGCCGGATTTACGGAGCAGGGCGGAAGCGCCGAAGCCGTGGGGGCTGGCTTGAGTGTAATGTCTCTGGCCAATGCCAACAACGCCATCCAGCGGATCGACGAAGCCTTGAACAAGGTTTCGAAGAACCGGGGTGAGCTGGGTGCGGTGCAAAACCGGCTCGATTCGACGATCTCCAACCTGATGAACGTTTCCGAGAATCTGTCTGCAGCCAACGGACGCATCCTCGATGCAGACTTCGCCAAGGAAACGGCCGACATGACCAAGGCCCAGATCCTGTCTCAGGCCGGTGTGGCCATGCTCGCCCAGGCCAAACAACTCCCGCAGCAGGTGCTCTCCCTGCTCCAGTAACGTGAACCTTTTACTCTGGCAGTGAATTTGCAATAAAAGATTCTGGATCAACAGGATCGTGCAGGTTCCTGCCGGCTTTCCTGATCCGGCCGGAATCGAACCCACAGATCGTTCCGGCCGGATTTTTTTGTTCAAGTTTTTCATTCGTTCGGCCGATATCATGAATCAAAAGGCGTTGCATGATGAAGGAAAAGGGGTGACTTATGGCATTTTCAGTGAGTGGGCTGGTTTCAGGGCTCGATACGGAATCCATCATCAGCAAGCTGATGGATATCGAAAAAAAACCGATCACCCAGCTCCAAAAAAAAGAAGCGGCTTACAATGTGAAGCTTTCCGCCTATGGTCAGCTCAAAAGCCTGCTGTCCGGAGTGCGGAGTGCCGCTCGCAATCTCGACAGCCTGAGCGACATTACAACCTATTCCGTGACATCCAGCAATTCCGCCGTCGTGACCGCCGATGCCGAGACCACGGCGGTCAAAGGAACCTATTCGGTCCAGGTGCAGCAGATGGCCCAGGTGCAACAGTTGAGAAGCCAGGGGTTCGGGGCCTCGGAGGTTCTTGGGGCTGGGACGATCTATCTCAAGCTCGGATCCGGTGCGGCTACGGCCATCGATGTCAATGCCACGGATACCCTGACCCAGGTCGCCGAGGCCATCAATCGGGAACAGAGGGATGTTGTAGCCAATGTGATCAATGACGGCACCTCCTCCTATCTGACCCTGACGAGCCAGAAAACCGGTGAGGCCAATGTCATCGATTTGACGGTCATGGAAAGTGGGACATCCAGTGTGGACGATCCGGAAAATCTCGACGATTCAGGGCTTTCTCGATTGGTGTACCGCCAAGGGGCCACGGAAAATCTGCTTCAGACCCAGGCGGCAGCGGATGCCAGGATGACGGTCGACGGCGTCGAAAACATCAAACGGTCGTCGAACACCGTCGAGGATGTGATCCCCGGAGTCACGATGTATCTGAAAAGCGCCGCCGTTGGCGAAACCGTGAAGTTAACCGTCGGAAGAAACGATACCCTGTTTACCTCGCGGGTGAACGCCTTGATCGATGCATACAATGAGCTTGCGGATTTTCTGAAGGAAGCCCAGCTCTATGATCCAGCCACCGATCAAGCAGGGACCCTCTTTGCCGATGCGACGACCCGAACGATCGATCGAACCATGCGGGATCTGTTATCGAGAACCGTCCCAGGTATTGCATCCGGGTTCAGCCGCCTTGCGGAATTGGGGATTACAACCAACGACGAAGGCCATCTGGAGATGGATTCGACGACATTCAACGCGAAGCTGACCGAAAACTTCGATGCAGTCGCCGGCTTTTTCACCCAGCAAACCACCGGTTCGGAAGGATTCGCGGTCAAGATCGCCAAAAGCGTTGATTCTTTGCTGAGTGCCACCAGCGGCATTCTGAGCATTCGGACCAACGGAGTTCAGAAAACCATCGACAGCATGGAATCCCAGATTTCCCGGCTGACGAAACGAGCTGAAAATACAGAGACCCGATTGAAGAAACAATTTTCGTCTCTGGAACTGCTGCTGGGGAAATATCAGGGGTTGTCGGATTCACTGACGCAGCAATTGTCGGCGCTGGAAAATCTGAATAGTGCAATGTCCAAGAAATAAGGTTGGGTTCGACCGAGGCCGTCGGCTGACGGTGTTGAATGGAGCAAATCGATTACAGAGGGAGGAAACGAAATGGCATACGCAGGATTGGGTGCATACAGCAAAGTGGCGACGGCAGTGGAAAGCAAGGAGCGGATTTTATTGAAACTCCTTGAAGGTGCCATTCGTTTTTTAGGGTTTGCCCGAAACGGAATGGAACTCGAAAATCCTCGGATCAAGGGCGAAAGCATTTCCCGGGTGATCGATATTCTCACCGAATTGGATTGTGCCTTGGATCGGGAAGTCGGAGGCGAGCTGGCTCAGAACCTTTCCGCCTTGTATCGGTACATGATGTATCGGCTGACGCTGGCCAACCTCCGAAATGACGCCGGAATTCTGGATGAAGTGGAAACGGTGATCTGTCAGATCAAGGAAGGCTTCGAGGGGGCCATTCACCAGAGATCTGTTGTACAGCCTTCCGCGATGGGGACTGCAACAGGAACCTATGCCCAAATGACAAAAGGGCTGAGTGTTGCCGCGTGACGGGGTGAGAAGATTGACGTCGATCGGCTTCGACGGAGAGAAAGCCGATACAAGTGGTCAAGGAGGACGATATGGATGCGATTCAGGTGACACGGACCCAGCGTTATCAGACCGGTTTTACGGATGTGACGACGCAGAACTACCCGCCGGGATGGATTCCGGATCATGAAAAGGTCAAGCCTGTCGAAAGGACGGTCGCGATCCAGGCTCAGGAGCAGAACCGAAAACAACCTCAAAAAGAGGAGGAGATCATTCGGCAGCTCCTGGGAAAGCTCGAAAAAAACCTCGATAAATTGCAAACCGTCGGGTTGCAATTCACACAGCACAAAGAAACGGGGCGAACCGTCATCAAAGTCGTCGAGGAGAAGACCGGAAAAGTGATCCGGGAAATTCCGCCCGAAAGCTTTCTGGATGTCGTTGCAAAGCTGGATCAGATGGTGGGTATCCTGTTTGATGAACGGGTGTGAGAAGGCGGCGGTCTGCGGTATGATCGTCGATCGATTTCGGACGACTGAATCCCGATTAAAGAATGTTTGACCTAAAAAGAATATCGGGGTATGAAAAGAACCTCAAGGGTGGAATCGGAAGGGGATTTTGAAGACAAAGGCTCATCATATGATCCGGATCGATCTGGAAAAGGCCAGGCCGGGAATGGTGCTTGCCAAGCCGGTCAACAACCTTCAGAATATGTTGCTCCTGAGGGAGCGGGTGGAGTTGACGGAGCGCAATATTCATATGTTGCGTTCGTGGGGGGTGGGTGAGATCTGGATCGACGGCAGCCATTCATCCGAAGCGGCGTTTCCAGTGCAGAATGCCGATGCGCTTCAGGAAGCCATTGATCGTGAACTGGAAAACAGGTTTGCAAATGTAGCGGATCATCCCTTGATGATGGAAATCATGCGCTTGGCTGGAAAACAGATCAAACGACGCCTTCTACGAAGAGAAACGGAGCATGGTACCCCAGCATCTTAAAAACGTCATCCAGCGCATCAACGATCTGCCTACACTGCCTCGTACCATTCTCCGGATTTCCGAACTGGTCAACAATCCCAAGACTTCCGCCAAAGATCT
The DNA here is from genome assembly GCA_040755275.1 of Thermodesulfobacteriota bacterium. Lineage (GTDB taxonomy): Bacteria > Desulfobacterota > Desulfobacteria > Desulfobacterales > Desulfatirhabdiaceae > Desulfatirhabdium. Next base: position 34,692 of record JBFMBE010000008.1, on the reverse strand, counting down.
GGCCAAGGTCATCACGGACGACCAGGTGCTGACCGCCAGACTGCTCAAACTCGTCAATTCCTCCTTCTACGGCTTTCCTCAGAAAATTTCGACGGTAACCGGTGCGATCGTTTTGTTGGGCTTCGATGCGATCCGCAATCTGTTGCTGACCACATCCGTCTTCGATCTGTTTTCCAACAAATACAAAGCCAACAAGGAACTGCAGGAAAAGTTCTGGGATCATTCCCTCGGTTGCGCCATTGGGGCCAAGGCCATCGGAGGGTTTCTCAAGAGCGAGCAGGTGGAGGAGCTTTTCGTCGCTGGTCTGTTGCACGACATCGGTAAGATCGTCGAAATGATGATCATGCCCCAGGAGTTCGAACAGGCCGTTCAGAAAACCCGTGATGAACCCATAACCATCTATCAGGCAGAAGAGCAGGTTCTGGGATTCACGCATACGGAGGTAGGAAGGCTGCTGGCCGAAAAATGGAATCTTCCCACAAAATTGAGCCATATCATTGCACACCATCACCATCCAATCAAAGCCGGGCGATTCGTGGATGAAACCGCAGTCGTTCATGTGGCCGATATTTTTTGTCGTGCCCTGGGACTGGGTTCAGGCGGGGATGAACGCATGACGCCGCTGGATATGGAGGTTTGGGGCCGATTCAATTTTTCCTCTCAGGTGATCGATTACTTGCTTCAAGAAATCGACCAGACGTTTTCCGATATCAGTTCCGTCCTTGTTGCGACCAAGGCTGCCGAGCATTCGATCTGACTGAAATGTCCGATACATGGGTGATCGTCAAGTGAACAATTTGGAAAAAGGGTACAAGGCCATTCTGGAGTTCGTCGACCGGATGGAGGAGATTACACAACTCCAGGATCGGGTGGATATTACGTCGAATATCAGCCAGATCTGGCGTGTATTTTCAGCCGAAATCCAAAATGCCATTCACCTCGATGGATGTGCCCTGTTTCTCGTGGACGAGACGTCGCAAGAATTTGTTCTGAAACATGCCGATCCGATATCCATCGCTGAAAGCGTCCCAAAGGAAGTGGATCTGCAGATTGCATGCGGTATGTTCGCCTGGGTGATCAAGCGAAGGAAACCGGCACTGGTTCCGGCGCTGTTTCTGAAGAACAACAAAACCCTGATCATGCTGCCACTGGTTACCATCCGCCATATACTCGGGATGGTCGTTGTGGTGACATCCATCGACGAGAGCCTGATCACCCATGAAAATATCAGGGTCTTGGGCATGTTGGCCAAGCAGTGTGCGCTGGTCATGGATAACTTTCTCTTGTACGACCGGTTGCGAAAGGAGCATGAACATTTACAGCGCGCCCAGCATCAGATCCTTCAGGCCGAAAAACTGGCCTCGATCGGGCGGTTGACGGCCGGTGCTTCTCATGAAATCCTCAATCCCCTGAATATCCTTTCCGGGTATGTCCAGTTGTTGCAGATGCATCCAACCCTGGATGACAAATCGAAGCAATACCTGGACGTCATTCAGGATCAGGTGGAGCGGATTGCGGGAATCGTCAACAGCCTCTATCGGTTTTCGCGACCGATCGAAAGTCGCAAAGAGACGTTTTCGATCCATGAAGTGATTGACCGTGTGGTTCGATTGTTCGGCCACGAACGACGGAACGATCGTATCCAGTGGAATCTTCAGGTCGAAACGGATTTGCCCTTGCTCTACGGCAATCCCGATGCCATTGCCCAGGTATTCGTGATTCTGTTTTCCAATGCTCGGGACGCCATGCCGGATGGCGGTACATTGACCCTGGAGGCACGATTCCTTCCGGATTCCGCAAAGCCGGACAGAGGATGGAGCGGCTTGGTACGGATTCGGGTGGCTGATACGGGAATCGGTATTCGGGAAGAGGATCTCGGCAAAATTTTCGATCCATTTTTTACGACAAAACAACATCAAAATGGTACGGGGCTCGGATTGTCCTTGGCCTACGGCATTCTTCAAGAGCACGAGGGAACGATTGCCGTGGAAAGCAGATTGAATGAAGGGACGGTGTTCACTATTACTCTGCCTGTGCACATCGGTGAGGTCCGGGAGGCTGTAGCCCCTGTCCTGGATATCCCAAATAGTTGATCAGGGAGTTCTTTCATGGGAGATATTCATCAACTTGATCTGAAATCGATTGCCGTCAACTCGACGAAACAGGTGTTTCAGACCATGCTGTCCATGTCCATCGATGTGGCTGCATCCGCTTCGGATGGCGTCGTTTCTGGAAAGCGGGTGGTCGGTAGCGTTGGGTTTGCAGGAGATGTGATGGGCAACATCAACATTTCGGTTCCCGGAGGGTTTGCGAAAGAGATGGCCGCGGCCATGTTGGGCATGGAGCCGGATGAAATCGAGGATGACGATGAAGTCAACGATGTCATCGGAGAGGTCAGCAACATGATTGGAGGCGATCTGAAATCCCGGCTCTGTGATGCCGGATTTCCATGTCAGCTTTCTATCCCGAACATTACCCGGGGAACGGATTTTCAAATCGATACGATTGGTTGGGTGCGACACGAACGAATTGGATTCAAAAAAGACAACAACGGTATTGCCGTTGATATCTATATCAAATCGGTTGCATGACGGTACCGAATCGGCCTTGCATGCTTTAGGAGGATTGCCATGACCTTGAAAGTGCTGGCTGTCGATGACAGCAAAACCATCCGGAAAATTGTCGCCAAGGCCTTTGCTCCATACGATTGCCAGGTCATCGAGGCGGAAAACGGGATCGAGGGGCTTGCCATAGCCGGCAAGGACAAACCCGACTTGATCATTCTCGACATTACAATGCCTGTAATGAACGGTACTGAAATGCTTCAAAAATTAAAGGCTCAATCCAATTTGAAGGACATTCCAGTGATCATGCTGACTGCGGAATCCGGAAAGGAAAATGTCATTAACATTTTGAAAATGGGGGTGAAGGACTATATCGTCAAACCTTTCAAAGGGGAGCAGCTCATCGACCGGGTATCCAAACTCTTCACCCTCAAGCCCGTTCAAGTCCAAGAATCCGAAAAACCGAGCTGTGTCAGCCACCAGGGCGACATCACCATTTTCACCCTTCCCGAGCGGATAGAACGTCAACAGGGGCCGGAATTCGATACGATGTTTCAGCAAACGCTGAAAGGCATGGCCGATGCCGGACAGAACAAGATCGTGCTTGACCTGCACAAGATCAAGGAAGTCAACATGTTCATCGTCCGCCTGATCATCGGAATCGTTCAGCATGGTCAAAGAGCCCGGGTCAAGATGCATGCTGTCGGGTCGGGTGGGTTGGCCGCGGAGCTGAAAGGATTTCAGGAGACCAGTGAGCTTGTTTTTCATGAAACACTGGATGCGGCCCTGGCTGCTTTTTAGGGGCATTGTATCGGATGATGCAACCGAACGCTCGTTTGTGCATGGGAATATGAACCTGGCTGTGCAAACGAGCAGGGTAGTTGCTTTTTGCAAATATCATTTTTGCAATATGCATAATAGGAATGCTTCCTACAATATCGGATATTTCAACAGGTTATGCGGTGCTCCAGCTTACCCCTGGGATGCCTCCATCGAATCAATCCATCGAAATCCCCCTTATTGATCCCTCTTTGTTCGATAATTTGCAGTTTGCAAATCGACGTCTTGTCTGGATGCACAATCACGAATAAGCGCCTCCGTTTGAATACGTGGAAATAAGGCGTGGAGGAATCTATTGCCATTGTTCAGTCGATTTATGACGCAAATGAATGGAGTTTGAATCGTTATTGATCCCAATGAGATAGATCCACCGCCTTTTCGATGGTCAGATTACCCACCTCTTGATCGTATACCCATTCCGATTTCGAAGACCTAGGTCATGTCGTTTCGATCGGTAGTTGGCAAGTCCTTTGCAAGGACCCCGGTCAACATTGCTGAACGAAATTCCCAATGGGACATGAGAAAGGTATCTCGACTGAAAATGATGTCTGTCATGCACACTTCGATGAAGAGGTACGGGAGGATCCGGGATGGACAATCTGGCCTATGATTTCCGGGAGGCGGAAACGTTCGACGTCCAACCGAGGGAATCGATACCTGTATTTTCAGACCGCATTCCCGGCTGTGGGCCGATCATTGGAGAAAGCCCAAGTATGCGGGAGATCTTTCGGTTGATCGAACGGGTTGCAGACAGCGACAGCACGATCGTCATTCAAGGGGAAACGGGTACGGGGAAAGGTCTGGTTGCCAGAGCCATTCATGAAAAATCCTATCGGAGAAACAAGCCCTTTGTTTCGATCAACTGCGGGGCCATCCCCGAGAACCTGCTCGAGAGTGAGTTGTTCGGTCATGTAAAAGGTGCTTTTACGGGAGCTGTCACTTCGAAACCAGGCAAGTTCGAATTGGCCAATGGCGGCACCCTGTTCCTCGATGAGATTGGGGATATGAGCCTCGATCTGCAGGTCAAGCTGCTGCGGGTTTTGGAAGAAAACGAGTTTGAAAGGGTCGGAGGGTGTACAACCATCAAAACGAATGTCCGCATCATCGCAGCTACACACCGCAACTTGGAGGAAGCTGTCGAGCAGGGGCGGTTCCGGGAAGATCTCTATTATCGGTTGTATGTCATTCCCATAACGGTAGCCCCTCTGCGGGAGAGAAAAGCCGACATCCCACTGCTTGTCCACCATTTCTTGAAACTGCTGAATGAAAAGAAAGGGGCTCGGGTAAGCGGGCTGTCCGAACAGACTTTGAAGCTGATGGTTGCCTATTCATGGCCCGGAAACGTCAGGGAACTACGAAATCTCGTGGAAAGGCTTGTGGTTCTGGTTCGTGAGGGAGAGGTATACCCAAGGGATTTGCCTGCGAAGATGCGGGATGTTGTCTTCGATGAGCAGGAGGAAGAATCCGATTTTCCGACGGCTGAATTGCCGGAAGAAGGAATCTGCCTGACGACTGCAGTCAGCGAATTTGAAAAGGCATTGATTGCCAAATCCCTCCAGAGAGCCAACGGCGTCAAGAAAAGTGCAGCCAGACTGCTCAACATCAAACGAACCACACTTGTGGAAAAGATCAAGCGATACCGTCTGGAACCCTGCATGGCCTGAACTATTCCCTTCGCTTCTTCGTGATGAAAAGGCCCGAACGGAAACGTTCGGGCCTTTTTTTTATCGTGAAACTGGAGGTCATGAAGCCATAGTCACCCCGCGACTCGACAGAGACTTCCTGACTTTTTGCGACCCTATCTAGAGGGATGTGCTGGGTTTTCATCGCCTCTTTTGGCGGATGTCAAGGTTCCGACACTTGCGGTCTTCATCCAAGGCCTGCCCAATAACGACTACTCCTTTCCTCTGGATTGCTCGAAGCGGCATGTGTATTGCATATCACCGCATCGAATCGTTCATCTACGGAAGAAGAGAAAGGAGGGATGCTGGATGATCGTTGAAAGAATGTATACCCAGACGATGCAACTGGTCGAAAAAAATCTCGATCTACGAGCCAAACGGCATGAGCTGTTGGTCTCCAATATTGCCAACATGGACACACCGAACTACAAGGCTTTTGACATCCTGGTGGATGAACAGATGCAACAACCGCAAAAGTCGGCTTCTACGGTTCGAATGGGCATCACCCATCCCGGACATCTTCAGCCGAGACTCGTTGTCGATCGAAATCCGGTGGTGACGCAGGCTGAGACATCCGAATTTTCCTTCAAGAATGACGGCAATACCGTCGATATGGATCGAACGATGACGAATTTGGCTGAAAATGGACTGCTCTACAATGCCTCGGCTCAGGTGATGATGAAAAAATTTCGTGGTTTGGCCGAAGTCATTGCTGGTGCCGGGAGGTAAACATGAATTTCTTTGACGCCATTCACTCCAGCGGATCGGGTTTGACGGCTCAGCGTATTCGCATGAATTTGATTGCGAGCAATCTGGCCAACGCCCAGACAACAAGAACCGTAGATGGCGGTCCATATCGACGGAAACTGGCTGTCTTCGAAACGAAGCCCATCGAGCGGGATTTCAGCAAGGTTCTTCAGCAGGAAATGGAAAAGAACCCTTCTCAGGTGAAAGTATCTGAAATCGTCGATGACCAGAGGCAGCCCATCCTGAAATACGACCCCATGCATCCGGATGCGAATGCCGATGGTTTTGTTGCGATGCCGAACATCAACGTTATCGAGGAAATGACGGACATGCTTTCGTCTTCCCGCAGCTATGAGGCCAATGTGACGGCGATCACAACGACCAAGGCCATGGTGCAAAAAGCACTCGAAATCGGGAAATGATCATGAAAACCATCGGTCTATCTTCCAATATCCAGCCATTGACCTACTCCCGTCCGCTCGTACAGCAAACTTCCGCAAGTGAGCCACTGGCGTTTTCGGATATGCTCAAGAGCAGCATCGAAACGGTCAACCGTCAACAGATCGTAGCGGACGATGCTGTCAAAAATTTGGCGACGGGTCGGGACAAGGACATCCATCACACGATGATCGAAATGGAAAAGGCATCCGTCTCTCTTCAAATGATGATGCAGGTACGCAACAAAATGATCGACGCCTATCAAGAAATCATGCGGATGTCTGTATGATCGATGGGCATCGAGATAAGTCAGAAAAGATCTCATTCATTGGGCTGAAGAATAACCCTGTACAACGAAGCACCATCCATTAAGGAAAGCCAGCCATGGAACTGCAGAAATCATGGGAGCAGCTTCGAACGACTTTTTCGGAATTGAGTTTAACCAAGAAGATAACGCTGTTTTCCGTTATCGGCCTGACGCTCGTCGGCTTGATCGTCGCGGTGACCCTCACCACCAAACCTGACTATCAAGTGTTGTATTCCGGTTTGAGCTCGGAGGACAGTGGGGCGGTTCTCGGCAAATTGAAGGAAAAAAAGATCCCGTTTCGTATCGACCCGAATGGCTCCGCCATTCTCGTACCCAAAGAGAAAGTCTACGAAACCCGTATGGAGCTTGCATCCCAGGGGCTTCCACAGGGCGGTGGGGTTGGATTTGAAATTTTCGATGGTACCAAACTCGGTATGAGTGAGTTTATGCAGAACGTCAATTTCCAACGGGCGCTTCAGGGCGAATTAATGCGAACGATCAATCAGATCGAGGAGATCGAAAGCTCCCGGGTTCATATCGTCATGGCGTCCCGTTCGTTGTTCCTCGAAAACGAGTCTCCGGCCCAAGCCTCGGTAGTGGTGAAACTCAAACCCCAGAAACGGCTCAAACCCGAGCAGATCAAGGGAATCGTTCATCTGGTGTCTTCGAGTGTGGCAGGGCTCAATCCCAAACAGGTGACTGTGGTCGATACCTTCGGGAACATGCTTTCTGAAAAAATCCGGGAAGAGGATGTCTATGCCAAAGCGCGAGCCGAACAACTCGAATACCAGGAGCGCATCGAAAGAAGCCTTGAAAGCCGGGTTCTGACCATGTTGGAGCAAGCCCTGGGACCTGGAAAGGCCATTGTTCGGGTGGCTACGGCAATGGATTTCCGGAAGCAGGAAAAAACCGAAGAGCGTTTCTATCCAGACAACAAAGTACCGCGAAGTGAACAGGTCTATCAGGAATCTTCTTTCAAACCCGAGAAAACACCGTCTGGGGTTCCGGGAACACCCGCCGAAATCTCCGGTAAATTGGGCAGCGGAGCATCGGGAACCGAAACGACCGGATTTCAGAAGCACGAACAAACATCCAACTATGAGATCGGAAAACTGGTTTCAAAGACCATCGAGCCCGTCGGCAAGATTACGAGCCTTTCGGTGGCTGTTCTTGTAGATGGATCCTATCGAAAGGTCCCCGGTGAAAACGGCCAGATGCACTTCGAATATACGGCAAGAACGCCTGAAGAAATGGAAAAGCTGCGGAACATCGTCATGCGGGCTGTCAACTGGAATGGCCAGAGGGGAGATGAGGTGGAAGTCGTCAATATTCCCTTTGACAATCCCGATCTCAAACCCATGCAGGAAGTCGTCGATCCCGTCTGGCTGAGCATGTTGAAGCGATACGCCGGCTACCTCCAATATGGAATTGCAGTACTTTTCCTGCTGCTCAGTTTTGTCTTCGTGATTCGGCCGTTGGTGCAATGGATTACGAGGCCGAAATACGAGTCGGAACATGACAAAGGTGAAGTTGAATTGCCTGCAGTGCCTTCCGTCAGGGAGCTTCCGATGATGCAGAAGGCATCCCATTTGCTGACCGACAATCCGGCTACCCTGCAATTGCTACGGGAATGGTTGCGGCAGGGGGTTGAGGCCGAATCGGTCGTCCAGCAGCCGGCTCGGACCTGATGGCTCAGGGCTGTTCTCAGAAGCTCGTCATCCTCAGGGAAATGATTGCCTCGATCGTCGAGAGGCTGTTGTTCGAACGATGACCCCTCTCTGATCATCCGAGGAGTCACCGGGTATGGAGAATCCTGCGACCGAATCGGATTTCTTGCAATCGGATGGAAGAACATGAAACCGGAAGAAGTGGTTCAAATAGATCCCAAGAACCTCACAGGCCCCATGAAGGTAGCCATTTTGGTCTATTCCATGGGAGAGGAAGCCTCCAAAGCGCTGGTATCGATGCTGGACGAGCGGGAAAAAGCGATTCTCGACAGACACATGAAACTCGTCGAAAAGCTTCCGCCGGATGTGATTGAAAAGGTTGCGGCCGAATTCATCGCTCTTGTGGAACGTGGACAAAATGCCGTCGCCCAGATTCAGCAGGCCTTGAACGAAGATGTTGCCCAATTGCCTCCAATTGAATCAGCCGGGGATGTTCCTTCGAAAGTAGGAAAAAAGGCCCCCAAAAAGACAAAACCGGACGAAGCGGAAGGGGAGTTGGATGAACAGAAAGAAGAGGAGGAGGAGTTCTCTTTAAAAACTCTTCAGAAAATCGATCCGGAACAGCTTGCTGAAATGATTCGCGATGAACATCCCCAAACGATAGCTATCATCGTTGTGCACCTGAAGCCCGAAGCTGGAAGTGAGGTGCTGTCCAGGTTGCCGGATACCGTCAAGGTGGAGGTAGCCATGCGGATTGCCCGCCTCGATAAAGTGCTTTCAGGGATGGTGGTGGAAATCGATAGGGTTTTCGAAGAGGTTCTCAAGAAAAAGAAAAAGACGGTTGCCCGAAAAACCGGTGGAATCGCCCATCTGGCTGAATTACTGAACATGGTCGAAGGTGCTACATCTGAAATGATTCTGAACGAAATTGAAGAATCCAATCCAGAATTGGCTGCACAGATCAAGCAGATGATGTTCGTGTTCGAGGATTTGGTCCTGGTAAACGACAAGGGGCTGCAGAAAGTCCTCCGAAAAGTGGAAACGAGCAAACTGGCTCTGGCGTTGAAAGGTGCATCCGAAGATGTCCGCAAGAAGATCTACAAAAATATGTCCGAACGGGCGGGCGCCATTCTTCGCGAAGAAATCGAATCCATCGGCGCGGTTCGGATGAAGGATGTGGAAGAAGCCCAGTTGACCATCACGAAAATTATTCAGGAGCTCGAATCCAAGGGTGAGCTCATCATCGAAGGTCGAAAAGGCGGGGAGATGATCACCTGAAATGGCGCGGATCGATCGATTCACCAAAACCGGTTGTGTTGAACCCTATTGCTTCCCTGATCTGAAGCACTCCACTGAAGATGGTACGGGAAGTGATCCAACACGACCCAATGCTTTCAAACGACAGTTTTCCGGTTCCCCGAACGATGAAACCCGATCCGGAAAATCGGCAGATGTGTGTCCGCCTCCTTGGGTTTCCGTGAATTTGGTTGCGAATCGCGTTCCGGGGGACAACTCTCTTTCAGACCCGGAATCCTATCGCGAAATCATCGATCGGATGATTCAGGAAAACGAACAACAAATCAAGGCGGTGTATGCCAAGGGAAGGGAAGAAGGCCGTCAGGAAGGACTGAAACAGGGAAGGGAACAGGGAAAGCGCGAAGGATACGATATTGGAAAGCGGGAAGGCATCCTTCAGGGCCAGGCGGAAGGGGAAGCCCGCATCACACCGCTTGCGGATGCGCTTCGGGAAGCCCTGGATCAATTGGATGCCCTTCGGAAGGCCGCTTTGCACGAGGCAAGAATGGAAGGCGTCAAACTGGCGTTGTTCATTGCCGAGAGGATTCTTGGAACGCAATTGCGGCTCCGTCCCGATGGCATACAAGGCATCATCGAGAAGGCCTGTGCAATGGCCGCACCTTCGAGGATACTCCGGGTGAAGCTTCATCCGGATGCGGTCGAGTATTGTCAGAAGCATTCGTCCCTGCTGCCATTGCCTGAGGATGTCGTCCTCGTTTCCGACTCGACGCTTGCCTGTGGTGGATGTGTGCTGGAAACCGAATCCGGAGAAATCGATGCAAGGATCGAAAGTCAGCTTCAGGTCTTATTGGAAGGATTGGAAAGAGAATTGGAGCTGAGTCGCTATGCGGATTCCGCCGAATCGCTTACAGACACGAATGTGGATGGATGAAGGGTAGGTCAAGGTGTATGCCTCTATTGGATTTCGAATCCCTATACCGTGTTGTACGATCGACCAATCCGATTTTGCATTGCGGCCGGGTGGCCCAGGTAATCGGTCTGGTCACGGAGTCGTTCGGCCCCCGGACCATTTTGGGCAGCGAATGTGACATCGATACCCAGCAGTCTGGAAGAAGGGTTCGTGCGGAAGTCCTCGGGTTTCGCGAAAATCGGGTCTTGATGATGCCCCTCGAGGACATTCGTGGGATTGGACCGGGGAATCGTGTTGTGGCGCGGGAAGAAAAGGCCAGCATTCCGGTGGGTGAGGGACTTTTGGGGCGAGTGATCGATGGATTGGGTGTACCGATCGACGGAAAGGGAGGAATTCGTTGCTCTGTTGAATATCCCATTTACGGGGAACCCATGAACCCTCTTGAGCGAAAACGCATCTCCCAACCGCTGGATCTCGGTATACGAGCGATTAACGGGCTGCTCACAGTAGGTTGCGGACAGCGGGTCGGTATTTTTGCGGGTTCGGGAGTCGGCAAAAGCGTTTTATTGGGTATGATTGCCAAACGTACATCGGCCGATGTCAATGTGATAGCCCTGATCGGTGAGCGCGGCAGGGAAGTGAACGAATTCATCGAAAAGGAACTGGGTTCCGAGGGATTGGCCCGGTCGGTTCTGGTGGTTGCCACTTCGGACCATCTTCCGCTGATTCGGCTTCGAGCGGCCTTCATTGCAACGGCCATTGCCGAATACTTCCGGGACAATGGATGTCATGTCAACCTGATGATGGATTCGGTCACCCGATTTGCCATGGCCCAGCGCGAGATCGGTCTTGCCTTGGGAGAACCACCGACATCAAAGGGATATACGCCATCGGTGTTTACCCTCTTGCCCAAACTGCTGGAGCGGGCTGGCACCTGTGCGGGAAGGGGTACCATTACCGGTCTGTACACGGTTCTTGTAGACGGGGACGACCACAACGAACCCATTGCCGATGCGGTTCGCTCTATTCTGGACGGCCATATCGTGCTGACTCGGGAGCTTGCCATGCAAAACCATTATCCAGCGATCGATATTCTAAGAAGCATCAGTCGGGTGATGGGAGATATTGTCAGTCCGGAGCACCGGAAGCATGCCGGAAACCTGAAATCACTGCTGGCCATTTACAAGAAGGCAGAGGACTTGATCAACATCGGCGCCTATGTATCGGGAAGTAATCCGCGAATCGATCGGGCCGTTGGGATGATCGATCGAATCAATCGATATTTACAGCAGGACATGCATGAAACCGTCGACTACGAGCAGAGCTTGGAACAACTCTTTGAACTGTTCGCTGAACATGCGTGAAGGCACCAACCCAGGGGGGCGGAAGTGATCGGTTGATGAAGCGAAATTCGTTATTGAAAGGACAAGGGTCATGTTCATTTTTCGGTTGGAACCCGTCTTGAAACATCGAAAACATCAGGAAGAGCTGATTCAAAAAGAGATCGCCCAGTTGCAACAGAAAATCGATGAGCGGAAAGGGGAAATGGAGCAGATGATGGAAAATATGCACGGCTCCATTGCCGAAATTCATCGATTGCAGCTGGAAGGGGTCACCATATCCGAACAGCTGATCTACAGCCAATATATAGATCATCTGAAATCCAACATGAAACGCCTCGAGATGGAAATCGGCAGGCTTTGCGCGCTACAGGAAGAAAAGCGTCTCGAGTTGATGGAAGCGGTAAAACGACGGAAGATGATCGAAAAACTCAAGGAAAAGAAGAATTTGTTGTACTTGGACGAATTGCTCAAGACAGAACAGAAATTGCTGGAAGAAGCCGCTGTATGCCGCTACAAGGTCGGCTCTGCTGCGATGGCCGGTTGATGCTGAGTTGGTGGGAAATGATCTGAAAGGATGAGGCGATGACAGAGACGACGAACATGCCGGGCTTGTTGGTGAGTGGTACTGGTGTCGGAAAGGAGGGCAAGCGGATGGCGATGGGGTTATCCACCGGCACAGCCCAAAAGGAAGCAACCGAGAATTGGATGTTGGCGTTGTCTCAGGCACTACAACCGGCTGCTCATCCAGGTGAAGCAACGAACGATATGTTCCAGCCAATCGATGCCACCAGGAAAACGAATTCAACCGAGGGTGAACCATCTCATGGGGTTGAGAGGAAAGGTGATCGGTTGTTGTGTCTGATGGCAGGAATTGCCATGCAGCCAATGATGGCCCCCACCGAAAAACCGATACAAAGGAAATTGGAAGAGGTTATCGGGGCTGAACTCACCGAAAACCGGGCTGAGAATGGAAGCCGACAGCCCGTACAAGACGAGATAGAGGTGTCACCACTTTTGTCGCAAATCCTCATCAATGGGAATCAGGCCCAAGAACCGGATCTTCCGTCAGGAACATTTCCGATCCTTTCGCGAAGAATATCGGCGGATGGGAAGGAAATCAGATCTCAGGGCAGTCACGGCGATATGGATCTTCAATCCTTGTCGAGTAATGGTGTATCGCCCGATAAACCCCAAAACCCCCCGATTACAAACCGTGTCGCGCTGCAAGCCGTCGAGAAACCGCCAATCACGGATAAGCTTGAAGTGCGGGATGCAGAGAAGGTTCCATTGATGAAAATCGATCCGAACATGGATACCGCGGTATGGGAAACTTCGTCAAAAGCGGCTCCAACACGAATGATGTCGAACAATACACTTGAATCGAATATCGCTGATGAATCCACGGCGGATAAAACAAAGGTTACATCCTCGGACCCTGGTGTAGTTGGAAGGCCTGCCACATTGATGGCAAACGCTGCTGAAATGCAGACGAATCGGCTTGTTCAAGAAGCATGTATCCCGGATGTACGCGTGTTTGGCAAGCCCATTCAGGTAGCTGCTTCATCCCCGAAGACCGAGACGGTGAACGATGTCGATGGGGTGAATCATCCATCCAGACAGGCCGCGGATCAAGGGCAGACGAATCGGCTTGTTCAAGAAGCAGGTATCCCGGATGTACGCGTGTTTGGCAAGCCCATTCAGGTAGCTGCTCCATCCCCGAAGATCGAAACGGGGAACGATGTCGATGGGGCGAACCATCCATCCAGACAGACCGCGGATCAAGGGCAGACGAATCGGCTTGTTCAAGAAGCAGGTATCCCGGATGTACGCGTGTTTGGCAAGCCAATTCAGGTAGCTGCTTCATCCCCGAAGACCGAGACGGTGAACGATGTCGATGGGGTGAATCATCCATCCAGACAGACTAACGATTCGAAATATGCTTTCCTAACACCTGACCCCCCTTCGTCCATGAACGTTGTGAAGTGGGGCAACGTTCCAAGAGAAGTAGCGCAGCAGGTTCTGCAAGAACCACCTGTTGAAAATCTATTTTCAATTCAACCGATAGAACCGCCTGAAGATTTTACCCCCAACCGTCGGCTGGATGACAGTGACCTTGATTCATTCAAACCATACAGTCCTTTGTTGACAGGAGATGCGAACGTCTTGGGGTCCGGCCAAAAGGCAACGGCGGAAGGCCAGGCGGATGACTTCGAAGGGGATGCATTTCAACCGGTACAGACGGTTCGATCTGCTGGGAAAAAGGGAACAACCGCAGAACCTATTGACTTTCCGGCCATTGACGCAACAGAACATTCTGTGAAATCGGTTTCATCCCTAACCGGAAAGCAGGTCGATCGGATTTCAAGGCAGGTGGATATCGATGGAATCCGTGCGAGCATTGCAAACGCCGTTCTGAACCATACCAAGGGGGCAACGGAGATCCGCCTGTTTCTGAAACCCGAATGGCTTGGCGCCATGACCATGCGCATCCAGAGCGAGGAAGGGAAACTGCAAATTCATATCACTACAGAGCATCCGGGGACACGGGATATTTTAGAAGCACAAGCACAGGCACTTCGTTCGGAAATGGAAAGCAAGGGGCTGGTTATCGAAAAAATTCAAGTGGATATTTCTGGAAGTCGAAGTGATGGCCAAGTCGGCTCCGGCGCGGGACAGTGGGCTTCTCATCAACAACGTCGTCAAGATGGTACTTATATTGCATATGAGTCAGGTGAAAAACCGGTCATCGAGAAACAGGAAAGTTCCTATGAAATCTTTATGGAACCCATTCCAAAAGGTCGATTGAGTGCGTTTGCCTGATGTCATGATACACAGGGCAACCCGGTCGTCGAAGGAGAACGATCATGGCTACAGTTTCCGGGCTGGGCAATTATACAACTCCTGCAAGTGGGTTGTATCAGAATGATCCAGCGACCCTTGGCAAACAGGATTTTTTAATCCTATTGGTAACACAATTGCAGAACCAGGACCCTTTGAATCCGGCAGATAGCACCGAGTTCATTGCGCAGCTGGCTCAATTCAGTACCCTGGAACAAATGCAAAATGTCAATCAGAATTTGGAAATAATTCAACTGTATGAGCAATCTATCAACAATGCGCAAGCTTTGACGTTCATCGGTAAAAACGTCAAGGCTGGAGGAAATTCATTCAAGCACACTTCTGGAGAAGCGCACGAATTCAGCTTTGTTCTGGCGGAAGATGTAGATGCAGTTCATATCAAAGTTTACAATTCAAAAGGGGATATTGTCGCACAAGTCGATCCCGGGGCCATGCCAGCCGGTGAACATACGATTCCTTGGGATGGAACCGACATCAACGGAGATCCGGTCGAAACAGGTACCTATACGTTCAAGCTGACAGCCGAGGATGCTGAAGGTAAGGTTTTATCTACTGCGATCTATATTCAGAAGAAATGCAGCGGAGTAGCCTATCATGATGGAAATACATTCCTTATCGGAAAAGATGGGACGGAAATACCCTATTCGCTCGTAATGGGAGCAGAGGAGGTCTCGGAAGAAGAACAAGAAGAGGGAAACAGTACGGAAGAAGATACTCAGTAAGGACAGGAGCAATGGCTATAATCAATCCCCAAAGAAGTGATTCAGTTTCATTCCGTCTTCTCGTTTGAGACAAAGGAGGTGCAGAATATACCTGTTGAATCGACAGATGAAGATGGAATCGGGGATAAAGGAATATGGATAACATTCAGGATGAAAGGGGGTCCCACCATGATGAGTTCAATGAATACGGCCATTACGGGATTAAGCGCAAATACCCAACAGATGGCCATTGTCGGCGACAATATCGCCAACGTCAACACGGTTGGTTTCAAGGCATCCGAGGGGATTTTTGAAAACGTCATCAGCCAAAGCACCAAGGCAATCCAAGGAAATGAAATTGGAAGTGGTGTCCTGCTGACCGACATTCGGTATAACTGGGGTCAAGGAGCCATTCAGCAAACAGGGAATCCATTTGATATATCCATTACAGGAAACGGATTCTTCGCTGTTTACGATCCCGTCAACAACCAGACCTATTACACGAGAGCCGGTCAGTTCGGTTTTGATTCAAACGGAAACTTAATTGATCCAAATGGTTATCAGGTGCAAGGATTCAATATCCAAAACAATGCCAATGCACCGCCTGCCGACCCGGCTGCAGACCCGATGGAATCAATCCAGATCGATCCAAACAAATATTCAGATATCAGCGTCGATGCCAATGGTATTTATTATGCCGTTGAAAAGGAAACCGGTAACAAGGTTGCGTTGTTTCAAATATCAATTCATGATGTTACGGATCGATCGACCATGGCGAAGATGAGCGGCAATTTGTACAAACTTGTTCAGGATATCAATGGTCAATTTCCTGTTCCGGTCGCAGATATTCCTGGCGCAAACGGCATGGGCGGTGTCAACCCTGGAACCATTGAAGGGTCCAATGTCGATCTGGCCAAGGAATTCGTCAACATGATCGTCGCTCAGCGGGCATTTACCGCAAATTCAAAAGTCATCACGAGCAGCGATGAAATTCTACAAGAATTGGTGAACATCAAGCGGTAATCGTTTCCCTTGGGCTGTGGGATGAACCGTCATCAAGGCGGTTCATCCCATCGGTTCATCCCGCCTTTTTTCTTTTCCCGCAGCATGGTTTCGATGGCCGGAAATTTGGGATAATCTGTTGTCCTGAGAGAAGAAACCGGTTATATATGGACTGATATGTTTGAAATCACGAAGAAGCCCCCTTCAATCAACGGATAGCCCTTTCTTTCGTTGAAGAGAGCATAGATCCGAGTTGTACACCCGGCCGCCAACCGGGCGGCTACAAAGAGGGCTGATTCTACACCATATATTTCTGACGGTTTCGAAAAAGGCCGAATGCTGCCACCTTCTGCATCCCTCACCGTTGCGGCGTACGTTTAACGACGCCTTACTCCTTGGGATTTGCATTCCTTGCCCGCGGCCTTTTCCAAACCGTGAACATTATCCCGCCTTTCTGCGGGTCAACAGAGAGTGGCTGACTTGTTGCTATTTCATCGTTTTTGAACGACCATTCTTTGTTGGGGGTGATTTCCGGATGAAGATAGACTGACGCTCCATAACCTAATTCGAATAGCCTGTATCCTTTCGTTCATAGCCCCGATTCTAACGATTACAAGAGATAGACCATGTCCAAGAAAACCATCATCATCATTGCGGCTGCAGGCGTGCTCGTCCTTGTTATTGCAGGCGGAGGGTTTTTCCTGATGTACAAGAAGCTTGCCGAAATCGATAAACTCAAGGCAGGTATCGAGTCCACAGCAGCTCCGAAAGAGGAAAAACCAGCCATCGGGCCGTTGTTCGCTTTGGAAAGCTTTATCGTCAATCTGGCCGATCCGGGTGGAAAGCGCTACTTGCGTGTCACGATGCAGCTGGAGTTGAAGGATACCAAGGTGCACGAGCAGGTTACCCAGCGGCTCCCACACGTCCGGGATTGCATTCTGACGGTTCTGCCGACCCGAAAGGTCGATGATTTGCAGACCGTCGATGGGAAAACGGGGCTTCGCAACGAGCTGATCGCCAAGCTCAATGAATTGCTTGGTGCAGGGGCCGTCACGAAGATCTATTTCACAGAATTCGTCATCCAGTAGCACAGGCTGAGGTCATGTCGGATCAAATCCTTTCCCAGGAAGAAATCGATGCCCTTCTCGGGGCGATGGCCAAGGGAGAGGTCAATCTTACCGAAGAAAAACGGGCTGCTCCCGCCGTCGTTCCCTACGATCTGACTTCCCAGCGGATCATGATGCGCGAGGAGTTTTTCGCTCTGGGTGAGGTGTACGACAAGTTTACCGGCATGTTGCAAATCGCCATTTCGACCATGTTCCAGCGCAGCTTCGAAGTGCGCATGGTCTCCACCGAAATGGTGAAATTCGGGGACTTCATCAAGGCCTTTTCCAATCCGACCAGTTTCAATATGTTTACGATGGAGCCGCTGATTGGAACGGCCATCATGGCTATCGAAACCAATTTGGCCTTTTCGCTCATTGACTGCATGTTCGGCGGGGACGGCAAGCCTCTGGTTCAAAACCGGGATTTTACACTGATCGAACAGCGCATGCTCGCCAAATTTGTTCATGAAGCGCTCGCCAACTTCGAAAAGGCATGGGAAAATGTCTTTCCGGTCCAGATTGTTTTCCGGAAGATGGAAAGCAAGGCCGAATTTGTGCATGTCGTGAACCCGAACGACCAGGTGGTCGTCATCGTTTTTTCGATTGCAGGCAAACAGTTTACTGGAAATCTCTATGCCTGCATTTCCTATTTGATGCTGGAACCGATCAAGGAAAAACTGTCGAGCAAATATCTGCGGGAAAAAGATATCGCCTATGCATGGCGTCCTCAGTTGGAAAAACTCCTCGACGATACGACGGTCGTGCTGGTCGCCGAGCTGGGACGAACGACAAGGACCCTTCGTGATTTGCTCGAAATGGAAGTGGATGATACGCTGCGCATGAATGTCGGACCGGAAGACCCGGTGATCATCCGGATTCACAACATCGATAAATTCAATGGGGTTGCCGGGGTCGTCAAAGGAAATCGTGCTGTGGAAATCACCCAACTGCTCAAGTCTCAAGGAGAATGATTCGGACATGACTTCAATGGATGCGGCATCTTCTGCCACGAAAACGGTTTCTCCGTCATCCGGAAGTGTGGGTTCTTCCGGAAAGCCCGGCAAAAATCTGGATTTCATTCTGGATGTCCCCCTTGAAATCACGGTGGAGCTCGGTCGCACACGGATGGCCGTAAACGAATTGCTGAAGTTGGGGCAGGGTTCCGTCATTGAATTGGAAAAGGCGGCAGGGGATACCCTCGAGGTTTTGGCCAATCAGCGCCTGATCGCCAGGGGAGAGGTGGTTGCGGTCAACGAAAAATACGGCATTCGATTGACGGAAATCATCAGTCCCATGGAACGGGTTCAAAAATTGCGATGAATCCCGAGCCCGACATGGTGTGGACAACGGTGAAACTGGCAGGCGCCTTGGTGGCGATGGTTGCAGTCTTGCTTCTCCTGCAACGGGTCGTCATCCGAACGAGACTCAATGGGTTCACCGGTTCACCGATCCGAATCATCCACACCCTCCGAATCGGTGTACGATCCCATATCGTTTTTCTGCACATTCCAGATGCGGTTCTGGTGTTGGGTATCACCCCTTCGAGCATCACGAATCTCATGACCATCACAGATGCCGGCCATATCGATCAATTCATCCAAAAACCGCTCAATAAAGGGATTTTTCAGCGGTTTCTCTCCGATCACCTGAACGTCCCTTCCAGGATTTCCCGGGAACATGTGAATCGAGGATCGAATCATGCCGGCTGACAGCAATCCCAGGATGGGTCGGAGAATCGGATACCGAGCTCTCGTTCTGTTGCTTGGATGGCTGATTCTCTTCGGGTTTGTGGTTTCGGCTTTTGGCGCCGATCCGCCAAAACCCAACACCCCATTGTTCAGCCTCAGCGTCGATTCGGCCAAGGCTCCCGGAGATGTTTCGGTCGTCATCGAGATCTTTCTGCTGCTGACCGTTCTATCGATTGCCCCGGCACTGCTGATCATGATGACATCATTCACTCGGTTCATCATCGTTCTCTCGCTATTGCGTCAGGCACTCGGCACCCAACAGATGCCGCCCAATCAGGTCATGATCGGCATCGCGCTCTTTCTGACGTTTTTTGTCATGTCCCCGGTCTGGAATACCATCAACGAACAGGCGCTCCAGCCCTATCTGAACAAGAGTATCAGCCCCGAGAAGGCCATCGAGGCGGCGGCAGTTCCGATCCGGGCGTTCATGATGAAGCAGATCCGGGAAAGCGATCTGGCTCTCTTTGTATCCGCCTCCGGGGAGGCCAGGCCCAAATCGCCGGAGGAGGTTCCCTTCCTTGTCGTCGTTCCGGCCTTCATCATCAGCGAACTGAAAACCGCCTTTCAAATCGGTTTCATGCTGTATATTCCGTTTCTGATCCTCGATATGGTGATATCGAGCATTTTACTGTCCATGGGGATGATGATGCTGCCGCCGATCATGATTTCTCTTCCGTTCAAGCTCATGCTTTTCGTGTTGGTAGACGGATGGAACCTGATCGCCGGCTCGATGATCCGTAGTTTTGGATGAATGTGCGCTACCGGAAGGCCTTGCCATGACGACCGATTTCGTTCTGGGATTTTTCTGGGAAGCCATCAAACTGGCCATGATGCTGTCGGCTCCGCCCCTTCTCTTCGGATTGGTTGCTGGGGTGTTGATCAGTATCTTTCAGGCGGCTACTCAGATCAACGAGGCAACCCTCGTGTTCATTCCCAAAATGATCGCTGTCTGTGTCGGGCTGCTGCTCTTCTTCCCCTGGATGCTGGAGCTGCTGCTCGATTTCACCCGCCATGTCCTCGTTCAGCTTCCCCAGTATGCCCGATAGGGGGCGGCCATGTTGAGCATCCAATTTCCCTGGGATGAAGTGCAGCGGTTTCTTCTCATTCTGTTGCGTGTCAGCATCATGACGCTACTGGCGCCGGTATTCGACAGCCGGAATATTCCTGTTGCCGTCAAGGCCGGTCTGTGCCTTAGTTTCGGGATCTTCTGCTACCGGATGCTGCGAATCGCCCCCTTTGCACCCATATCCGATCTGGCCACACTCGCTGTCGGTATCGCTCAGGAAGTCATGATTGGCGCCATGATGGGGCTTTTGGTGCGGTTGCTGTTTGCTGCCGTGCAGCTGGCTGGAGAACTGGTCGGATTTCAAATGGGCTTGACAATTGCCAATGTCGTCGATCCGGTTTCGAGCAATCAGGTGTCGATCGTCTCTCAGCTGCTGTATTTTTTCGCCATCCTGATTTTCTTTGTCATGAACGGCCACCACACGGTTTTGCGTGCGGCAATGGAGAGCTTTTCCCTCATACCGCCTTTCGGTATGCGGCTTTCCGAATCTTTCGGTATGTTTACCACAGATCGGATTACCGCCATGTTCCGCATTTCCCTGGTGTTCGGAGCGCCCATGATCGTATCCTTGATCCTCGCCACCATCGTGATCGGTCTGATCGCACGAACCGTTCCGCAAATGAACGTGTTCATGGTGGCATTACCTGCGAAAATCTGGATCGGGTTGTTTTTTCTCGGTATCAGCCTCCCCCTCATGGCACACGTGATGCAGCGGTTTTCGGTGGAACTGCGCGGTCAATTGGCCCTGCTTCTGCAGTTGCTGGGGGCGATGAAATGAATTGAACAATCGGATGAGAATCGATCATGCCTGAGGACAGCGGTCAGGAGCGCACCGAGAAGGCGACAGCCAAGAAACGGGAGGAAGCCCGGGAAAAAGGGCAGGTGGCGCTCAGCAAAGAAGTACCCTCCGCCCTGATCATTCTGGGGGTCTTGGTGGCGCTTGCCGTTTCCGGATCTTGGAGTGCCGACCGCATCGTCCGGTCGATGCAGCATTTCTGGATCAACAGCGGTCAGATGCCGCTCGTTCCATCCGGTGTCCAGCATTTGTTGGCGAACGTCCTCATCGACTTTTTCCTGACCGTCTTTCCGGTCTTTCTTGCCGTTTTGGTTGCAGCCGTTGTCGGTAATGTGGTTCAGGTAGGATTCATGATCTCTTCCGAAGCGCTTACCCCCAAGTTTTCCAAGCTCAACCCTCTCACAGGCATCCAGCGGCTGTTCTCGGTCCGATCCTTTGCCGAAGTACTCAAGGCCATATTCAAGATCGGCTGCCTTGGGTATGTCGGTTGGCTGGTACTGCGGTCCGAGTCGGAAAGTTTTCCGGTTCTCGTTCAGGTCGAATTGATCGATATCGCCGGATATCTCTGGCGGGTCACACTGAAAATCGTTTTCTTCTCACTTCTGGTCATGATGGTGCTGGCAGGCATGGATTATGGGTTCCAGCGCTGGCAGTATGAAAAAGACCTGCGCATGACCAAGCAGGAGGTCAAGGAGGAAATGAAACAAACCGAAGGGGACCCCAAGATCAAGTCCAGAATTCGGTCCATTCAGATGGAGTTGGCCAGAAGGCGGATGATGGCTGCAGTCCCCGGTGCAACCGTCGTCATTACCAATCCGACGCATCTGGCCATAGCACTGCTGTACAAAAGCGGCATGACCGCTCCCAAAGTGGTCGCCAAGGGAGCTGGTTTCGTAGCCCTCCGCATTCGGGAAATCGCGGCCGAACACCATGTCCCGATCGTCGAAAACAAGCCGGTCGCACAAGCACTCTACCAGGCCGTTTCTCTCGGTCAAAACATTCCCATCGACTTGTATCAGGCTGTCGCAGAAATCCTCGCCTTCGTCTACCGTATGAAACGGGTCTAATCGGAAGCATTCACATCCCATCCAGTTTCCTGGATGGCCTCGCAACCAGTCGGAATGCCTCGTCATCGTCGTATGGCCGGGCACACGTCTTTTCCGCTGCTTCGCAAAACATCACCCGCCCTCCTGCGGGTCAATCCAGATGGCCTCACCAAAAGTCAGGGTGTTTCCATCGAGTCGCGGGGTGACTGGGGAACCTTTTTCGCAGCAAGCTCAAAAGGCTTCCCCAGCCACCCCGCTTACACCGGGCATTCTCGAAAAGCACGGGAAAAGCGACTTTTTGCGAGGCCATCAAGGATTGTGACAAGGCTTTCATTTCAGCCTGGGTGTGTATCCATCATTGGGGTGAAGAACTCTTGGCACGATTTCTGCTTCTCCTTCCTTCGGAAAGAAGGATCGATTTCAAATGCATTTTCATTCATGTCGCTACGGTAGGGAGATTTCTCCGAAATCGCTTAAGCGGGTCCGACGGGACATAACCCCTGTCTTCTCCCTGATCCAGGATCGTTTCAGCTATGATTGTCGTAGGAAGTATGGCGATCGATGAGATGTGCGACATGTAGGATCGAGGATGAAAGCGACTCTTGAAGGAGATGGAGGAATGGAAGCAATCGGTGCCGGATTTTTGACGGGTAGGTGGTCCAGGTTGACACTCAATACGGATGTCCTCATGGCTGGAGCCGTGGTGGCCATCCTGTTGATCATGATCGTTCCTTTGCCAACCTGGATGCTCGATATCCTGATTTCCTTCAGCATCACTTTCTCGATCGTGATCCTGTTAGTCGGCATGTATATCCACAAGCCCCTCGAGCTCTCGGCATTTCCTTCCATTCTGTTGATCACAACCCTTTTCCGCTTGTCGCTCAACGTCGCCTCCACCCGGATGATCCTGTTGCATGGAAACGAGGGAATGGACGCCGCAGGTTCGGTCATCATGGCCTTTGGGCAATTTGTGGTCGGCGGAAATTACCTGGTCGGCATCATTGTCTTTCTCATCCTGGTCATCATCAATTTCGTCGTCATTACAAAAGGTGCCGGCAGAATTGCAGAAGTTGCGGCACGTTTCACCCTCGACGCCATGCCCGGTAAACAGATGGCCATCGACGCCGATCTCAATGCCGGTCTCATTTCCGATCAGGAAGCCAAGCAGCGCAGAAAACTCATCGCTCAGGAAGCCGAATATTACGGCGCTATGGATGGTGCGAACAAGTTCGTTCGCGGGGACGCCATTGCGGGCCTCATCATTACGGGTGTGAACATTTTCGGCGGATTGTGCATCGGCATGCTGTATTACGGCATGAATGTCGGAGATGCAGCCCGCAACTACACCATTCTGACGGTCGGTGACGGTCTGGTCAGCCAAATACCGGCACTCATCATTTCGACGGCTGCCGGTATCATCGTCAGCCGTGCTGGTTCCGAAGCCAGCCTCGGCAAGGACATTTCCGGGCAGCTGCTGGTGCAGCCGAAAGCCATTGGTGTGTCTGCAGCCGTCCTGTTCGGGTTTGGTTTGATTCCAGGGCTTCCCACCATTCCCTTCTGGACGCTTGCGGCTCTATCGGGTACGTTGGCCTACGTCACCAGTAAATCCGCTCCCCGTTCAGATCTGTCAGAAGCCGTTTCCGCCGGCACGGCACAGAATACAAAACAGGCCAAGACCGAAGTGATTGCTTCGGCCGTTGCACCGCTGGATGTATTGGCCTTGGAGGTGGGCTATGGCCTGATCCCCCTGGTCGACGCCGAACAAAACGGTGAGCTTCTCGACCGTATCAAGGCCATCCGCCGTCAGATCGCCCAGGAAATCGGCATCCTCGTTCCATCGGTCCACATTCAGGACAACATCCAGCTCAGGCCTGCCGAGTATGTCATTCAGCTCAAGGGAAACGAAGTCGCCCGGGGTGAACTGATGCTGGGACATTACCTCGCTCTCAATCCAGGAAGTGCAATCGAGTCGATCGAGGGCATTCCGACACGAGAACCGACCTTCAACCTACCGGCATATTGGATTCAGGAGGAAACCCGGGACCGGGCCATCGCAAAAGGGTATACCGTCGTGGATCTGGCGACGGTTCTAACGACCCATCTTTCCGAAGTCATCAAACGTCATGCCCATGAATATCTCGGACGTCAGGAAGTTCAGAAACTTCTGGACACGGTCAAGGAATCGCACCCCAAGGTGGTGGAGGAGCTGGTTCCCAACCTGCTTCCGCTGGGTGCCGTCGGTAAGGTTCTGCAGAACCTGTTGATGGAACAGGTGCCGATCCGCGATCTGTTGACCATTTTGGAAACCCTTGCGGATTACGCTCCAATGACCAAAGACATCGATGTCTTGACGGAATATGTCCGTCATGCCCTTGCCCGAACGATCACCAGAATCTATGCCAATCCGGATGGTACGCTGACGGTGATGGGGGTCGATCCACAAAGCGAAAGCATCATTGCCAGGGCTGTCCAGCAGACGAACCAAGGAAGTTTTTTGGCTCTGGAACCGGAAATGGTGCAGCGGCTGGTATTCAGCATCAGTCAGGGAATCGAGAAATTTGCGGCCCAGAATTTGCAGCCTGTGTTGATGTGTTCTTCTCAGATTCGCATTCACCTGAAGCGGTTGCTAGACCGATTCATTCCCAACATGGTGGTGCTTTCCTATCACGACGTACTGACGACGACACGGATACAAGCCATTACGACGGTGAGGTTGACGGATGCAGATTAAACGATTTGAAGCGCGAAACATGACGGAAGCCCTGCGGGTCATCAAGAAGGATTTTGGACCCGATGCGGTGATTCTATCCGCCAAGAATCTGACACGACAGGCAGCGGATGGCGAAAAGCCGGAACCCTATGTCGAAGTGCTGGCAGCAGTTGACGAGACGGAAGTCAAGACGGTCAAACCGGTCGCCTCCAACGCTCTTCCCCCTCGACCGCAGCAGCGGATTGCTGAAGCGAAGGTCATATCGGCCTATATCGGGGATGAGGCCGATGACGACGTCCCGGTGGTTTCGAAAAAATCTCTGTTTGGATCGCTTCAGGCAGGCATTCAGGTGCTTTCCCGCTTCAGGACGGGCCGCAAAGCGCATCCTACCGCATCGAAGGAACAATCTTCGGCTGCAGAAGTGGTCGATGCTTTCCGTCGAAAATTGGTCAGTCATGGTGTCGAGGAACGCTGGACGCTGGAGCTGGAAGATATCCTGCGGCGCTCCATCAAGGGAGGAATGCAATGGGGTACGGAGGCCTGTCATGACAAACTGCTTCAGGTGCTGAAGGATATCGGCCTTTCCTATCGACCGTTAGCTGAAGAAACACGAAAACGGAGGGTCTATGCCCTGGTCGGTTCTTCCGGATGCGGCAAGACGACCACCATCATTCGTCTAGCCGCTCTCTATCACCATGTTCTCGGGGAAAAGCTTGTTTTGGTGAGCCTCGATACGAAACGGGTCGGAGCCAGTGCCTCTTTGCAGGCCCATGCCCGAATTCTCGGCATTCCCTTCGAAATGGCCGTCGATGGAAAGGATCTGTTGCAGGTGATCGAAACGGTCGACCCCGAAACCATCGTTTTGATCGATACTCCACCCTTGACCCCTGTCGATTCACAACAGACCCGGGAATTGCAGCAAACACTCAGCTATGCCGGAATCGACCGTCTCGCCCTTGTTCTTCCCATGGGCATGCAGAACGAGGGCATGAAGGAAATGCTGAAACATTGTCAGTCATTGCCCGTCAAGCGACTGATCTTCACCAAACTGGACGAAACCCGTTATTACGGCAGCATACTCAACGTGATGCTTGCCAGCAAACTCCCCGTTTCTTTTCTCACTTCCGGAAGGGATATCCTCGACGGGCTCCAGGTGGCCGAGTTGAAAGCCGTTCTCCATCTCCTGCTCGACATCCAAGAAGAACACGATACGGATACACCACCCACCATGGGTGCGTTGGATCAGGAGATTGACCGATTGGTAGCCGTTTCGAGGGGCAGGGCCTATTATGTGGCCGACCAGAAAGAAGATGTATACCATCGTCCAGCGTGCAACTGCGTTCAAGGGGTTTCGGCCGAACATAGAATCGTTTTCAACAGTGCTGCAGAAGCCGAAATGAAGCACTACAGACCTTGCCTCCTGTGCTGCACGGAGCCAATCTTTCCGAAGATGGTGCCACCTATCGGAAATCAGAAGATATCCGATCGACTCATGCGTTCCCGATGAAAGGTGATTGTCGATGATGCAGGTCAAACGCAACGCAAACAATGTCATCCAGTTGGCCCCCAAGCGGCAATCTTCCGAGTCCAGCCGGTCTCTTCAGCGGTCGAAGGACCGCGAAACCCGCATCATCGCGATCACCAGCGGAAAAGGGGGAGTCGGTAAAACCAACATTGTGGCAAACCTTGGGATTACGTTGGTGAAACTCGGCCAGAAAGTGATGATCCTCGACGCCGATATGGGGCTGGGCAATCTGGATATTTTGCTCGGCATATCTCCGAAACACAATTTGAGCCATGTCGCCGTCGGGGAAAAGCGGGTGTCGGACATCGTTATCGAAGGACCCGGAAAAATCCTCATCCTTCCGGCGGCATCCGGCATTCAGGAACTGGCCCAGCTTTCCAAGGCCCAGACCACCCACCTGCTCTCGGAACTCTATCGGGTACTCGATCCGATCGATATCCTGCTGATCGATACGGCTGCAGGCATCAGTTCCAATGTTCTGCATTTCAACGCCATTTCCCAGGAAATCATCGTGGTCACCAGTCCAGAACCGACAGCCATCACCGATGCCTATGCGATGATGAAGATTCTCTCCATGCAGTACGGAGCCAAATGTTTCCGGTTGCTGGTGAACATGGTGAACAACATCCAGGAGGCACACGAAGTCTACCGCCAATTGTCCCTGGTTGCAGACCGGTTCCTCGACATTCGGATCGAATATCTCGGACACGTGTTTTACGATCGCAATGTCGTTCGTGGTGTCAAGCTGCAGCAGGTGGTGACACTCAGCAACCCGACGACGTTGGCCAGCCGCTGTTATGAGTCCCTTGCAGCCCGGATTTTGGAATCGAGCGAGCTTTCCTTTCCGATGCGGGATGCCAAAGGATTTCTGAAACACCTGATCGCGAACAAAATGGATTTCAGCCAATGATGAGCTATGCCGCTGTGATGCATTTTCAGCAATATTCCGACGCCTCGCAGAACCGCGACAAACAGATCGAGACCTATCTGCCACTTGTCAAGCGGATCGTCCAGCGAATCGCCTGCCGTCTTCCCTCATCAGTGGATATCGAAGATTTGTATCACGCTGGAATATTGGGGTTGATCCAGGCAATCGATCATTTCAATCCTGCAAAGGAGAACCGGCTTGCTACCTATGCGACCTTCCGCATCCGCGGAGCTGTTCTGAGCGAATTGCGTTCGCGGGACGTCATCTCTCGCACGAACCGCAGGAAGGTTCGCGCTTATGACACAACCCGTGAGCGGCTGACCATCGAATTGGGGCGGGATCCGGAACCCGAAGAAATCGCGGCTGCCATGGGCCTCGGGTTGGACGACTTGAATGCCGTGTGCCAGCAGGCCGCTGTTTCCATCGTCAGTCTCGAAGAGTTTGGTATTGAAGAAGGCGAAGAAAAGGATATCTGTCTCAACGCCCTTGCGGATCCTTCTGAAAGCGATCCTTCCGAAGAGATCATCCGCCTTCAGTTGAAACAGATGCTCTCGGATGGAATCCGGAAACTCACCCAGAGAGAACAGACGGTTCTCTCGCTCTATTATGTCGAGGAATTGACACTGAAAGAAATCGGAAAGGTGCTCGATTTGACGGAATCCCGAATTTGCCAGATCCATTCCCAGGCATTGTCGAAGCTTCGGCAGATGCTGCGAAAACGGATGGGTTGGAGCGATAATTGCAAGAGTAGCAAGTAGTCATCCAGCGTTGTGGATATCGGGATAGGATCGAAAGGAGGCATTCATGATGGGGTTGGAAATATCGTGGACGACGATGCTGATCGCTCTGGATATCGTTGGCATACTGGTATGCGCATCGATTGTGATCGTTCTCTATCGAAAGCGGAAAAATGCTGCGAAGGCGCTTTCACCCTTGGATGCTCGAGGGACTTTCCGGGCCATACCCGGTAAAGGAGCCCAAGAGCCCGGATTCGGCAGGGTGTTCGAGAATGTATTGCGGTATCCTCAAGCCCTTGCTGAAAAAGAAGGAAAGACCCAACCGATGGATCCCTATGAAGAAGCCCGATGGCTTGCCGAAATGGGGATGAGCATCCAGGGTATCGCCGAGCGGGTCGATCTGCCGCGATGTGAAATCGAGCTGATCATCGATTTGTGCCGGGTGCGTGCGTCGCACAGCGTCAAGGGCCGGAAATTGGCGGAAGCGGTATGATCATTCAGGAAGATCTTTGGATTGTGACTTTTTGCGAAGCCGTCATGGCTTAGCATTCTGAAAACGCGGAGGAAACGATGAGCGGTGAGCTGTCGAGCATTCTGTCGGGGGCGTTGGTGCAGGAAGCCCGTCTGGATGTTCTTGCCAACAACGCCGCCAATATTCATACCGTCGGATACAAGGAAGACAAGGTGTTTCGACTTCCGGATACACATGGGCCTGTCTGGGAGAAGCCAGATGGAACCCTGTTGGACGGCATGACGTTGAACACCCAGATCATTGTACCGGTGGGCTCGTTCGTGAACCTGGATGCAGGCAGGATGATCCATACACACAATGCGCTCGATCTGGCCATCGATGGAAAGGGCTTTTTTACCGTACAGGTCGGCGATAAACAGCTCTATACCCGGAAAGGGGATTTCACCCTGGATGCCAATCGGATCCTCGTCACCCAGGAAGGATATCCGGTCATGGGAAGAGGGGGTCCGATCACCATCAGTGGTTCTGATGTCGAAATTGCTCCGGACGGAACGGTGATTGTCGATGGAGAGGAAACCGATCGGATCGAAGTTGTGGCTTTTCCAGAATCGACGAGGATGCTCAAAGCCGGGGATTGTTTTTTCGAGCCGGCCGATCCGAATGTCCAGCCTGCTGCTGCAGACGAGGCCATCATCATGCAGGGACATCTCGAAGGCTCGAACGTGGACCCCATTCGGGTCATGACGGAAATGATCGACGCCCTGAGAGGATATGAATCGTATCAGAAGGTGATGCTGTCGATGAACGATACGATATCGAAGACCGTAAACGATGTCGGCCGGATTTCGTGAGTGGAGCCGGTCATTTCCAGTTGTTTGAGGAGGAAGCGTTATGTCATCTCGAGCCTTGTCCATAGCGGCCACAGGAATGCAGGCCCAGACCCTGAACATCGACGTGATCGCCAACAACCTCGCCAATGTCAGCACACCGGGGTTTAAGAGGAGCCGGGCCGATTTCCAAGACCTACTCTACCAGAATCTGAGACCTGCCGGTACGGCGTCGGCTGCTGGCACGCAG
Organism: Thermodesulfobacteriota bacterium; assembly: GCA_040755275.1. Taxonomy (GTDB): domain Bacteria; phylum Desulfobacterota; class Desulfobacteria; order Desulfobacterales; family Desulfatirhabdiaceae; genus Desulfatirhabdium. The sequence continues at coordinate 5,164 of JBFMBE010000008.1, read as the reverse complement.
GTTCCGACCGGCCTTCAGCTCGGGCAGGGCACCCGTCCCGTCTCCACCCAACGACTGTTCATGCAGGGCGACTATCAGGTCACCAAGAACGAACTTGATGTGGCCATCGAGGGAGACGGGTTTTTCCAGATCATGCAGCCCAATGGAGAAATCGCCTACACCCGTTCCGGAAGTTTCAAGCTGAACAGCGAAGGAAAGGTCGTCACATCCGACGGGTATTCGTTAGAGCCGGAGATCACCATTCCGAGAGATGCCGTATCGGTCACGATCGGAAGCGATGGAACGGTATCCGTTATTCAGGCTGGCCAGGTGAACAGTGTGGAAATCGGAACGATCGAAATCGCCCGGTTTGCCAATCCGGCCGGGCTGCGTGCAATTGGAAGGAACCTGTTTCTGCAGACGGCTGCATCCGGAGATCCCGTTACCGGAGCACCGGGAGCCGAAGGCCGGGGTACGCTTTCTCAGGGTTTTCTGGAAATGTCGAACGTGAGTGTCGTCGATGAAATGGTCAACATGATTGCGGCGCAGAGAGCGTATGAAATCAATAGCAAAGCCATCCAGGCTTCGGATGACATGCTCCAGATGGCAAACAATCTGAAACGGTAGGGACGCGTTGCCATGAAGCGATACGGCATTTCCAAATGGATAGTGGGTTGGATTGTGCTGATGTGGAGCATTGGCGGGATTGTCGCTTCGGGATTGTCAGCCGGAGTCACCCTGAGCGCCCCCAGACAGGTCCAGGTGTCGGGTTCCGGGATTTCCATCGGCGATATTGCGGTTGTTGCTGGAGATGATTCGGAATTGGTACGTCGGATTCAGGAGATTTCGCTCGGGAATGCGCCCATTTTGGGAGCAAGTCGATCCATCGACAAATCGTATATCGAAATCCGCCTACGACAGAACCGCATCGATCCAAACGGTATCGCGATACTCGTCCCGGATACCATCGATATCGTTCGCAAGAGCTTTGAAATACCCAAGACCCGGATCGAGCGGATCGTACTCGATTATCTCGAACCACGCCTTCCGTGGGATCGGAACAAGACCCGGATTGGTTTGTCCAGTACATCCGATGTCGTGAACCTGTCGGATGAGGATTTTCAGGCCGAGGTGTCTCTTCCCAATCGGACGAACCTCATCGGTTCCGTTCCGCTTCTGGTGCGGTTCCTGGTGAAACATCAGGTGGAACGGAAAATCTGGGTGACTGCAACGATATCTGTAGAAACGTCGGTAGTCATCGCCAAACAGTCGATCAACCGCAGACAGGTCATCACCGAAGACATGATCGATGTGGTTGCCGCTGATTTGGCGAAGCTCCCATCGAATGCGATTACAGATCTGGAAGATGTTGTCGGAAAGCGGGCGTTGCGCGCCATCAATCCAAGCGAGGTGTTGCGGACGGATTTGATTGAACTGCCACCGCTGGTCAAGCGAAACGACATCGTGACGATTGTGGCGGAAACGGGCGCCCTGCGGGTGAGCACCAAGGGGGAAGTGAAGGAAAACGGCAGGCGGGGGGATCGCATTCGGGTTGTGAATCTCGACTCGAAAAAAGAAGTGTTCGCCCGCGTTCTCGACCCGACAACGGTTCGGGTCGAATTCTAAGGTGATGGTATCCGGATGCGGTGGCCTTTTGATTTCCTGCAACCTATGTATCCCGTATCTTGGTTACCAAGAAGAGAGGAGGATTCCATGAAAACGATCCAACGAAAAGCCGGAATACGGCTCATGACAATAATCGCCGTATGTCTGTTCAGCATGAGCTGGAGCGGCTGCACGAGCCCGGCCAAAAAGACCCACCTGGAGATACCCGATCGGCCGGTTCTTGCCGCTGCATCCGTGACCCAACCGGAAACGAGGAGCGATGGTTCACTCTGGTCGGACAATGCCCAGCTGAACAACCTGTTTGCAGACGCCAAAGCCAGGGCGGTCGGAGACATCGTAACGATCAAGATCGTCGAATCTTCCAAGGCCTCCAACAGCGCCAGCACCAGCACCGGGAAGAACACCGCCTTTTCCCTGGGTATAGACAAGTTCCTGGGACTTGAATCGGGATATCCGAAGGTCGGACAAACCTTCAACCCCTTTTCCAGAATCGAAGGCGGGATGAAGAACGCCTTCGACGGAAAAGGGGATACGACCCGAAAGGGAGATTTGACCGCCTACATGACGGCCAAAGTGATCGACAAGCTGCCCAACGGCAACCTCGTCATTGCGGGTTCCCGAGAAGTGATGATCAACAACGAAAAACAGCTCATCGTTTTGACAGGAACCATTCGGGAACGCGATATTTCGCCTGATAACGTCATTCAGTCCACCTACATATCGGATGCGAAGATCGTGTATACGGGCGTGGGGGATGTGGATGACACCCAGCGGCAGGGGTGGCTTGCCCGTTTTCTCAACGTGATTTCGCCTTTTTGATCAAGAAAGAGGCCGGGCATGAGACGTATGGCACAATGGAATGAACGAAAATTCAGAATCAGGATGATCGGCTGGACCTTGGTGTTCGGGATGCTGGCGATCGGGGTGTCGATCGCCCATGCAGCGCGGATCAAAGACATTGCCGATGTGCAGGGGGTTCGGAACAACCAGCTGGTCGGCTACGGCCTTGTGGTCGGTCTCAATGGCACTGGAGACGGAAACAAGACGATCTTTACCGTGCAGTCCTTGGTCAGCATGTTGGAAAAAATGGGGATCACCGTCAATCCGAACGACATCAAGGTAAAGAACGTGGCCGCCGTTATGGTGACGGCCGACATGCCTCCTTTTGCGAAAACGGGTATGCAGATCGATGTGTCGGTCAGTTCCATCGGGGATGCCAAGAATCTGCAGGGGGGGACACTGCTGTTCACGCCATTGAAGGCAGCAAACGGTCAGATTTATGCCATCGCTCAAGGAGCCGTGAGTACAGGAGGTTTTGCGGCCCAGGGGGCTGGAGCGAACGTTCAGAAGAATTTTCCAACTGTCGCACGAATACCGAGCGGTGCCACCATTGAGCGGGAAATGCAAACGAATTTCAACGATCGTGACCTGCTGCGCATTTCCCTTCGAAATCCGGATTTTACGACCGCAAGCCGCATGTCGGAGGCCATCAACCAGGCGCTGCTGGAACCGGCTGCGAAAATGACGGATGCAGCTACTGTGGATGTGCGTGTGCCCGGAAAATACCTCGACAACGTGTCGGGATTTGTCACCATGATCGAAAATATCGGGGTGGCTCCTGATACGGTATCCAAAGTCGTTGTCAACGAACGAACGGGGACAGTGGTCATCGGTGAAAACGTCCGGATTTCGACAGTGGCCATCGCACACGGAAATTTGAGCATTTCCATCAAGGATGACGCCAAAGTGTCTCAGCCGATGCCGTTCTCTCAGGGGCAGACAGTGGTTACACCCGACACGAACATCAATGTCAGAGAAGAGAAGGCGCCGATTTATTTGATGGAATCCAATGTCACGATTGGAGATATCGTTCGGGCACTCAATGCACTTGGTGTAACACCACGGGACCTCATTTCCATTTTCCAGGCCTTGCAGGCATCCGGTGCCTTGCAAGCCAAACTGGAGATCATGTAGAATGAATTCGATCGATATGGTTTCATCAGGTCAAGCAATGACGGTAGGCAATCGGTTACCTTCGTCTCAGAAAACGATTCGATCGAAGGAGGGCGCTGTTTCGACGCCGTCCGACGACCCGGAAACAATTCGCCGAACCTGTCAGGACATGGAGGCGTTGTTCCTGAAGCAGCTGCTTCAGGAAATGCGAAAGACCGTTCCGGAAAGCGGTTCCGCCGGCTTCGGAGGCGGAAAGAAGATGTTTTCAGAGCTGATCGATACGGAGTTTTCCAGGAAAATGGCTGAAAAAGGCTTCGGTCTTGCCGGTATTTTGGAGTCACAGCTCATGCAACGCTTTAGAATTGAAAACAAGGCAGATGAGTGATGACGGCATGCAGGAAAAGCCGTTTAAGGTTTTGGTGAAACGGCCGATATATTCATCAAAGCCCTCACCACTACATGTAGGAGTGACATATGATGAAAATCATCGATAATACCATAACCGGACAAGCTCAATATGCCCGATTGTCTTCCAAAGGCATACGGAGCGAACAACCGCCACCAAGCCGGAACCTTTCGGTGGATACTGTCGATGAGCAGAACGACAAAGTGATGCTTTCGGAAATGTCCCGAAAAATGCGCCAGGCTATCGACAGGATTCACCAATTGCCAGATGTTCGGCAGGATCTCGTTACATCGCTCCGCTCCAGCCTTCAGGCTGGGACCTATCGACCCGATCCGGAACGAATCGCAGGAAAAATGATCGAGGAAATTCGGAGCAACCGATCGATGATTCCCGAAGGTTGAGTTCCCATGATCGTTCATCCAGCACAACGGATCCAACAACCTGTAACCATGGCTTCTTTTTCGTTTGTCAATATCCGATCGATTGGGTAAAGTGTACTCAAATCATGTGGTGGTGAGGAGAGATGAACGCGTCAATGAATCCCATAGGCGAATCCTTCATCGAATTGATGGAACAGCTCGTCGGTCAATACCGGCGGCTGGCGGACCTGCTGATTCAGGAAGAGCAGGCGATCGTCGCCTTTTCGATCCAGACCTTTCATCGGGTTCGGGAAGAAAAGCAAATCCAGGTTGTCCGAATTCAGGCCATCGATTCCAAGAGGAAAGTCTTCCTGAGAAAGCTGGCTTCGGAATTCGGGATACCGACAGCTTCCTTGACCCTGTCGACAATTGCCGAGCGCATGGAACCTCCACTTGCCGAACGCATTCGGCACCTCTCTGCAGAGCTCAAGGCAGTTCTCGATATCGTTGCCGAACGAAATCGAAAAAACGACAATCTCATCGGATATTCCCTGTCCCTCATTCGTTCCTCCATCGATTTCCTCACCCACCTCATGATTCCAGCCCCTGTTTACGGCAGAAACGGCGGTGTCGTGCCATCGAAGGGAAGCGGCCTGCGGCTTCGCAGCATGGCATGATCCAATCGTTTTATTGGCTATTATTCGAGATTCAATCTTGATGGAGTCGCAAAAAGTCGCTTTTCCCGTGCTTTTGGGAAATGCCGGGCATAAGCGGGGTGGCTGGGGAAGCCTTTTGAGACTGCTGCGAAAACGTGTTTGAAGCCGCCGGATATCGTTGGATC
>JBFMBE010000007.1:0-44251 GCA_040755275.1 Thermodesulfobacteriota bacterium | reverse complement strand
TCGATTGAAAAGCAAGCCGTTGCGATTCAACCAGCCTCTGTTTGCTGTCTGGCCATCCGTCCGATCCTACGAGATCGGGCGGCTGAGTTTTTTCGCAGCAGCGAAAAAGGTTCCCCAGCCACCCCGCTGATGCCCGACATTTACAAGAAGCACGGGAAAGGCGACTTTTTGCGAGGCCATCCTTCTTATATCCCGATCCAAGGGCCCCCTTTTTCCTCAATCGGGCTTTTCACAACAACAGGAGAACCTACCCATGTGGTCCACCACCCTTTCTGAACATCTTACGGTCATTCAATCCCTCGAGGTTTTGGAAACAATCATCGAAACGGCTGGAAGGCTTCTTTCGAATGCCCTGGTCGATGGACATCGGATTCTTGTCTGTGGAAACGGCGGATCCGCCGCTGATGCCCAGCACTTCGCGGCGGAGCTGGTGGGGCGATTCGAAGCCGAACGAAGCGGGCTTCCGGCCATCGCACTGACCACAGACACATCGATTTTGACGGCCATCGGAAACGATTATGGCTACGAGCGGGTATTCTCGAGACAGGTCGATGCTCTGGGGAGGCCGGGAGATGTGTTCATTGGCATATCCACATCCGGAAACTCCCGAAATGTAGTGGAGGCTGTGGCATCCGCCAGGACCATCGGCATGCACACCATCGGTCTTCTGGGCGCAAAAGGCGGTCTGCTTGCAGATGCCGTCGATACGGCCATCGTCGTGCCTGCGACGCGCACGGCCCGCATTCAGGAAGCCCACATGCTGATCTTGCACTACTGGGCCGGGTGCATCGAAGCATCCATCCTGAAATCATCCGGATTCCCTGCTTGACTTTTTTCCGCTTGTCTACCATAAATGCGGGTGAGACGCTGTAGGATCAGTCATGCCTTGCCCCTTCAAATACGGCCTGACGTTACGACCCAACGGCCAACGATCCCCCTGCCCCCGGATTCGGCAGCAGGGGCAAGCCATGCCCTGTCCCGATTTCTGGAGATTTGCCGGCGCAACGATCCCCCGTTCCATCCCATCCGAAACGATGTGTGCGGTTGCGCCTTTCGTTCACTCTTTGCAAAAGGAGTTTTATGATACTCATCATCGATTTCGGCTCGCAGTATAACCAGCTGATCGCCCGACGTGTCCGAGAATGCGAAGTCTATTGTCAGATTGAACCGCCGGATATCTCCATCGAAACCATCCAGAAACTGAACCCCCAGGGCATCATCCTTTCCGGAGGCCCAGCCAGCACCTATGAAACGGGCAGCCCGGCCATCTCCCCGGAATTGTTCCACTTGGGCATTCCCGTTCTCGGCATCTGCTATGGCATGCATTTCATGGTCCAGGCCCTCGGTGGAACCGTCGAACAAGCCGACAAGCGGGAATACGGCTTCGCCGAGCTCACCCTGACCGAATCTTCCAAGATCTTTGCCGGAATCGATTCCATCACCCCCTGCTGGATGAGCCACGGGGATGTGGTCGGCCAGCTCCCTAGCGGATTTCGGATGATCGCCTCTACGGCCGGAACGCCCATCGCAGCGGTCGATCATCCCCAGAAACAGCTCTTCGGCCTCCAGTTCCACCCGGAGGTGGAGCACACACCGATGGGCCGGGAAATGATCCGAAACTTCCTCTTCGACATCTGCCACTGTGATCGAACCTGGACCATGAAGTCCTTCGCCGAGGAAACCATTGCGGACATTCGCAACACGGTCGGATCGAAACAGGTGATTCTGGGCCTGAGCGGCGGCGTCGATTCTGCGGTCACTGCCCTGCTGATCCATCGGGCGGTGGGCAGGCACCTGACCTGCATCTTCGTAGACAACGGATTGCTGCGGAAAAATGAACGACAGAAGCTGCAGCAGGTTTTCAAGAAACACCTGCACATCAACATCCGTTTCGTCAACGCCGGAGACCTGTTTCTAAAAGCCCTCGCCAAGGTCGTCGATCCCGAGAAAAAGCGAAAGATCATCGGCAAGATCTTCATCAACGTTTTCGAGGCAGAGGCCGCCAAGATTCCGGAAGCCGAATTCCTGGCACAGGGAACGCTCTATCCAGACATCATCGAATCCCGATCCGCATTCGGTGGACCTTCTTCCGTCATCAAGAGTCACCACAACGTGGGCGGGCTTCCCAAGCATATGAAACTGAAGCTGATCGAGCCTCTGAAATACCTCTTCAAGGACGAAGTCCGCAAACTCGGATCGGAAATCGGTCTCCCGGATGAAATGATCTGGCGACAACCCTTTCCGGGGCCGGGGCTTGCCATCCGAGTCATCGGCGAAGTAACCCGAAAACGGCTGGAAATCCTTCGAGAAGCCGACGATCTGCTGATGGATGAAATCCGAAAGGCAGGCTTTTACAGACGGCTGTGGCAATCCTTTGCCGTGCTGTTGCCGCTCAAAAGCGTCGGGGTGATGGGAGATCACCGCACCTACGAGCACGTCATCGCCATCCGGGCGGTCACCAGCCTCGACGCCATGACGGCGGATTGGGCCAGGCTGCCGCACGATCTGCTCGCCCGAATCTCCAACCGGATCATCAACGAAGTCAAAGGCGTCAACCGTGTCGTCTACGACATCAGCTCCAAACCACCCAGCACGATCGAATGGGAATAGACGGACATGGACAGCCGAAAGATCGACCATTTTGACATCCCGATTCCGGAGGAAGATCGCCCGGCGACCCTTCTCGGGGATCAGGATCTTTACCGCCGTTTGGAAAAGCTCAGCCAGCGGGTTACGATCATCACCATTCTGATTCCGATTCTGGTCGCCCTGATCGGATATCTCGTCTACCGGGATATCCGACTTCTGGTGAGCCAGACGCAGGATTTGAGTGCCAAGGAACTGACGGCCATCGCCCGAAACCTCGAATCGAATCTTTCGAATCTTTCGATCAATCATGCCAAACTGGAGGAAGCGTTTCATATCAGCATCGATCAGCATCAGACGGCATTCACCCAGCTCAAGGAACGCGTCGAAAAATTGTCCATGCAGGTCGATGAGCTTAAAACCGTCAAGTTGGACAAGAACGATCTGCCGATTGAGGTCAACAAGCTCGATTCGAAACTGACGGCTGCTCAAAAAGAGACCAAAGGTTCGATCGACAAATTGACCGGCGACCAGAAAGCGTTCGAAAAGAAATACGGCGAGGATACCGCCAAAATCGCGGATCAGCTGAACGCGATCACGACTGCAGTGGCCGAATGTCAGGCCGATTTGGGGCTCATCTCCGGCGAAAAGGCGGACAAGAAACAGCTGGAGGTCATGCTGAAAGGCTATGAAAAGAAACTCCAGGACATTGCGGATCATCTGTCCCAGTCCGTCGAAAGCCAGCTCACGTCGGTCAAGGCAAGCATCCGGGAACTGGAAAAGAGCAGCAAGGCAGCGGCAGCCCCTCCCGCAGCCGGCTATGAATCCACACCTGCCCAGCCTCCTGTAAAAAAGCCAGGAGCACCACCTGCCGGGACGAAACCGCAGCAGCCGTGAGGCGAGGTAGACTGGAGCCAGAAGACAGAACTCAGAAGTCGGGGGTCAGAAGAAAGCAGGGATGCCGTTGGTGGGGACTTTTCCGGGAAAGCGGATTTCGGCAAAAGTCATCCCGCACAACCCGCACGCCACGGGACATACGGCCGGGTTCTACACCCGGCCGTATGCTTCATCCGCCGCAAAGCACGGATTCGATCCGTTCGATATCCGAGGGAAGGTCCACCTCCGGGGAATCGTGTTCCGTCTGCACCACCCGAATGGGATAACCGTTTTCCAAGACCCGCAGCTGTTCAAGCTGCTCGATCCGTTCAAGCAGGCCGGTTTCCAATGTACAGAAAGCGTCCAGGAACCGCTTGCGGTAGGCGTACACTCCCAAGTGTTTCCAGGTATCGAAGACAACCCCCGGATCCCTGCCGAAGGGAATGGGGGATCGGGAAAAGTACAGCGCAAAACCTTTTCGGTCACAAACGACTTTGACGTCCTTGGGATTGGTGATTTCCTCAGGCCGAACGATCCGAAAGGACAGGGTGCTCATCGGAAGGGTTTCATCTGCAATGAGCGGTGCAATGACCTGGTCGATGCTCTGCGGATGCACCAGGGGCTGATCCCCCTGAATGTTCACCACGATATCGGTTGGAGAAAGACCGAGCCGATCTGCAGCCTCCGCAACCCGGTCGCTTCCGGAGCGGTTTTCGGAGCGGGTCAGAATCGCCTTTGCCCCGAAAGCCGCCACACATTCAGCGATCCGGCGATCGTCTGTGGCAACGACCAGTACATCGACGGCTGTCGACAGGGAAACCTGTTCCACCACATGCTGGATCATGGGTTTGCCGCAGATGAGGGCTAGGGGCTTCCCGGCAAATCGACTCGACCCCCATCGGGAAGGAATGATGGCCGCAACCGTCATGAACGCACCCAGCCGCCGATCAGGTGCAGGTGGAGATGAAAAATCACCTGCCCGCCGCCTTTCTCCACGTTGAACAGCAGCTTGTACCCCGATTCGTTGACCCCCGCTTTCTTCGCCATATCCCTCGCCGTTGTCATCATTTCCGCAACGATGGCCGCATCTTCGGGTTGCAGGTCGTTCACGCTTCGGATATGCTTCTTGGGAACGATCAGCCAGTGAACCGGAGCATGGGGCTTGATGTCCCGAAACACGACCAGGCGGTCATTTTCATAGAGCAATTCGGTGGGCATCTGGTGGTGTGCGATTTTGCAGAAAATACAATCATCGACCATAGAATGCGCTCCTTGTCGTCAAATGGGGTATGAGTTGCAGATTGCAGGTGATTTGCAGGGGGGAGCCGCCGATCGTCCATGGATCGATCCGCCTTCCCGGTAGGGCTTTTCCCAAGAACCCTAACCAAATTCCATCGAAATTTCAATTGCAAACCCACATCCTCACGTCCGAACCCTTCCGGGTCGATATCGGTGATCTCTTCGAAGGTCCGATGGATTTGTTGATCTACCTGATCCGCAAAAACGACATCGACGTCACCGACATATCGATTTCCGAAATCACTGAACGCTACCTGAAGGCACTGGAACACTTGGAGCGGATGCACATCGAGGTTGCAGGCGATTTCCTGCTGATGGCGGCAACCCTCATCTCGATCAAGGCAAAAACCCTGCTTCCGTCGTCGGACACGGAAGACGCGAATGACCCGCGTCTGGAAATCGCTCGCCCGATTCAGGAGTATATGAAGCTGAAAGCCGCTTCAGTCGACATGCAGCTTCTGCCCCTTCTGGGAGATTCGGTTTTTGCCGCACATGTTCCCAACCCGATCGATCAACTGCTTGAGCCGACCATTGACGTCGATCTCTTCGAATTGTTCGGGGCTTTCGAGAAGGTCATGCAGCGTCTGTCGGGCCTCGGTCCGCTGCTCTTGGAAATACAGGGCCCTTCTATCCAAGAGCGAATCGAACAGATTCAGGCAGTTTACGGCCCTCGATCGTTCGTCTCCCTGTTCGAGCTCATCGAAGGCTCCACATCCAAAATCGACGGTGTCATCACGTTTCTGGCCGTTCTCGAGATGATCAAACAGGGTATTCTCACCTGCCGCATGGATCCTATGGATGGGACATCCGATGTTCTACTGGTTTTTCAATCATGAATCCGCCCTTGAAACCCATTTTGGAATGCATTCTGCTGGTTTCGGATACGGCCGTCGAATTCGATCGTCTCGTCTTGCTCTTTCCCGATACGGATCCCACCGAGATTCGACAGGCTCTCGAAGCACTGAAGACCGAATATGACGAGCGTCAGGCGGGCATCTGTTTGGTTCAGGTAGCCGGGGGATACCAGATTCGGACGCGAGCGGAATATGCAGACTGGATTCAGCGGTTTCTCAAACCACGCCCTCAGCGGTTGAGTGCCGCTGCCATGGAAACCCTGGCCATTGTTGCCTATCGTCAGCCGATCGTTCGAAGCGAAATCGAGTTCATTCGAGGCGTGGATTGCGGCGCCGTTCTTCGTCAGCTGCTCGAGCGTAAACTGATTCGCATTGCAGGTCGAAAGCCCATCGCCGGACGGCCGTTGATCTATGCCACCGGGAAACGTTTTCTGGAGGTGTTCGGATTGAATGACATCCGGGACCTGCCACGACTGAAGGAAATCGAAACCGCAGCCGCTTCGAATCCGGAAACCGAACTGGAACGGATCCGAAGCATGGTGACGGAACAAGCTGATGATGGAAAATACTTGACTTGACACCCCCGATTTCGGTAAGGTACAGCCGATTTCAAACAATCGAGCGGGCGGCTAACTCAGCGGGAGAGTGCTACCTTCACACGGTAGAAGTCACAGGTTCAAACCCTGTGCCGCCCACCAACCAAAAAACGGGTTATGAATGAATTTCGTTCATAACCCGTTCTTGTTTGGCCAGAATCTGGATGGTATCGAAGAAAGTCGGGCTCTTTCTTGACCTGTAGGAGGGAGGGGGGATTTAGCTCGGCATCGGAAAAACTCGACCGCCCGATCCAACGATATCCGGCTGAATCAAACAGTTTCCTGTGCTTTGCAAAACATCACCCGCCCTCCTGCTGGAGGTCCGGCATTTAAGGAAAAACGCTGGCCAGCGACTTCTTGCGACCTCATCAGAAATTATCGGTCAGCCGGTTGAAGATTTTCTCCGCCAGTCGTTTGGACAGCACCTTAATGGCATCGCGTTTGTTCTGTTCGGTGGCCATCTTGTCGTCTGCAACCGCATAGGCCTCGTTTGCCGTAATCCCATTGGCCGCCCAGATCACCTTTCCGCCATCCACCAGTTTGACGGATACCGAAGCGATGACCCGTCGCTGCGTGGATGTCCGCTGCGTCTTGTGGGCTATCGTCAAATCCCGGATATAGTCGATCGATCCAGATAGAACGGCTCCGGATTCGGCGGAAGAACTCAGGGCGCTCTTTCTCTTGAGAACGAATTCCTTGATGAGATCGTCGGTAAAAATACTTTCTACACCAGTCTCTCCGGATCGGTTTTCGAATATGTCGATGTACACCCGGGTCGTACCGGCAGGAAGAGGGCCTTCTCCAGAAAACTGATAGAGACAGGAGCTCATGAACAACGCCGCAACAGACACCACCGCAGCCAGCAGCCTCAATTGGATTGTCCGACCGATCACCGTTTCCTCCTTCTTGTCATCCCGCTGCTTCCAGATGAGATGCGATTCAATTACCGTCCAAAGAATGATAGATTCGCAAAAAGTCGCCGCTACCCCGATGTTGTCGATTGTCGGGCCTGAGCATGCCAGGGCACATGCCTTTTGATACTGCAGCGGATAGTTGTTTGAAGCCGCAGGAGATCGTTGGGCCGGGCGGCGTCCAACAACAAACCATTGTTTGAAAATCAAACCGTTGTAACTCACCGGCCTGTATCGAATGACTGACCCAATGCCCGGCCCTTACGAGCTCGGGCGGCTGTGTTTTTTCGCAGCATCGAAAAAGGTTCCCCAGTCACCCCGCGACTCGACAGAAACTGTCTGACTCGTTGCGACCTCATCCATGTTCATACAACGATATTGATCAACTTGTTCTTCACCACCACGATTTGCCGAACGGCTTTTCCGGCAATGAATTTCTGTACTTTTTCATCGGAGAGGGCCAGTTCCCGGATTACTTTCTCCTCGGTGTCATCCTCCACCTCCATACGGCTTCGGAGCTTCCCGTTGACCTGGATCACGATCAGATGCCTGTCTTTCCGGAGGGCAGCCTCGTCCCATACTGGCCAGGATGCCAGCAGCACACTGTCTTTATGCCCCAGTTCCCGCCAGATATCCTCACATAGATGGGGAACGATGGGAGAGAGCAGCAACACCACCGTTTCGAGGGCAAGCCGCATGACCGATGCCTTCTCCGAAGAAGTCGGTTCCACCGGTACGCCGTAGAGCAGGTTCACCAGTTCCATGACGGCACTGATGGCCGTGTTGAAATGGAACCGGTCTTCGATATCGTTGGTCACCTTCTGGATCGTGACATGAACCTTCTGATAGACCGGCTTCATGTCTGCGGAAAGCCGATCCATCGGACCGTCGAACGCCGTTGCCGAACGAATTTCCTCCATCCACATCCAGCACAGCCGCCACACGCGGGTCAGAAATCGAAACGCTCCGTCAACCCCCTGATCACTCCACTCCAGGCTTCTTTCGGGCGGAGCTGCAAAGAGACAGAACAACCGCGTCGTATCCGCACCATAGGCATCCAGCAGGGCGTTGGGATCGACGACGTTCTTCTTGGATTTCGACATCTTCTCCACTCGGCCGATTTCCACCGGCCTGCCGCATTTCTTGCATGTCCGCGGCTGACCATCCACCACTTCCTCGGGATACAGGAACCCGTGCTCTTCGCAATGCAGGGTTTCCTTGCAGACCATCCCTTGGGTCAGCAGTCGGGTAAAGGGCTCCCGGTAGGGAACCATCCCGAAATCGTTCAGCACCCGGGTGTAGTAGCGACTGTAGAGCAGGTGTAAAATGGCATGTTCCACACCGCCGATGTACTGGTCTACCGGCATCCAGTAGGCGACAGCCTTTGGATCGAACATTCCTTTGTCGTAATGCGGGCTACAGTAGCGCTCGAAATACCAGGAGGACTCCACGAAGGTATCCATCGTATCGGTTTCCCGGCGGGCGTCCTCTCTGCCGCACGCAGGACACTTCACCTTAGCAAAATCGGGGTGCTGCGGCAGCGGGGATTTTCCACCCTCGAGCAGATCGGCGTCCTCCGGTAGAACGATCGGTAGATCCGATTCCGGCACGGGCACAATACCGCAGGTCGGGCAGTGAATCATCGGAATCGGAGCTCCCCAGTAGCGCTGACGGGAAATGCCCCAGTCCCGCAGCCGATAGGAGACGGTGCGCTTGCCCATTTTCCGCGCTTCGAGCCGGTCCACGATGGCTTGCATCGCCTCGGTGTTGGGCATTCCGTCGAATTCCCCTGAGTGAACCATCATCCCCTCTCCGGCATAGGCTTCGGTCATGGTGGCCGGATCCAAAGGGCCTCCCTCCGGCTGAACGACGACAACGATCTCGAGTCCGTATTTTCGAGCGAATTCGAAATCCCGCTGATCATGAGCCGGAACCGACATGACGGCTCCCGTTCCATATTCCATCAGGGCGAAATTGGCCGTATAGATGGGCATCCTGCGACCGCTCATCGGATTGACGCAATAGGCTCCCGTAAACACCCCTTCCTTTTCATAGCGCTCCAGCCCTCGGGTGCTTCGCTCCTGCAAGGAGACCCGATCGACGAAGGCATCGACGTCCGCCTGCTGGGCCGTATTGCGGGAAAGCCGCTGCACCAATGGATGCTCCGGCGCAAGGCACATGAAGGTGGCCCCGAAGATGGTGTCAGGCCGGGTGGTGAACACGACGATGGTTTCATCGAGGTTTTCGATCTGAAACTGGATTTCGGCCCCATGACTTCGGCCGATCCAGTTCTTCTGCATGGTCACCACTTTTTCGGGCCAGCCCGGCAAGCGGTCGCAATGAACGAGCAAATCTTCCGCATCGTCTGTGATGCGGAAAAACCACTGGGAAAGCTTCTTCTGACGGACAGCTTCCCCGCACCGCCAGCAGGCCCCGGCTTCGACTTGTTCGTTCGCCAAAACCGTCTGACAGGTCTCGCACCAGTTCACATAGCTTTCCTTGCGATAGGCCATGCCTTTTTCGTACATTTTCAGAAACAGCCACTGTTCCCAGCGGTAGTATTCCGGCTTGCAAGTGGCGATTTCCCGATCCCAGTCATAGGAAAACCCCATCCGCTTGAGCTGTTTCTTCATGGTGTCGATATTTTCGTAGGTCCAACGGGCCGGGTGGGTATTGTTCGAAATGGCCGCATTCTCGGCGGGCATGCCGAAGGCGTCCCAACCCATGGGATGCAGGACATTGAAGCCTTTCATCCGTTTGTATCGGGCCACCACGTCACCGATGGTATAGTTGCGCACATGGCCCATATGGATTTTTCCGGATGGATACGGAAACATTTCAAGCAGGTAATATTTCGGTTTCTTCGGATCTTCATGCACGGCAAACAGCCCGGAACGTTCCCAGACTTCCTGCCAGTGGCTTTCGATGGATTTTGGATCGTATTTTTCTTTCATGCCGCTTGCCTGTTCAAAACGAGGGTTCGAATCAACACCGTTGGGGGTATGGAAACCCGCCGCCCGGCTCTATCACCGGGATTTCCTACCGTTGAGCGTTCTATTGCATAGAATCTTCCGAAATTCAAGAAATTGTCCGTCATCTTCACCTCCCGGTTTCTTCTTCAACCGTTCCGATCCCTCCTTCTCCCTTCTGCTCCCCTCTTTTCCGCACCTCCGAAAGGACCCTTTTCCGGGCAGCGTCAAAGCGGACCACAGGGAGCCTTCTCGGGATTCCCGGTGCCCGAAAAGGCGAGGTTCTGAAAAACCTTTGATCAATCCATCGATATCGCTTATTCTATTTTAAAAAGCCAACCGATCCGGATGGTTCTCATCGACGAACGAGAAGCGGAACATGCCCGAACCCGTCAGAAAAGACGTTCTCTATCCCCTGTTGAAACTGGGGCTTACTTTCACCGAACTCGCCCCTTTCACCGAGCAATTGCTCGACTGGTTCACGACCCTCGACCGGATCCCCCTCTCTGGAGAGCGGGCCGTCTGGATTCGCGATCAGAACGCCCTGACCTGCCTCGCCCGCAGAGGAGACGTCCCCATCGCCCCTTTTTTGAATGGCAATCCCCCTTGTATCTGCTGGGAAGCCTTTTCCTCTGGATCGATTCAAACCGGCTCCATTGACAAGACCCGTTGCTGGGGATGTTTGGGATCGAAATCCGCCGTCATCCTCGCCCTGCCGATTGTGGCGGAAGACGGTATGCAGGGCGTCATCTCCCTTGGACTTCGTGAACCGTTGTTTTGCAACGATGCCGAAACCATCGCTTTTTTTTCGGAGCTCATCTCCGTTCTGGGAACCGTCATCGCGGCCATACGTCAGCGGGAGCAGCTGCTGATGGACCGCATGCGCTATCAGACCCTGCTCGACACGATCTCCGACGCGATGATCCACATCGACAGCGACGGCATCATCCTCTCGGTCAATGCCTCTGCAGTCCGCATGTTCGGCTACGAACCGGACGATGCGATCGGTCGGCCGGTCACCCTGCTCATGGCCGAGCCGTACCGAAGCTGTCACGACGTTTTTCTCCGAAACTACCTGAACACCGGGGTTCGGCACATCATCGGCTCCGAAAGGGAGCTCAACGGCGCCCAGCGTAAAGACGGCACCGTGTTTCCTGTCCAACTTCGGGTCGCGGAAACCCGCATCCACGGAAAGCCTGCGTTCCTGGCCCTGATTCAGGATCTCACCGAACGAAAGGAAGTCGAGCGCCAGCTGCGGGAAGCTCGCGATCAGGCCCTCGCGTCAAGCCGAATCAAATCGGAATTTCTGGCCAACATGAGCCACGAAATCCGCACCCCCATGACCGGGGTCATCGGCATGACCGAAATCCTGCTCGAATCCGGACTCACCGAAACCCAGCGCGACTATGCGCTGACCATCCAGCAGAGTGCAGCATCCCTGCTGACGATCATCAACGACATTCTGGATTTTTCCAGGATCGAGGCCGGAAAGCTCCATATCGACCGGGTTCGGTTCAACCTCATGACCGTTCTCGAAGATGTCGTCGATCTGTTTTCAGAAATGGCCAGAACCCGACAGATCGAAATCGGTCTGCTCATGGACAGCCACATCACCCTCGAGGTCGAAGGGGATCCGGTCCGGTTGCGGCAGATTCTCACCAACCTCGTCGCCAATGCCGTCAAGTTCACTGAAAAAGGAGATGTTCTCATCCGGGTGACGATCGAAGCCGAAACGGCGGAAACCCAGAAACTACGTTTTTCGGTGTCCGACACCGGTGTCGGCATCGCCCCGGAACACCAGAAGCTGCTGTTTCAATCCTTCACCCAGGTGGACGGCGCCGCCAATCGCAAACACGGTGGAACGGGGCTCGGTCTTGCGATTTCAAAGAAACTGGTGGAGTTGATGGGCGGTGAGATCGGCATGGAAAGTACTCTTGGTGTAGGATCGACCTTCTGGTTCAGCATTCCGCTTCAGAAGCGACCGGAAGCCTTCGGATGGGAAGCCGATACCCACGAAGAGGAAGACATCGCTCAATCGATCCGATGCCTGATCGTCGATGCCAACGCGACGAGCCGGAAAATCCTGGACCACTACCTGACGAACTGGAACATTTCCCATCAGGCGGCTACAGACCCGACGTCCGCACTCGACATGCTCCGAGATGCCGCGCTGGCCGGCACCCCGTTCAATCTCGTTCTGTTGGATCTGGCCATGCCAAAGACCGACGGCCTGATGCTTGCCGAACGCATCCAGCGAAACGACAGCTTCGGCAGGCCGAAAATGATTCTGCTGAGCTCCCTGGGCGGGCATGTCGATCCACATGCCTTACGGGATGCTGGGCTTGACGGGTTCCTCACCAAACCGGTGCGCCAGTCCAAGCTCTTCGATACGATGATGACGGTTTTAGCCGGAAAGACTCAAAAAGTCGAATCCTGTCTTGACTCCTATCTGCTTCGCAAGAAACCGGCGACAGCCGAAACATTTGGGGTGGTGAATGCCTCCTCCGGACGTTACCGGGTTCTTCTGGTGGAAGACAACCCGATCAACCAGAAAACCGCTTACATTCTCCTGAAAAAATTGGGGTACGACGTCGATCTCGCCGAAAACGGCAAACAGGCTGTGGTCAAGGTAATGGAAAACCTGTATGACATCGTCTTCATGGACATACAAATGCCGGAAATGGACGGGCTCGAGGCTGTCCGCAGAATCCGCCATCTCGAAGGCGGCATCTGTCATACGCCGATCGTCGCCATGACGGCACACGCCATGACCGGAGATCGGGAAAAATGCATTGACGCCGGAATGGACGACTACCTCAGCAAGCCGATCGACCGTGAGGCCTTGGCTGCCGTGCTGCAGAAATGGCTCTGCTCGAAAAAACCCATCGAACAGCCGCCGCCGTTATAGAAGATGGCGTCGCAAAAAGTCGCTAACCACCGATTTTCCTTCAAAGCCGGGCCTCCAGCAGGAGGGCGGGTGGTGTTTTGCGAAGCAGCGGAAACTGTTTGAAGCAGCCGGAGATCGTTGGATCGGGCGGACGCAATTCATTTATATCTGTATGAAAAACAATATGTTGAAAACCAGCAAACCATTCTTTGCATTTTGGCCATCCGCCCGATCCTACGAGCTCGGGCTGCTGAGTTTTTCCGCTGCTGAGCAAAATTCACCCGCCTTCCTGCGGGTCAAATGAGAGGGCCGGACTTTTTGCGGGGCCATCACAGAAGATGCGCCCGCAAAAAGTCGCTTTTCCCGTGCTTTTCGGGAGTGCCGGGCATCAGCGGGGTGGCTGGGGAAGCCTTTTGAGATTGCTGCGAAAACGTGTTTGAAGCCGCCGGAGATCGTTGGATCGGACGGACGTGTCCGATCGACTTTTCATTGAAAAGCAATCCGTTGCGATTCAACCAGCTCCTATTTGCTGTTTGGCCATCCGTCCGATCCTACGAGCTCGGGCGGCTGAGTTTTTTCGCAGCATCGAAAAAGGTTCCCCAGTCACCCCGCGACTCGATAGCAACTCCCTGACTTTTTGCGGGGTCATCATAGATGCCGAAAGTCAGAAAACAGAAGTTATCCCCACCATGCCTCTATCTGGAATCGCCGAATACATTCAGGCACTGAAACGCTCCGAGGCCCTCGGAAGCCAGGTCATCTACGACCGCATGCTGCCGGCGGCCTCTCCCCGAACCCGGCCGCTCGGCCATCGCCTGGCCGAGCCCATCCGACATATCCTTGCGACCTCCGGCATTCCAGCCCTCTACGAGCACCAGGCCGATGCCGTAGACGCCATTCTCGACGGCCGCCACGTGGTGGTCGCCACCCCCACGGCAAGCGGCAAGACCCTGACATACCACCTTCCGTTTCTCCATCGCCTGGCCGAAGACCCCCAAACGACTTCCCTCTATGTGTTCCCGCTGAAGGCCCTGGCCAACGATCAACTGCGCGTCCTGTCGGAGTGGACGTCGGCAGACGTCGGCCTCGAGCCTCGCGTAGAGACCTACGACGGCGACACCCCAGCGCCCAAGCGCAAGGCGATCCGGGAGACTCCACCCAACATCCTGCTCACCAACCCCGAGATGATCCATTTGTCGCTGCTGCCCTACCACCACCTGTGGAAGACCTTCTTCGAGCACCTCAAGCTCATCGTCATCGACGAGGTCCATACCTACCGCGGCATTCTCGGAAGCCACATGGCCTGGGTCATCCGGCGGCTGATCCGTGTGGCGGCCCACTACGGCGCCTCTCCCACCCTCGTCTGCTGCTCGGCCACCATCGACGATCCGGCCCGCTTCTGCAGCCGCCTGACCGGAAAAGACATGTTGGCAGTCACCGAATCGGGGGCAGGACAGGGCAACCGCCATCTCGTCTTCCTGGACCCGGCCGTGGGGATGTCCCAGGCCGCCATCCTCCTGATGAAGGCGGCCCTCCACCGGGGCCTGCGCACCATCGTCTATGCCCAATCCCGGGAAATGACCGAGCGCATCGCCATGTGGGCATCCCAGCGTTCCGGAAAATTCCGCCATCGGATCAGCGCCTACCGGGCCGGGTTTCTGCCCGAAGAACGCCGGGAAATCGAGGCGAAGCTCTGCTCCGGGGAGCTGTTGGCCGTCGTTTCCACAAGCGCTCTGGAACTCGGCATCGACATTGGCTATCTCGATCTGTGCATTCTGGTTGGCTACCCCGGAACCGTCGTATCCCTGTGGCAGCGGGCAGGCCGCGTGGGGCGAGCCGGACAGGACAGCGCCATCGTTCTGATCGGCGGAGACAACGCCCTCGACCAATATTTCCTGCGGAATCCCCAAGACCTCCTCGAAAGACGCCCCGAAGCGGCGGTTGTCAATCCCCTGAACGCCGTGATCCTCGAAAAGCATCTGGTCTGTGCCGCTGCGGAGCTCGATCTTCGCATCGACGAACCCCTCTGGAAGCCTCCGGCCATTCAGTCGGCCATTCGAACCCTCGAGGCGGACGGCAGGCTTCTCAAAAGCGGCGACGGCCGATCTTGGATCACCGCGACCCGCAACCCGCATCGAGACATCGATCTTCGGGGAACCGGCATCAATTGGGTCATCCGAAACGAACGCCGCATCGTCGGAACGATCGACGGATTCCGGGTCTACCGAGAGGCGCATCCCGGAGCCGTCTATGTGCATCGGGGAAAGACCCATGTCGTGGAACGACTCGATTCGGAAAACCGCGACATCTGGGTCACGGAACGGGACGTCGGCTACTACACCCGGCCCCACACCCACAAGGAAACGGAAATCCTCTGTGTGGAAGCGGAAACGACCCGAAAGGGAATCCAGGCGTTCCGGGGAAGGCTCCGGGTCACGGATCAGGTCATCGGATACGAGAAGTGGCGGCATTCCCCTCACCGCCGCATCGAGGTGCTTGCGCTGGAGTTGCCGCCCCTGACCTTTGAAACCGAGGGGCTGTGGTTCGTGATCCCCGAAGACATCCAGCAGGCCGCAGAAAAGCAATTTCTGCACTTCATGGGCGGCATCCACGCCGTCGAACATGCAGCCATCGGCTTGTTTCCGCTGCTCGTCATGACGGACCGAAACGATCTGGGCGGTATCTCCACAACCCATCACCCCCATGTGGGCAAGGCGGCCGTTTTCATTTACGACGCCGTTCCGGGCGGTGCCGGTCTCACGACCCAGGCCTTCGACCGGATCGAGGAGCTCATCGGGTACGTCCGCAAACAGATCGAATCCTGCCCTTGCGAAAACGGATGCCCTTCCTGCGTGCATTCGCCCAAATGCGGATCCGGCAACCGTCCGATCGACAAGGCTTCGGCCCTGTTCATCGTCAAGAAGCTGCTGAGCTCACCGTCCCGAAAGCTCATCCTTCGCAAAAAGGGCAATCCGCTTCCTCAGCAACCCGCTCTGGAGAAGCCGCCCGCATCCGAGCCATCCCCACGGCCGATCGCCGATGCCCTTTCGGAGAAGACGTCGGAAGGTGGAACGGCAGTCGGTTCCGAGAACCCTCGAAAGAGAGAACGAAAAGCCGATCCATCGACACAGCCCGATCCGGAACCGATCGCAATCGATTTTCGATACGGTGTTCTCGACATCGAAACCCAGTTGTCCGCAGACGAGGTGGGAGGATGGAACCGGCCGGAGCGCATGAAGGTCAGCTGTGCAGTTCTGTATGACTCGGCCTCGAACGATTTCGAAGCCTACCTGGAAGACCGCATCCAAGCCCTGATCGATCACCTGGTCGATTTCGATCTCATCGTCGGGTTCAACATCAAGCGCTTCGACTACCAGGTACTGCGAGGCTATCGTCCGTTCGATTTCCACCAGGTGCCCACCCTCGACATCCTCGAAACCGTGCACGGGTTTCTCGGATATCGCCTGTCGCTCGATCATCTCGCCCGGGTCACCCTGGGCAAGACCAAGACCGGAGACGGTCTGCAGGCCCTGCGCTGGTGGAAGGAAGGAAAGATCCGGGAGATCGTCGAATACTGCACGATGGATGTGGCCATCACACGGGACCTCTTCATCTTCGGGCTGCGGAATAACTACCTTCTGTTCGAGAACAAGGCCAAAAAGACCGTCCGCATTCCCGTCGATTGGAAGACACCCCGCCCCGGAACCCACCCATGATCCCTCTTTGCCAAACCCCGAAAAGCGCCTGCGCCGCGTGCTGCGGCCTGTACAACGCAGCGGACAACAGCCGGACCGACTTGCAGAAGCTTCTTGCCGATCGAACCGCACGCTTCGCTGGGATCCTCCGATGTCCCGAAGCCATCGAGGACTTCGGCAGCCGGGAGATCGAGCGGTCCTTCCATACCGCCCCGCCGCCCCTTCCCCACTTCCATCACTGCCCGTACATCGGCTTCATCGACGAGGCGCATCGCAAGCCCGGCTGCCTGCTTCATCCGCAGGTCCCTGCAAACGCCGGCATCGACTGGCGGGATCTCTGCCACTACGGCGGCTTTGCCTGCCGCACCTATTACTGCCCCTCCCACGAAAGCGTGTCGAATCGGATGCACGATCTGTTGCAGACGGCGATCGATGACTGGTATGCTTATGGAATGATCATCACGCGACGGCATCTGCTCGCCTTTCTCGAAGAACGGCTGTTTTCGGAAACCCGAGACATACCGCTGGCAGCAACCGATCGGATCGACATCGTCCGGAAGGCCGCCGCCCTCGTCGTGGACTGGCCCTATCGGAGGAATCCGGTTCGAGACAGAATTCACTATTTTTTCAACGATGCCCCCGAGCAACCGATCGCTTCGAGCCGAACGCTCGAGGCATGGATGAAGTCCCCCGAATCCGACATCCGCTGGATCGATCGCTTCCGGGAGATCGGCAGCACCTTCGGCACGGCTGTCCAGATGGCGGATGCCGTCTATCGATGGAGGGCCCTCACTTCCAAACCATGAGCGTCTTCGACTGGATTCGTCCCACATTTTCCAAGAACCGATGGTACATCGCCACCGGTGTCTTCTGCCTGATCGTCGTGGACATGCTTCAATTGGTCGTCCCCCGCATCGTCAAACATGCCATCGACGGACTGACCACCCTCGACATCACCTCGGCCCAGCTGGCCCTGTACGGTCTGTGGATCGTTGCAATAGCCCTCGTGATGGGGGCACTGCGGTATGTCTGGCGAAGATGCCTCATCGGCATGTCCCGAGAGGTTGAAGAATCGCTTCGAAACCGCCTCTTCAGCCATGTCCAGACGCTTTCGGCCGCCTATTTCGACCGGATGAAGACCGGCGACATCATGGCCCACGCCACCAACGACATCACCCATATCCGCATGGCCGTCGGCATGGGGGTGGTCGCCCTGACCGATGCCGTCGTGATGGGGTTTGCCGCCATCGGCTTCATGCTCTACATCCACGTCCAGCTCACCCTCTGGGTGATTCTGCCCATGCCGCTCATCGTCTTCGGTACCCGCTTCTTCAGCCGCAGGATGCACGCACGCTACCAACGGGTACAGGCGGCGTTTTCGGAGCTGACTGAAGCCGTCCGGGAAGTGTTCACGGCCATTCGTCTCGTCAAGAGCCACCACACCCACGCCTTCGAAATGGAGCGACTCGCCTCGCACAGCCGGAAATACATCCAGGAAAACATCGCCCTCGTGCGAGTCACCGGCTCCCTGTTTCCCATGATGGTTTTCTTCTCCAACGTCAGCCTGGTGCTGATCCTGTATGTCGGCGGCCGGAACACCATTTTCCAGCGGATCACACCGGGAGATTTCGTGGCCTTCATCAGCTATCTGGGCCTGCTGACCTGGCCCATGATGGCCATGGGCTGGGTGACGAACCTCATCCAGCGCGGCAAAGCCTCTCTGGACCGCATCGATCGGATTCTGCGCACCGTCCCCGATATCGACGATCCTGCAGAGCCGGCTGCTTCCACCATCACTCGAGGTCATGTCGGCTTTCACCAAACCACCATGGCCTATCCGGCATCCGAGGCATCCTCCGGAAAACCGGTGCTGAGCGACATCGATCTCGAGATCCCAGCCGGTTCCTTCTTGGGCATTACCGGTCCCCCAGGCTCCGGAAAGACGACCTTGATTTCCCTCATCCCGAGGCTCTACGACCCGACATCGGGCGACATCCGGATCGACGGCATCCCCAACCGCTTCTATCGGCTCGAGGCGCTTCGCTCCGCCATCGCCTTTCTCCCGCAGGAGCCCTTTCTGTTTGCCGGAACCATCCGGGAAAACGTGGTGATGGCCAGAGACGGCATCGACGACGATGCGGTCTGGGAAGCCATCCGGATGGCCGGACTCGAGGCGACCGTACGCGCCTTTCCCGACGGACTGGACACCGTCGTCGGGGAAAAGGGGGTAATGCTCTCGGGCGGACAGAAGCAACGGGTGGCGCTCGCCCGCTGCTTCATCGGAGCGCCGAAGCTTCTGATCCTCGACGATCCGGTCAGCCAGGTGGATGTGGAAATCGGGCAGGCCATTCTCCAGCAGATCCGGAGCCGGGCCGGCGCAACCACGGTGATTCTGGTATCCCACCGCATGAGCGCCCTGCGCCCCGCAGATCGCATCGTCGTTCTGGACCGGGGTCGGATCGTCGAATCCGGAACCCATGAATCCCTGATGGCTGCCAACGGATACTACGCTTCCGTCTACCGGCTTCAGGAAATCGAGGAGTGCTGCCATGCACGGTGATTTCGGCCACGTCGAAGAAGGCAGCCTCGGCCGAATAGCGGATATCCAGCTGCTGCGAAGGCTCCTTCCCTTTCTGAATCCCTGGAAACACTTGCTGGCTGGGGCCATCGTGCTGTCGATCGTCCTGACGGTTCTAGACCTGGCCCTGCCCTATATCACCAAGGAAACCATCGACCGCTATATCGTTCCAAAACATTCCGGAGCCTGCACCGGCCTTTCCGATGGCGTTCGCAGGCTGGCGGTCGATCCGTCCAAAGCCGATGTGGCCGATATCCTGAGGCGACATCCGGACATCTGGGTTTCGCAGGGCGATCGGGCCTGTGTGGCCTTCGATCGGCTCGGGGAACTTTCCCCGGAGGAGACCCGGGTGCTGCGCGCCACGGACCTTTCCGGGGTCGCCTGGATGAGCCTGCTGTTTCTGGGGCTCATCCTCCTCGATTTTCTGTTCAACTTCCTGCAGCAGTTCACGATGGAAGTGGCCGCCCAGCGGATCATGCACGATCTGCGGATGACGCTGATGGATCATTTGATGTCGCTTGGGATGGCGTTTTTCAACCGAAACCCCGTTGGAAGGCTGGTCACGCGGGTCACCAGCGACATCCAGAACATGGACGAGCTGTTCACCTCCGTGGTTGTCTTCGTTTTCAAGGACGTGTTCCTGCTGAGCGGAATCGCCGTCATGCTCCTCGTCATCCAGTGGAAACTCGCCCTGATTTCCTTTACCGTTCTGCCGCTCGTCGTTTATATCGCCGTTCGATTCAGCCGACGGGCCCGGGATGCCTTCCGAACCCTTCGGGTCAAGACGGCCGAGATCAATTCGCGGTTTTCGGAAACCGTTTCCGGCATCCGGGTCATTCAGTTGTTCCGCAGCGAGGCGGCTCAGTACAAACGTTTTGCACACATCAACCACGAATACTACGAAGCCGGAATGCAGCAGCTGCACGTCTTCGCCCTCTTCATGCCGGCCATCGAGGTGCTCGGGATGACGGCGACCGCACTCATCGTGTTTTCGGGGGGGCGGGATGTCCTCTCCGGTTGGATCAGCATCGGAGAACTCGTCGCCTTCATTTCTTATATCAAGATGTTCTTTCGGCCTATCCGAGACATCGCCGAAAAATACAACATCCTTCAGAACGCCATGTCGTCTGCAGAGCGTCTGTTCCAGATTCTGGACAACCGGGAAGGGCGGATCGAGACCGAAGGCGTTCGGTTGGATGCACCGGTCGAGCGAATCGAATTCGATCGGGTCTCGTTTGCCTATCAGGGAGATGAATGGGTGCTCAGGGACGTATCCTTCAGCCTCCCGAAGGGTCGGGTACTGGCCGTAGTAGGTGCGACAGGCTCCGGAAAGACGACCCTGATCCATCTGCTGGTCCGCCTCTATGAACCCCATGCGGGAACCATCCGCATCAATGGCAGACCCCTTCAGGAGTGGTCACTGCATTCCGTTCGAAGACGTATCGCACTCGTCAGCCAGGATCCCTTTCTCTTCTCGGAGTCCTTGCGGAAAAATCTTCTGCATGGTATCGAACCGATTCCGGACGAACGCCTGTGGGAAATCCTCGACGCAGCCCAATGCCGAGCCCTGGCCGAAAACCTGCCCCATGGACTCGATACGGTTCTTTCCGAAGGAGGGCTTTCGATTTCGAGCGGCGAGCGGCAGCTTCTGTCGATTGCCCGGGCCTTCGCCCGAAACGCCGATCTCATCATCCTCGACGAGGCAACGTCCTATGTGGACGCTCACACCGAAAGGCGGATCCAAACGGCCATCGAAAACCTGCTGAAGGATCGGACCGCCATCGTGATCGCCCATCGCCTCGCCACCGCCCGTACGGCCGATCACATCCTGGTGATGGGCGCAGGCCGGATCATCGAGGAGGGAAACCACGATACCTTGATCGCAAGACAAGGAGTGTACTACCGAATGCATCAGATCGGACAGGACTGATGGCCCCGCAAAAAGTCGCCTTTCCCGTGCTTCTTGTAAATGTCGGGCATAAGCGGGGTGGCTGGGGAAGCCTTTTGAGCTTGCTGCGAAAACCTGTTTGAAGCCGCCGTATATCGTTGGATCGGACGGACGCGCTTGAACGATTTGACATTGAAAATCAAGCCGTTGCGATTCCACGAGCCTGTATTCTCTGTTTGGCCATCCGTCCGATCCTACGATCTCCGGCGGCTTCAAACAGTTTCCGCTGCTGAGCAAAATTCACCCGCCCTCCTGCGGGTCAAACCAGGGGCCTGACTTTTTGCGAGCTCATCAGCATTGAATCTCCACTCCTTTTTTTCTCTACTTGAGGAGGCTTTCCCCATGGACAAACGCCACATCGACATTCTCGAAAATTTCAACGAAGACTTGACCGTCGAACTGTTGAAGGAAACGGCGGACCGTTTTTTTGGGGCTCGAAAAGAAATCGAGGAGATGCAGGAGACGTTCGATCGATATGTGGCGGAACTTCGAGAGCTTCAGCAAAAGCCGCTAAAACGCCTGGCCGTTCTGCGGGCTGTTCTGCTCGATCGGCAAGACCGCATCGCGGCATTCTGGGAAGCGATCGGGATTCCGGCACGCGCCTTCGACCCACCTCTGGCACTCCCCCCGGTCGAACCGGTGGATTTTCCGAAACTTCGAAGGGCATGGACGCTCAAAGGCCGCTATACCCAACTCGTTCTGGATGCCTATGCCCAGCTGCACGCGGCATGTGATCACTACCGCCACTGCAGGCAGCCAAGCCACGCCCAATTGCAAGGCCCTCCCCCGCCTTGCTACGATATGGTGATCGCCATGGCAAAACTCCTGAACGACAAGATTCAGGCCGTCAACGACACCTATTCCGTAGAATGCACGCTGCAGTTCGTCCGATCGCTCGATGTACGCTCCCAGGAGGCCGAGGAAGTCACAGGCGTCATCCCGGGACGGTATACGTCCGGACTCATCGACAACCTGTGCGTTCAGCCGGTGGATATCGACGCCCTCGGTCTGCTCAGCCTGCCCGTTCCGCCGGCACCCGACACGGTCGAGCGACCCATCCGAAATTTCTGCGCGGAACAGCTCCGGCTCTACCGAACCGACATCCTCGCACGAATGCGAGATCTGGAACCGGCGTAAGACCCATCCGACCCATGCCGTCGATGACGCGGAAGGCTCCCCCCTGAACGATTCCGCACCTTCGCGGAATTCCGTCCAGCAGGTCGCAGACGGATTCTCCTTCCATGCGCTAGCCTGCCAATCCACCCCATCGGCGAAAGAAACGTCTTCGTTGCAAACCCGTCCACCCCATCTGTCAACATTCGCATACTGTCCGTTTTTCTGGACGAGCAGCCTTATCCCATTGAATTCGCGATCTACTTCGGTTCACCTCTCTTGCTCCCCATTACCGGTCATCTGAATTTTCAGACAGCTCCGGATGGCGTCCACA
This sequence comes from Thermodesulfobacteriota bacterium, assembly GCA_040755275.1. Taxonomy (GTDB): domain Bacteria; phylum Desulfobacterota; class Desulfobacteria; order Desulfobacterales; family Desulfatirhabdiaceae; genus Desulfatirhabdium. The sequence goes on along the minus strand of JBFMBE010000007.1, from coordinate 21,605 downwards.
GTCTTTGACGAAAGGCATGATGGATTCATCGAAAGGGAGATTCGACGGATTCTTTCCTGATTTCAAACAGTCCTGATGATACGCCTGGATCTAAGATTCGATCAGCTCTCGATGGGAACACAGTGGAACAACATTTGCATTCAATTCATGTGACCGGTGGCGCCCCGCTGGAATGAATGCAACCAGAAATCCACTGCCGACTGTTCTTCACAACCGACAACCCATTATGCCAACGATGGAAACGCTATGATCCATATCATTCTGTTCATTTCATCCGATGCCGGAGTCGGAGGGGGCATGCTGCTCGAGAGAATGATCCTCGATAATTTCACGGATCACGAGAAGACGATATGCCGCACGTTGGAGCAACTCGAACGCAATCTAAGAAAGCCGGTTTCAACCCTTCAGGAAAGACGGATTTGCATCCTGCTCGCTGAAACCCCCAGCCGCCTGAAGGAACTCGTCCATTTGATGGAAGACTTCGATGACATGGAAACCGTCCTGATCTTGCCGGATGATACTTATGCCACGTTTTCCACCGGTGCAAGACTTCGCCCCCGATTCACGGTATCCAAGGATCAGGGATTCGATGCGCTTCTGGCCGTTCTTCAAAAAATGATCGGCAGAACGATCACCGGAAAGCGCCCGACATACACCCATCGATCGGCACTTCATAGGAAAGGGCTGAGCCTATGAACCGGGTTCATCGCCTGCTTCAGGCCCTTCGCCCGCGGTTGCCTTCCGAAGGGCTGTCGGCTGAAAGGCTGCTGAAACAACTCGACAGAGACAACCGCACCCTACACGAACTGGCCTCGACGACGGAAGGCGATTTCATCCGACTCGGGGAAAAACTTCAGGATTTCTACTTTCGCACCCGCAAACTCGCCGATCTGTCCAGACAGATTGCGGTGCAATTGACCGGAGAAGCCTGGCTGCAATGGATGGCGGAGATCGATACGATCTTCGATCGGATCCGCAGGCAGGGTGCGGCCGGAAGGCAAGGCACCCAACGGCTCGAATCTCTGATCGAGCGTTTCGACGCCATTCGCAGCCGACTCGCCTCATTCGATACCATCGTACGTCATCTGCATGTGTTGTGCAATTACATCAAGATCGAAAGCGCCCGACTCGGCGATCGCGACACCGGCTTCTATGCCCTGGGAGAGGACGTCAGAAGCCTGGCCGACAGCATTACGGGCAAGGCGGGAACCCTTGCCGATCGCTGCCGGCAACTCATGCACTCCATCGGTGAAGGCAAGAGTCGCATCACGGCCATTGAGCTCCAGCAAGCCGGACAAGCCCAGTCGATTCTCGAGCAGGCACATCGCAATCTTTCGGACATGGCCGATCACAATCGGGTTTCTTCTCAGACACTCGAGGAGATTTCGTCAAGCTGGACCCGGATTTCCCACAGCATCGGCGAGATGGTCGCATCCATGCAGTTTCACGATATCGTGAGACAGCGCATCGAGCATGTCCGGGAGGCTCTCGTGGATGTCCACAAACGGTTCGAGCCGGACAAGCCGTTGGAAGATACCACCCCAGGTCCCCGAAATCCCGTTGATCGTATGCTCCGCTGGATCGGCTTAAACGGCGCTTCTACCCGGGCCGCCTCACCGCGACCGGAAGTACTTCAGGCGGCCTGTCTGGTCTTCGACGTTCAGCATCACCAGCTACAGGACACCCGCAGGGAAATCGTCGGGGCAGTCGAACGGATCATCGAACATCTCAGGCAGATTGCTGATGAACTATCCGGAATGACCCAGAATACCCGAGCCATGACCGCCTCCGGAAACGAACCGAGCGGCTCGTTTCTCTTGGCCCTTGAAAACCACCTGGCCAACCTGGCTGAAGCCATCGCTGGATACGGCGACATCCAGAAACAATGGATGAAATCCATCGATGGCATCACGGCCAGTGTAGGAGAAATGTCGGTATTTATCCACCAGATCGAAGCCATCGGCTTTCAGATGAAGCTGATCGCTCTGAACGCCGCCATTCATGCCGCACACATCGGCCAGGAAGGAGCGGCCCTCGGCGTTCTGGCGGATGCCATCCGGCAGATTGCAGACGATACGGCCACCCATATCGAAACCATCGCTGCTGATCTCAAAGCCCTGATCGAAGAGGCATCCAAATTCTCCGGCGAGCAGATGACCGATGCCGGGAAGACGACCGAGGCGCGCATCGACGATCTGCCCTCCGCCCTCCATTCGATGATCGAATCGCTCAAAGAAATGGACGAAACCATTTCGGCACTTCTGATGCAGATTGACCGGGATGGCAGCTCGCTCATGCAGGACATCGAAACGACGGTCGGTGGCATCGACGTTCACGAACGCATGGGACAACAACTGGGCCAGATCGCAGCCGATCTACAGACCACCGTCGAGGATGTGCGAAAGACCTGCCCCGAGCTGGGAAGCATCGAGGGGCATCCGGCCGAAGGTGCCGAAGATGGTACGGATCGCTACACGATGGAACGAGAGCGGGAAATCCATCGAAGCATCGCTGTTGCTGCAGCCACAACCTTGGCCGGTGCTACAGCGGCCGCATCCATCGAGGAAACAGGAACGGACCACCCCGGAGCGATGCGATCCAATACCTCCCAGCAAGAAGCTGTAGCTCCTCTGCAGACCCCCGATACCGATGACATCGATCTTTCCGATATCCTCTTCGACATGGATGGCCCAGAGCATGACGGATCGGCAGAGGCTATCGCCGCTCCTGATCCGTCTCCAATCCAACAGTCGGAAGTGGAACCGGGCGAACGACCGGATCGGGACCCGAAACTGGAAACGGTTTCCGGGGGTGATGCCCTCACCCAGGCACATCCGGAAGAGGATTTGGGAGACAACGTCGAACTGTTTTGATGGTCGACAGTGGTAGTAGGGTGCAAATCGAATCATCGAGGTGTCGCTGCTTCTGGCAATGAAAACATGACACAAATCCACTGCCGACCAACCAAGGAGAAACCATGATGGCTGAATTGAAAATCCAGGAAGAACCCGACCAGGTGGTATTGCATATCCGGGGTGAGGTCACCGTTCAAAACGCAACGGAAGTCTTCCAAACGTTGAAAGCCGCATTTGACACCGGAAAACCGATCGTCGTCGATACTGCAACCATCACCGAAACGGATGTCTCCTTTCTGCAGATGATCTGTTCACTGCATCGAAGCTGTGTACGTACCGGTCGAACCATGATCCTGGCATCCCCAGCGTCCCATGCGTTCCTGTCGGCGGTGGCATCCGCCGGATATCTTCGGCTCAAGGGCTGTAAATTTGCAGGCGGCGCCCCCTGCCTATGGCAAAGGAGGGAAGATCGATGAGCAAGGTGATTATGACCGTTGATGATTCGGCCAGTATTCGCCAGATGGTCGGCTTTACGCTGCGCGATGCGGGCTATGAAGTATTGGAAGCAATCGATGGCCAGGATGCACTGGCCAAGGCTGCCAATCACCCCCCGAACATGGTGATTACAGACCTCAACATGCCCAATTTGGACGGAATCGGGTTGATCAGGGCCCTGCGAGCCAACCCGGCCTTCAAATTCATCCCCATCATCATGCTCACAACGGAATCCCAGGCGGACAGGAAACAGGAAGGCAAGGCCGCAGGCGCCACGGGATGGATCGTGAAACCTTTCAAACCGGAACAACTGGTAGCGGTTGTCAAAAAGGTGCTCGGATGAACGACACATACCAAGCGGCATTTCGGGAAGAAGCCAACGAGCTGCTTTCGGAGCTGGAAACAGCCCTGCTTTCGCTCGAACAGACCCCGTCCGATCCAGAACTTATCGGTCGGGTATTTCGGGCCATGCACACCATCAAGGGCTCCGGGGCGATGTTCGGATTCGATGCCGTAGCAACGTTCACCCACGATGTCGAGACCGTCTACGATCTCATCCGCAACGGGAAAATGCCGGTGACCCATGCCATCATCGGCCTCACCCTCAATGCATGCGATGAAATCAAGCGGTTGATCACCGAGGATGCGGGATCCTTGACTTCGGAAACCATGACATTGAGTCAGGCCTTCCGGCAGTTGATCGATAACTGCCCCAGGGAATCACCAAAGCCCAGACCGGGCTTGTTCGATGTTCCCGAGGCCGCAGGGCCGCCCATCGTTCAAACGGAAGGCCCCGGAGAAATCACCTACCGCATCCGATTCAAACCGTATCACGATCTGTTCGCCACAGGTACCAACCCGATTCTGCTTCTCAACGAGCTACGGGAACTGGGCAAATGCTCCGTGTTCGCCAATACGGAGGAAATCCCATCGGTCGACGAAATGGACCCCGAACAATGTTACACCTCCTGGGACATCGTCCTGACCACGGACAAAGATGTCAATGCCATCCGGGACGTGTTCATCTTCGTCGAGGACCAGTGTGAGCTCGCCATCGAGGTCATCGACGACGGCAGCGTCCCGGATGCTTCCATAGAGTACAAGAGACTCGGCGAAATTTTGGTGGAACGGGGGGTACTGGATCCCGTCGAACTAAAGGAAATGCTCGACCGTCAGCAACGGATCGGCACGCTTCTCATGGATTCCGGCAAGGTCAGTGCGGAGCACGTCCAAGCGGCTCTCATGGAACAGGAGCATATTCGGGACGTCCGCCAGAAACGTCAGGCCGCCGAAATCGGCAACAGCATCCGGGTGCCGGCCGAAAAACTCGATGAAATGGTCAACATGGTCGGAGAGCTGGTGACCGTTCAATCCAGGCTGAATCAGTTGTCGAACCGGATAGGGGACTTGACCTTGATCCAAGTGGCCGAAGAATTCGAACGGTTAACATCCGGCCTTCGGGAAAGCACGATGAGCATCCGGATGTTGCCTATCGGCGCGACCTTCAACCGGTTCCAACGCCTGGTCCGGGACCTTTCCCTGGAACTGGGAAAGGAAATCGTCCTCAAGACCGAAGGCGAAGAGACCGAACTCGACAAGACGGTCATTGAAAAGCTGAACGATCCCTTGGTGCATCTTATCCGAAACAGCATCGATCATGGAATCGAGAAGCCGGAAATCCGCCGTGCCAAGGGTAAACCCGAAACGGGGACGGTGCTGCTTTCTGCGGAACACTCCGGTGCAAACGTCCTCATTCGGATCAGCGACGACGGTATGGGGTTGGACCCCGATAGCATCCGAGCCAAGGCCGTCGAAAAAGGGCTCATTTCAGCCGATGCCTCCCTGGGCGAGTCGGAAATCTACCAACTGATCTTCCAACCTGGTTTTTCGACGGCCAAGGTGGTCACCAACGTCTCCGGACGGGGTGTCGGCATGGATGTGGTGAAAAAAGGCATCGAAAGCCTTCAGGGAACCATCGACATCACCTCCAAAAAGGATCAAGGCACCACCATCACGCTCAAGTTGCCGCTGACGATGGCCATCATCGACGGTCTTCTGGTACGCATCGATGACACCCACTACATCATGCCGCTTGCAGCCATCGAAGAATGTGTCGAGCTTACCCGACAGGACGTGGCGGCAGCCCACGGAAAGCACATCGCCACCATCCGGGGCGAAATTGTACCGTATATCTACCTGCGGCAGCTCTTCGAACATGGCGGGGCTTCCCCCGAAATCGAGCAAATCGTCACCGCCCGGATCGACGGCGGCAGAATCGGTTTCGTGGTGGATCAGGTCATCGGTCAACACCAAACCGTCATCAAGTCCATCAGTCGCATCTACAACCACATCGAATACGTGTCCGGCGCAACGATTCTCGGCGATGGCAGCGTGGCTCTCATTCTCGATTTGCCGAAACTGGTGCGTCATGCCGAGACAAGATAGTCGGCAGTCGGCAGTGGGCAGTCGGCAGTCGGCAGTGGGCGGTGGGCAGTGGGCGGTGTGTTAGAAACAAGTGTTGAAGCATGATGGGATTTCAATGGCCTATAGGACGTATAGGACCTATAGGCCTAATGAACCTCGATGATCAGAAAGCTGTAAAACACCTGATGCAGATTCTATCCGTCAAAGGACACAACCATCTCTATACCTCCAATGTCTATCTGCTTCTGGGCGACTGGAAACGAATCAAAGACGTAAACACCCTGATCGACGTTGGGAGTGATCCATCGATCATCGAAACCCTGGAAAGCACGCCCACCGGAGTCGGAAAGAACAAGATCGATCAGGTGATTCTGACTCACGGCCACTCCGATCACACGGCGATTCTTCCATTCATCATCGAAGCCTATCGACCGACGGTGATGGCCTTTTCGCATTACATCGACGGCGTCAACCGAGTTCTGAAAAACGGGGAGGTGATCCGGGCGGGTGATGCCCTGCTCGAAGTCATCCACACGCCCTGCCACACCGAGGATTCGATCTGCCTCTACAACCCGGATACCGGGGCGCTGTTTGTGGGAGACACACCCATTATCGTCCAGACGACGGACGCCAGTTACGAAAGACGGTTTTATGAAGCCCTGAAGTCCATCTGCTATCGTAAGGTCAACATCATTTATTTCGGTCACGGTGAACCGCTTCGGCACCATGTCAGCGATCGGCTGTTCGAGTCGCTTCGCAATGTCCGGAAATGCTTGCGGGATTGAAACCAAGATAGAAACGAGGATATGAGGGATGGCTTTTACGTTCTTTTTCCGGGACCTTCCGGTCATCGAGAAGGCCGTTGAATACGCCGTGGAATTCGGCAGTGGCAGAATGCGTTTCAAGGTATGGGATGCGGGCTGCGCCCTCGGACAGGAAACCTACACCATCGCCATCGTGCTGGCCGAAAGAATGGGCAAATTCGCATTCAAAAACCTACGTCTGTACGCCACAGACTATGACAGTGCCAACCATTTCGGTGATGTCGTCAAAACGGCTGTCTACCACTACGATGAGCTCAAACGAATGCCCGAGGGCATCCTCGAAAAATATTTCGTACCTGCCGAAAAACCCGATCATTTTCGGGTCGTAGAACACCTGCGCAACCAGGTTCAGTTCGAATACCACGACCTGTTGAGCTATCAACCCATCGGCACCGATTTTTGCCTGATCGTCTGCAAGAATGTGCTGCTGCATTTTCAGCATGCCGAGCGGGTCGAGGTCATCAAAATGTTCCACAGGGCACTTCTTCCAGGCGGTTATTTCACAACCGAGCATACTCAGAAGCTGCCCCAGGAAGTCAGTCACCTCTTCGAGCAGGTGACTCCGAACAACCCATTGTATCGAAAACGATGAAACGAGGCCTGGAAGCTTTTCCGGAAAGGAGGCCTGTGATGATCAAAACGTTCTGATCGACCTTGAAATAGGTAATAACAGAACCACCATCCATCGACCGATAACCTGACAAGGAGAAAACCCATGTTCAAGAACATCAAACTTGGTACGAAAACACTTTTCGGTTTCATCACCATGGTGCTGATCGCTACCATCATCGGCGCCGTGGGCATCGTCAAGATCCAAACCATTGACGACGCTGACACCAAGCTCTACGAACGTGTCGCTGTTCCTCTCGGTGAACTGGCCGACATTTCCACCAATTTTCAGCGGGTTCGGGTGAATTCAAGGGATTTGATCCATGCCAAGACACCTGAAAAGCGGATGGTCTTCAAACAACGGATAGCGGAACTGCGCAATCAGATCACGGAAGCATCTGCATCCTACGAAAAGACCATCTTCACCGATGAAGGCCGGAAACTGTTCGATGATTTCAAGAAAGCCCGGCTGGCTTATGGTGCTCAGTTGGACAGGATGATAACACTGACGGAACAGGGCAAAATCGATGAAGCCATCGCCGTTTTAGAAGGAGATGCCGCAGTCGCTTCCCGGAACGAGCAAAACGTGGTGGAAGAGATGCTGCGCTCCAAGATCAAACAGGGAAAGATCATCGCGGACGAGAACACCAGGATCGCCAATAGCGCCGTATACACCATGATTGCATTGATCGCCGTTGGATTGATCCTTGCGTTGGGTCTGGGTTTTATGATCAGCAGCAACATCAAGAATATCATCCAGAACCTCATGGGAGAGGTGAAGAACCTGGTGGATGCGGCAGTCGCCGGAAGGCTGGCCACCCGAGCCGATCCTGAAAAAACCAATTTCGAGTTCCGGAGCATCATCGTCGGGTTCAACGAGACCCTCGATGCCGTCATCGGCCCCCTCAACGTGGCTGCCGAATACATCGATCGCATCAGCAAGGGCGACATCCCGCCGAAAATCACCGACGAATACAAGGGCGACTTCAATGAAATCAAGAACAACCTCAACGGATGCATCTCCAATCTCAACGCGCTGTTGGCCGACGCCAACCTGTTGGTCCAAGCCGCCATCGCCGGAAAACTGGCCACCCGAGCCGATGCCTCCAAGCACCAGGGCGATTACCGGAAGATCGTTCAGGGTATCAACGACACCCTCGATGCCGTCATCGGCCCCCTCAACGTGGCTGCCGAATACATCGATCGCATCAGCAAGGGCGACATCCCGCCGAAGATCACGGACAGCTACAACGGAGATTTCAACGAAATCAAGAACAACATCAACCAATGCATCGATTCGCTGAATGGCCTGATCAACAGGATGAATGCCATGTCGAACCAGCACGATCTGGGAGACATCGATGTCAAAATCGATGAAGGTGTATTCCAGGGTGCATATCGGGATATGGCGGCCGGAGTCAACAAAATGGTCTTTGGACATATTGCGGTGAAAAAACAGGCGATGGCCTGTGTGAAAGCCTTTGGAGAAGGCAACTTCGATGCACCGCTGGAACGGTTCCCCGGCAAGAAGGCATTTATCAATGAAACGATCGAACAGGTTCGCTCCAATTTGAAGGCGCTGGTATCCGATGCCAAGATGCTGGTCGATGCCGCCATCGCCGGAAAACTGGCCACCCGAGCCGATGCCTCCAAACACCAGGGCGATTACCGAAAGATCGTTCAGGGTGTCAACGACACCCTCGATGCCGTCATCGGCCCGCTCAACGTGGCTGCCGAATATGTGGATCGCATCAGCAAGGGCGACATCCCGCCGAAGATCACGGACAACTACAACGGCGATTTCAACGAGATCAAGAACAACCTCAACGTTCTGATCGACGCGATGAACGAGATCACGACAGTAGCCGAGCATATCGCGGACGGCAACCTCATGGTGGACATCCGGCAGCGCTCCGAGCACGACCGGCTGATCCAGTCGCTTTCCCGCATGGTGGACAAACTGACCGAAGTGGTGAAGAACGTCCAGAGCGCGGCGGACAACGTGGCAATCCGCAGCCAGGAAATGAACGCCAAGACCGAACAAATTTCCCAGGGCGCAACCGAGCAGGCGGCCTCTGCGGAGGAAGTCTCCTCCTCGATGGAGCAGATGACCTCCAACATCATGCAGAATGCGGACAATGCACAGCAGACGGAAAAAATCGCCGTCAAATGCGCCGAAGACGCCAAAGAAGGCGGAAAAGCCGTCTCCGAAACGGTCAGCGCCATGAAGGAGATCGCCAACAAGATTTCCATCATCGAGGAAATCGCTCGCCAGACCAACATGTTGGCCCTGAATGCAGCCATCGAGGCTGCCCGGGCGGGCGAACACGGTAAGGGGTTCGCCGTCGTCGCGGCTGAAGTCCGCAGGCTCGCCGAAAGAAGCCAGACGGCAGCCGGCGAAATCAACCGCCTGTCCGCTTCCAGTGTGCAGATTGCCGAACATGCCGGTGATTTACTCAACAGCATCGTTCCAGCCATTCAGAAAACCGCAGATCTGGTCCAGGAAATCACTTCCGCCAGCAACGAACAAAAGGCCGGAGCCGAACAAATCAACAAGGCCATTCAGCAGCTCGATCAGGTCATTCAACAAAACGCCGCAGCCGCCGAAGAAATGGCCGCTACAGCCACAGAGCTCGACGCTCAGGCGGAAGAACTGCAGCAATCATCCGCCTATTTCCGGACCGATCAGAGTGGAGCGAAGACCAGAACCAGGCGGATCGCCCCCACCCCAAAGCCTCGCGGACTTCTGGAGCAGCGACCGAAGACCGATGCCTCGCAATTGACTCGAAAGGGATCCGACAAACTCCCTGGCGCACGCATCGTTGCACCCAGCGATGTGCAGCGGGGTTTTTCGCTGGACCTGCACGACGGGCACGGCAAGAAGGAGATACCGGACTCGGAATTCGAAAAATACTGATGTCGAACCCCAACAGGAAGGAGAAGGCCTCATGAGTGTATCCGGCATCACCGAATCGGCACAATACTTGACCTTCAAGTTGGAAGAAGAGATCTTCGCCGTCGATGTGGCAAACGTTCGGGAAATTCTGGATTTCACACCTGCCACCAAGGTGCCAGGCACCCCGGACTTCATGCGGGGGGTGATCAATGTGCGGGGCAATGTGGTCCCGATCGTGGACATGCGCCTCAAATTCGGACTGTCCAAAACCGAAAGAACCGTAGACACCTGCATCGTGGTGATGGAGATATCCGTGGATGACGACAAGATCGTGCTGGGCGCACTGGTGGATTCGGTTCAGGAAGTCTTCGAAATGGAGGCTGCCCAGATCGAACCACCGCCACGAATGGGCACCCGCTGGAAAACGGAGTACATCAAAGGAATCGGCAAGCGAAACGATCAGTTGATCATCATTCTCGATATCGACAGGGTGTTTTCGTCCAACGAAGTGAGCCTCCTGCAGCATTCGGCGGAACGCAGGGGCGAATGACCCACTGGAATAACCGCAGGGGCGAATGCTGCTTCGCCCCTGCACACGATCCGAAACCGATTCGCGATGAACTCGATCGATCGTCATCTGTCCGACAACGATTTCGAACGGCTCAGCCGCTGCATCCACCAAATCTGCGGCATTCATTTAACGCCGAACAAGAAAACGCTCCTGGAGAGCCGGCTGCAAAAGCGGATGCGTGCCCTTTCCTTCGAGAGCCTTCAGGAATACTGCGCCCACTTGTTTTCCGAAGATGGCATGCGCAAGGAGATACGACACTTGATCGAATCGGTCACGACACACAAGACGGATTTCTTTCGAGAGCCGCATCATTTCGAATACCTGGTCCGAAAGGCCATTCCGGAAATGATCGCATCCAAAGCGATCGGCCCCGGACGACCCTGCCGTGCATGGAGTGCCGCCTGCTCCACAGGCGAAGAACCCTATACCCTTGCCATGGTGTTGCAGGACGTTGGAGAGATCCAGCCGAATTTCACTTTCACGATCCTTGCAACCGACATCTCGACCCACGTCCTTGCCACCGCAAGCGCAGCCGTTTACGACCTGGCTGCCGTCGCACCTGTACCGTTTCCCATGCGAAAGAAATATCTGCTGAAAAGCCGGGATCCTTCCCAAAAACTCGTCAAAATCGTCCCGGAAATCCGAAACCTCATCCGATTCGAGCGATACAACCTCATCGACCGCAAACCGCCGACCAGCGAGCCGATGCACATCATCTTCTGTCGGAACGTGTTGATCTATTTCGACACGGCAACACAGGAGCAAATCGTTCAGAAATTCTGGGACATGCTGCACCCGAACGGATACCTGTTTCTGGGACATGCCGAAAGTATTCACAACCGGAACATTCCCTTCCGGTATGCAGCGCCCACCATCTACCGAAAGGAAGTTTCGTCATGACACCCGGTAAGCCGATACGTGTGCTCATCGTGGACGACTCCGCCCTGGTGCGCCAGACCCTTTCAGACATCGTTTCGAGCGATCCGGATCTCGTCGTGATGGGTACGGCGGCCGATCCCTTCATCGCCGCCGAGCGCATCAAGGCCGAACTACCCGATGTCATCACCCTCGATGTGGAAATGCCCCGGATGGACGGGATTACCTTTCTGCAGAAGATCATGACGCAATGCCCCATTCCGGTGGTCATTTGCTCCAGCCTGGCCGAACAGGGGTCGGAGACAGCCCTGAAAGCCCTGGAGTACGGGGCCATAGAAATCATCCAGAAACCCAAACTCGGCACCAAGACCTTCCTGTTGGAGTCGAGCATTCGAATATGTGACGCCATCAAGGCTGCGGCCATGGCCAAACCCCGCAGACTTCCCACATCTCCCAAATCCCAGCCCAAGCTCACAGCGGATGCCGTCATCGAAAAACCGGCCTCCCGGGCCATGATCCAAACGACGGAAAAAGTGATCGTGATCGGCGCATCCACGGGCGGGACGGAAGCCCTCCGGGTGCTGCTTGAAGCTCTCCCGCAGGATGCGCCCGGCATAGTCATCGTACAGCACATGCCCGAACATTTTACGGCATCCTTTGCCAAGCGACTCGACGAGCTGTGCCGCATTTCGGTCAAGGAAGCCGAGGACGGAGACACCATTCTGCGCGGCAGGGCATTGATCGCTCCGGGGAATCTGCATACCCTGCTCAAGCGAAGCGGCGCACGGTATTATGTGGAGGTGCGACCTGGGCCGCTCGTTTCGCGACATCGACCGTCGGTGGATGTCCTTTTTCGCTCCGCAGCTCGCTATGCAGCCCGAAACGCCGTCGGCGTCATTCTGACGGGTATGGGGGATGACGGCGCAAACGGCATGTTGGAAATGAAGGAAGCCGGCGCCTACACCATCGCTCAGGACGAGGCCACCTGTGTGGTGTTCGGCATGCCGCACGAGGCCATCAAGCGGGGCGCCGTTCATCAAGTGCTGCCGCTGGAGGCCATTGCAGCCGAGGTGCTGAGGAGGTGCGATTGAGTGGGCAGTCGGCAGTGGGCAGTGGGTAGTCGGCAGTCGGCAGTGGGCAGTGGGCAGTGGGCAGTACAGTAGGGCGAATCCGGATGTATTTATACGGTAAAGAGGAGGAATGTTCTTCATGATCTTGAAGGACCAGGTTGAACTACTGAAAAAGAAAATTGAAGAACTCGAGGAGCAGATCGAGCGCCACAAGCGATATGAACGAATCAATGTCACTTTGTTCCATATATCCCATGCCGCCAACACTTCATCGAAGACAGATGAACTATTCGGCAAGATTTATCGGGCGTTGAGTCTGATCATCGAATCGAACAATTTTTTTATCGCTCTATGCGATCCATCGAAGAGAACGATCCAATTTTCGTATTTGATAGACACGAAATATCGAGGGGATCCTCCGGTGCTCTCGATGGACAATCCGGCATCTCTCACTGCGGAAGTCATCCGTCGCAAGGCTCCGATCCTGATGAAGCGTTCCGAAATCGAAACGTTCCGCAATCGGCCTGAAGCAGCGGATATCCCCTTTGCCAATGCCGCTGTCTGGCTCGGTGTTCCTTTGATGATTCACAGTGAAGTGTTTGGGGTCATGGGGGTTCTTTCCTATCGAAACGACGCTCAATACGATTATGAAGACCTCGACATCATGGTCTTTGTGGCCGATCAAATCGCCTTTGCCATCCGACAAAAACGAACCGAAGAACTCCTGCGCGAGAACGAAGAGCGCCTTCGACTGATCACCGACAACACGAGCTCTTTCATCGGTGTGGTCAACACGGAAGGTATCTATGAATACGCCAATGATGCGCATCGAAACTTAGGCTACGAACCGCAGGATTTGATCGGCCGCTCCATTTTCTTCATGATCCATCCGAACGATCATGAGCTCTTCCGGGAGACCCTTCGAAAAGGCATTTCTGGTGAGCTCTCCAGAGCGAGACTGATCTATCGGTCAATCGCCAGCAACGGGCAGATCCGCGATATGGAGGGAACCTTCGATAGCATTCGGAACGCTGACGGAACCATCCAGAAAATCGTTTTTGTCAGCGACGATGTCACCGAGCGAAACGCAGCCCAGAAGGCCGTGGCCAAGCAGGCCGAAATGCTTTCCATGATCCTCGAGGCAACGGGTGCAGGTACATGGGAATGGAACATCGAAAGCGGTGATATCGTTTTCAACGAGCGGGCGGCAGCCATCCTCGGCTATTCACTGGAGGAAATCCATCCGCTTGACATCGACCGCTGGTTGGATTGGCGTCATCCGGAAGATGCCGCTTATGCAAAGAAACTGCTCCAAGAGCATATCGCCGGAAAACAGCCTTTTCTCGTCTTCGAGATCCGGGTTCGTCACAAGAAGGGACATTGGATGTGGGTGGAAGTCCGGGGCCGGATGGTCGAACGCAATGAAAACGGAAAACCGCTGCGAATGATCGGCACCCTTTTCGACATTGACCAGCGCAGACAGGCCGAGGCCGAAAGACAGCGACTCGAAGCGATGAACTTCCAGCTTCAGAAAGCAGAAAGTCTGGGGCGAATGGCCGGAGCCATCGCCCACCGGTTCAACAACCAGTTGCATGTGGTAATGGGCAACCTGCAGATGGCCAAAAGCGATGTTCCGAAAGACTCCGAAACCAGCATCATCATTCAGGAAGCCTATGACGCAGCAAAACGGGCGGCGGATGTCAGCGGCATGATGCTGACCTATCTGGGGCAGCGTGCTGGAACCAAGCTTCCGGTGGATCTGAGCCAACTAATTCAGGAGTCGGTTGTGCTGCTCCAGGCGATGGCGCCCCGCGGTTTTTCGATCGTTGTCGATCTTCCCGAACAGGGACCGGTTGTTCAGGCCTATCGGGATCACCTGCAGCAACTGCTGACCAATGTCGTGGTCAACGCCTGGGAGGCTGGTGAAGACGGGGCACCCTATCCCATCAGGATTTCACTGGGTGTGGTGGAGAGCGACTGCATTCCGAACCAAAAACGGTACCCGGTGAACTGGCAACCGAAAGTAGGCCCATATGCCTGCATCGGGATACGCGATTCGGGAAAGGGAATTGCCGAGGCGGACTTGGATCGGCTCTTCGATCCCTTCTTCACGACCAAGAGCCTCGGCAGAGGGATGGGGCTTTCCGTAGCACTGGGCATCGTCCAGGCACACGGCGGCGGAATCGTCATCACCAGCGAACCGGGCTCCGGAACCGTGTTTACCATCTTGTTGCCTATAACCGAACGAGCCTGATGGATGGGGCAGCCGATATCCAACAGTGAACAGGGGTGTACGATGGAAAAGCGAATTCTGATCGTGGATGACGAAGTACCGATTCTGAACCTGATGACCCGGTCGTTCACGCGAGCCGGATATCACGTAACGACGGCGGAGAGCGCCGAGGAGGCCCTCGAACGGATCAAGACCTACAAATACATGGTCTTTTTCCTGGACCTGAACCTGCCCGGGATGAACGGAATCGACCTGTGCCGAATCATCCGCAGGGACAACCCGCTGACGATCGTATTCGCGGTGACGGGTTACGCCAACACCTTCGAGGTGTTCGAATGCCGTCAAGCCGGATTCGAGGATTACTTCACCAAACCGGTGGACATCCAGGAACTGATCGATGCCGCAGCCAAGGCGTTCGACAAGCTGGCCAGATGGAAGCGGGAAAAGTAGGAAGTCGGCAGTGCCCACTGCCCACTATTAAGGGGGATTGATGAACACCTACCTCGAACTGGTTCTGAACTTGTCGCTGTTGATTTCGCTCAGCCTTGTCAGTGGATTTATCGAAAAGCGCTGGCCGCAACGAACCATGGCAGGCATATGGCTTCAGGGGGTTCTCTTCGGCGTCGTATCCGTCGTTGGCATGCTCAAGCCGCTTGTGATCAGTCCCGGACTGTTCTTTGACGGCCGCACCGTCATGATCAGCCTCTGCTCCCTGTTTTTCGGGTATCAGGCGGCCATCATCGCCATGGTTCAGCCCATCGTATGCCGCATCATCATCGGCGGCCCTGGTGTGTATATGGGTGTTGGAACCGTGTTGAGCTCGGCTGCCATCGGTCTTATGGCCCGAAAGTGGATCCTGGTCGAACAATCCCCTCCCTCCGTTGGACAGTTATATGGTTTCGGGATCGTGGTCCATGTCGTCATGCTGGCCTGGACGATAACGCTACCCGTCGGCATCGTCCTATCGTCCCTCCAGCGCATCGGCCTGCCGGTGATTCTGGCCTATCCGATCGCCACCGTTCTGGCCGGAAAAGTTCTCTCCGATCAACTGCGTTCCATCCAGCGCGAACGCGTGCTTCAGAAAACGAAGCAGCAGCTCGACATCACCCTGCATTCCATTGCGGACGGGATTATCTCCGTAGATACCGAATGCCGGGTGCAGATCATGAACCCGGCTGCAGAACAGTTGACCGGCTGGAGCCAGAAGGAGGCCTTCGGCAGACCGTTGGCGGATATCTTCCACATCATCCACACGGAAACCCGAGAAATCGTCCGAAATCCAGTCGATATCGTCCTCGAAAAAGGGGAGGTCGTCGGCCTCGGCAACCACACGTCTCTGATCACCAAGGACGGCACCGAACGCAACATCGCGGACAGCGCCGCCCCGATCCGAAACGAGGAAGGCGGAATCGAAGGCGCCGTTTTCGTTTTCCGGGATGTCACTGAAGAATACCGGCTGCAGCAGGAATTGATCCAAAGCGAAGAGAATTACCGTCGGATTTTCGAAGACCATGCGGCTGTCAAACTGATCATCGATCCGAAAGACGGCCGGATCGTCAAGGCCAACCAGGCGGCTGCCGCGTTCTACGGCTGGTCCATCGACGAACTGACCAGGATGCGCATCCAAGACATCGACAGCATGGCGGCCCAAGAAGCTCAGGGTGAATTGCTGAAAGCCTCCAAGGCCCATCGAATCCATTTCGAATGTCAACACCGGTTGGCCGACGGATCGATCCGGGAGGTGGCCGTTTACAACAGCCGCATCCGGATGAAGGAAGGCGACATGCTGCATGCCATCGTACACGACATCACCGATCGAAAACGCCTGGAAGAGGAACGGAAGGCCGATCAGGAACGCATTCGGGCCATTCTGAATGCGGCGGCCGATCCGATCGTCGTCTATGATGTCGAAGGCTGCCCGGTCTTCATCAACCCGGCGTTCTCGAGGGTCTTCGGATGGACCATCGAGGAGCTTTCCGGAAGGCGGATTCCCTATGTTCCTGAAGATCAAGAGGAACCCACGAGCCAGAAACTTCGGGAAATGATCGAAACGGGTGTCGAGGTCCGAATGGAAACCAGGCGCTTCGCCAAAGACGGAAAAGAACTCCATGTGCTGGTCAGTGCCGCACCGATGCGGACCGCTCAAGGAAAGGTCAACGGGTTTGTCGCCTGCCTGACCGATATCACCCGCATCAAACACATGGAAAAGGAAATCCGGGAAGCCCAAAAAATGGAAGCCATCGGCGCCCTGGCTGCAGGCATCGCCCACGACTTCAACAACATTCTCTTTCCCATTTCGGGGCTCGCTCAAATTTCTCTCTGGGATGCGCCCAAGGGATCCGATCTGCAAAAGAATCTCGAAAGAATCTACGATGCAACCCGAAGGGCTTCAGATCTCGTTCAACAAATCCTGACCTTCAGTCGAAAGACCGACATCCAACGATCCCCCGTCACCCTGCAAACGATCGTCAAGGAAGTGTTCAAGCTCACCCGAGCCTCGATTCCGACTCATATCGAGATGACCCTCGACCTTCCCCCGCAAACGATCCGCATTCTGGGGGATGCCACCCAGATGCACCAGGTTCTGATGAACCTCATCACCAACGCCTTCCATGCTGTCGAATCCGAAGGGGGCAGTATCCACCTCTCCCTTGGAGAGGTAACCATCGAAAGCGATCTGTCGGTCACCGGCGGAAGGATTCCGCCAGGACAATATGCGAAGCTCACGGTCTCGGATACGGGTCATGGCATCGATCGTGCCATCATCGACAACATCTTCGAGCCGTATTTCACCACCAAACCCCAGGGCAAGGGAACGGGACTTGGGCTTGCCGTCGTACGCGGCATCGTCACCGAGTTGGGCGGCTGGATCGATTGCACCAGCCAGGTGGGATCAGGAACCACCATGAGCATTTTTCTTCCCCTTCTGGAAAAACGGGAAGAAGCCGTTGTCGCCGGTGCACCCCTCATCGAGGTGCCGACAGGCAGCGATCGGATCCTGCTGGTGGACGATGAAAAATCCATCGCCGAAATGGAAAGACGCATGCTCGAGCGGCTCGGATACACGGTCAGCTCGTTCACCAGCAGCGAGGAGGCCCTTCGCCGCTTCGAGGAAAACCCGCAGGATTTCGATGTCGTTCTCACCGACCTGTCCATGCCCAAACCGACCGGTATTCAGCTGGCACAACGGATGCTGGCCATCCGGCCCGACATCCCCATCATTTTATGCACGGGCTATAGCGATATGATCGATGCCAACGAGATCAAGGATTACGGCATTCGGGCCGTCGCACCCAAGCCGTTGGCCGTAGAGGTGCTGGCCGTGATGATTCGACAAGTGCTTGGATCGGATACATCGGTCCGATCCGATAGTTCCGATGGATCATGAGAGGAACCCAACGATGACTGCGGATACTCCCAACCCCGACGGCTCGAGGCCGTCTTATTATGTGGGCATCGGTGCATCGGCCGGAGGGCTGGAAGCCATCGAGGCCTTTTTCACGCATATGCCATCGAACAGCGGGCTGGCCTTTATCGTGGTCCAGCACCTGTCGCCCGACTACAAGAGCCTGATGGTAGAGCTGCTCTCCAAGAAAACCGAAATGGCCGTTCATCGTGCCGAAGACGATCTGCTGGTGAAAGCCAACCACATCTACCTGATTCCACCCAAGAAGAATCTCAGCATCTTTCACGGAAAGCTGATGCTGAAAGATCAGGAACCCAGTCGAGGCACCATCAACCTGCCCATCGACATCTTTCTGCGGTCCCTCGCCGAAGATCAGGCCGAACGAGCCATTGCCGTGATCTTGTCCGGAACAGGCAGCGACGGAACACGAGGGGTACGAGCCATCAAGGAAAACGGCGGCATGGTGATGGTTCAGTCTCCGGAAACCGCCCGCTTCGATGGCATGCCTCGGGCCGCCATTTCCACCGGTGTGGCCGATTTCATTCTCTCGCCCGACGACATGCCGTCCCAGCTCATGGCCTTC
Source organism: Thermodesulfobacteriota bacterium (assembly GCA_040755275.1). GTDB lineage: Bacteria > Desulfobacterota > Desulfobacteria > Desulfobacterales > Desulfatirhabdiaceae > Desulfatirhabdium. The sequence goes on along the minus strand of JBFMBE010000007.1, from coordinate 2,763 downwards.
ATCGAACACCCCTATGGCTTCAGCGCCAAACGATCCGAAACGATCCTCAGCGACGAGGACGGTCTGAATCGAATTTTCGCCGAGCTGCGGGAAAAGACCCAGGTGGATTTCACCTACTACAAGCCGAGCACCATCACCCGACGCATCGAACGGCGGATGACGGTCAACCAGATCGACGATTTGCAGGAATATGTCGCCTATCTCTACGCCCATCCGGGGGAGGTCATGACGCTCTACCGGGAGCTTCTGATCGGGGTGACGAGCTTTTTCCGCGATCCTGAGGCCATGAACGAGCTTTCGGAGCAGTATCTTCCGAAGATTCTTCGAAGCCGGCCCGAGTCGGAAATCCGATTCTGGGTGGCTGGATGTTCCACGGGGGAAGAAGCTTACACCATCGCCATTCTGGCACGGGAAGTCATGGAGCGGGAAAAGATCAGCCGGGATCTCAAAATCTTTGCGACAGACATCGACCGAAACGCCATCGTATCCGCTGGAAACGGGGTTTATCCGGAAAGCATCGCCGCAGACCTCACCCCGAAGCTGCTCGGCAAGTATTTCTACCGAAAGGGCGAAGACTACCAGATCGCCCGCAACATCCGGGAGATGGTGGTCTTTGCCCAGCACAACCTGGTGAAGGATCCGCCCTTCACCAATATCGAACTGATCAGCTGCCGCAACCTGCTCATTTACCTTCAGCCCGTGTTGCAGAAACGAGCGCTCGAGATGTTCCATTTTTCGCTCAACCCCGATGGCATTCTCTTTCTCGGAACCAGTGAAACCGTGGGCGACATGATCGATTGCTTCGAACCACTGAATACCCGGTGGAAAATCTATCGAACTCGAGGCAAGGGAAGAGGACTTCCCGTCGATCTCAGCCCCGGCCGCATCGGTCCTGCCGGTATCGCTCAACCCCGAATCTACCTGAACCGGGAACGCAGACGGGTCACCGATCCCGAGGAAGTGGGCATCCTGCGGCGGTTTCTCGATCTGGTCGCCATGCACTTCATCCCACTGTCGCTGGTCGTCAACGAGGCCATGCAGATCGTTCACATCGTGGGCAGCACCGAGGGATATCTGGTCGTTCCCTCCGGAAAGGTGGATTTCGACATTCCCCGGATGGCGGTCAAGGATATTGCCATTCCACTGGCAACCGGCATTCAGAAAGTGTTTCGCACCCGTGAGCCCATCGTCTATTCGAATATTCGGATGAAGCACCGGGAGGGCCTGCGCAACGTCACCATGCGCATCCTCCCGATGCCGCTTCACAAAGGTCAGGATCCGCTGGTTACCGTATTTTTCACGGAAAACCCCGAGAAATCCCCAGACGTCGACTCCACAACGGCAACCTACGACATCGGAGAGGAAGCCCGCCAGCGCATTCAAGACCTGGAGCAGGAGCTCCAAATCGCCAGGGAAAACCTACAGGCCACCATCGAAGAGCTGGAAACCTCCAACGAGGAGCTTCAGGCGACCAACGAAGAACTTCTGGCCAGCAACGAAGAGCTGCAAAGCACCAACGAGGAGCTTCAGTCCACGAACGAAGAGCTCTACACGGTCAATGCCGAATACCAAAACAAGATTCTCGAACTGACCGAACTGCAGAACGATGTGGACAACCTGCTCAGCAGCTCCCGGATCGGTACGCTGCTGCTCGACGAAAATCTGGATATCCGGAAGTACTCGCCGGAAATCGGCCGGATATTTCACATTCTGGAAAAGGACATCGGAAGAAACATCAGCCACCTGACCCATCGGATCGTCGATTTCGATCCAGTGAAGGTGGCCATGGAGGTTCAACGCACGGGCAACCTCATTGAAAAGGAAGTCCGATCGCAGGAAGGCTCATGGTATCTGGTCCGCATCCTGCCCTATCATATCGGGGTGGACCAATTCTCCGGCATCGTCATGACCTTCGTGGATATCTCGGGGCGGAAAAAGGCCGAAGAAGCGCTTCGGGAGAGCCAGTCCAAGTACAGAACACTGTTTGAAACCATGGCCCAGGGTGTGGTGTATCAGGATGAAGACGGCAGGATCATCGATGCCAACCCGGCCGCAGAACGCATTCTCGGCCTCACGGTCGCCCAGATGAAGGGCCTGACATCGATGGATCCACGATGGCAGGCCATCCGAGAAGACGGCACACCCTTGCCTGGACAAGATCACCCGGCCATGGTGTCGCTACGCACCGGAAAACCGGTACTCGGGTTCATCATGGGGGTCTACTCCCCCAAATTCGATGGACGCCGCTGGATCCTCGTGAACGCCACTCCGGAGTTTCGAACGGGGGAATCGAGGCCATATCAGGTATATGCCACGATCGAGGATGTAACGGATCGGTTGAAAGGATCCGTCGAATCCGTCAAATGAGATGGCCCCGCAAAAAGTCAGGAAGTCTCTGTCGAGTCGCGGGGTGACTGGGGAACCTTTTTCGCTGCTGCGAAAAAACTCAGCCGCCCGATCTCGTAGGATCGGACGGATGGCCAAACAGTGAATACAGGCCCGTAGAATCGCAGTGGTTTGCTTTTCGATGTCCATTCGTTCAAGCGCGTCCGTCCGATCCAACGATATCCGGCGGCTTCAAACACGTTTTCGCAGCAGTCTCAAAAGGCTTCCCCAGCCACCCCGCTGGTGCCCGACATTTCCCAAAAGCACGGGAAAAGCGACTTTTTGCGAGCGCATCCAATGAGAAGGAGAAAACCATGTCCAACGTAAGGCACACATTCGATCAGTTGCGCGAGAAGGCTGAAGCACTGATCGGAGATG
>JBFMBE010000006.1:0-45936 GCA_040755275.1 Thermodesulfobacteriota bacterium | reverse complement strand
GAAGGCTTCGCAGCATCGGCAAGAACGCTGTGTTGGGACAGGGTGATTTCATCGTTGCAGAAGCCGACGAGAGCGACGGCTCCTTCCTGAAATATGCACCCACCATTGCCGTCGTCACGAACATCGATCGCGAGCACCTCGATTTCTATCGGGACATGGCCCATATCCAGGAAAGCTTTCTGCAGTTCATCGACCGGGTGCCTTTCTACGGACTTGCCGTCGTATGTCTCGACAACGAGGCGATCCAGGACATTCTGCCGCGGATTCACAAACGGGTGATGACCTATGGAACCAATCCTCAGGCTGACTTCACGGCACGAAAGATCGTTTTCGACGGCATGCGCACCCGCTTTCAGGTCGATTTCCGCGGAAAACCCGTAGGGGAGTTCCTGTTGAACCTGCCCGGAAAGCACAACGTCACCAATGCCACCGCAGCCATCGCCGTCGGTATGGAGTTGGGCATTGGATATGAGGTTCTGGCGGAAGCTCTAAGACAGGTGCAGGGGGTCCAGCGAAGACTCGAGATCAAGGGCGAGGCCCTGGGTGTCACCGTGGTCGACGACTACGGCCATCATCCAACCGAAATCCGAACGACTCTCGACACCTTGCGTTCCTGTTTCCCGGATCGACGGGTCGTCGTCGTCTTTCAGCCCCATCGATTCACGCGGACCCAGGCGCTCTTCGACGAGTTTTCGAGAAGCTTCTACCTGTCGGATGTGCTATTCGTTCTGCCCATTTACCCGGCGGGAGAAAAACCGATCGAAGGGGTTCATTCCTTCGATCTGGTTGAGAGCATTCAACACCACGGGCACCGGAACGTTCGCTATGTCGGTGAACATGCCGATGCCGTAAACGGGTTGCGGGACGTCGTTCGGGAGGGAGATGTCGTCTTGACCCTCGGAGCCGGGGATGTCTGGAAGGTGGGGGAATTTCTGCTGGCGGCCTTGCGTTGAAGAAACGATGAACGTCGCAGGGGGATGTCCGGGGTACTGCCGTGAACCTGAGTGAACGGGATCGATACGAGCTTCTGCATCTCACCGATGGACGGATTCGGTTCAACGAACCCATGGCCCGACATACAACGTTTCGAGTAGGGGGGCCTGCCGCTGTTTTCGTAATCCCCCGATCGCTTTCGGAGCTGACGGCACTCCTTGCCTGGATCGACGAGCGAGGCCTTCCGTTTCAGGTGATCGGCTGTGGCTCCAATCTACTGGTTTCAGACGAAGGTATCGATCGGATCGTCATCCGACCGGCGGCCAGTGCCTATCGACTGGATACACGTGTTGCAGACGACAGTCGGATACGGGTGCTTGTCGGCGCAGGAACGAGCCTTCCGGCCCTATGCCGCTACGCCATCCGAAACGGCTACAGCGGGCTGAACCGGATGATCGGCATTCCGGGCACTGTCGGCGGTGCGCTCGCCGGAAATGCCGGAGGCTCTCACGGGTGGATATCGGATGTGGTCGAATCGATTGCTGTGGCGCTTTCCAACGGAACCGTCGTTGAGCAACGAGCCGATGCCTTTTCTTGGGCCTATCGGTCGATGAAATGGCCCCAAGCGCTGCTAACGGAGCGGCACAAACCTGCAGCCATCGTTTCCGCAGCCTTTCTGCTGGAGTCCTCCGATCCAAAGCGCCTCGAGGATGAAGCCCGGGAATGGATGGCTCTTCGAAAAAAATCACAGCCCATCGGGCAGGCATCCGCCGGATGCATCTTTAAGAATCCCGCATCGGCTCCCGCTGCCGGTTACTTGATCGAGCATGCCGGTCTCAAAGGAGTTTCGATCGGCGGAGCGATGGTATCCGATGTGCATGCCAATTTCATCGTCAATACCGGAAACGCAACGGCGGAAGATATTCTGGCACTCATCGAGGTGATCCGCAACCGCGTACAGGAACGCTGGGGGATCCTTCTGGAAAACGAACTCGTCGTACTGCAGGATTGATGGCCTCGCAAATAGTCGCTTTTCCCGTGCTTTTCGGAAATGTCGGGCATAAGCGGGGTGGCTGGGGAAGCCTTTTGAGACTGCCGCTTCAAACAGTTTCCGCTGCTTCGCAAAACACCACCCGCCCTCCTGCTGGAGGCCCGGCTTTGAAGGAAAAACGGTGGTTAGCGACTTTTTGCGAGGCCATCACGATTGACCGTCTGAAATCCATTTTGTCATTGCCTGGATTCCTGGGGCCTGAACTCCGAAAATGCCGATTCGCCACCGAAGAGATTCCGCCTTCCTTCGCCAGCGCCGCATACAACGATGGAAGGCGTTTCAGTCTGCCTGCTATTTGTGCATGGGCTGGTTGTTCATCGGGTTGGCGTTGTTGACCCTGCATGATTTCTTGATACAGTGGGATCGGTTCGCTATTCGGGAGATCCGGATTTCGGGAAACCGGTTGATCAGCCGGGAAGAAATGCTGGAAATCGCGGGTCTGCAGGAAGGGATGAATGTTTTTCGGGTCAATCCCTATCTGTGCACCAAGCGTCTGCGGGAGGATCCGCGCGTCCAATATGCGGATGTCACTATTTCCTGGCCGGATGCCATTCAGATTCAGCTCATCGAACGATCTCCGATGGCCCGGATTCAAATGGATCATCCCGTTTTCATCGATGTCGAGGGGACGTGTTTTCAGGCTTCCGATCGGTATCCGATCGAGGGAATCCCGGTGGTTGAAGGATTGGAGCCGAGGGACTTTCCTGCCCATGGTGTTCCTGCGTCAACCGCCTATCAGGAAACCATGCGGGCCCTGAAGAGCTGGACGACAGACAGTGGCTTGCTGAATCGCAACAACATCGCCCGTATCCTGGTCGATCCGGATATCGGCCTGACGGTCGTTCCGAAAAACGAACTCGGTCACCAGAGCATCGGCCAGGTTCGAATCGGTTTTCAGGCCATTCCAGAAAAAACTCTGTTGCTCGAGCGCGCGATTACCTATATGAATCAGATTCGCATGAATCAACCGATCGAATGGATCGATGTGACCGATTTGAGGCGGATTGTGATCAAACCTGTTGGTGTAGGGCCCGCCGAAGTCGTGCGGAAGGAGAAATAGCGGCATGCCTAAGAAAGAGCGAATGGTTGTCGGTCTGGATATCGGCAGCACCAAAATTTGCGCCATTGTCGGAGATTGGCAGAACGGAGCCGTCAACATTGTCGGCATCGGAAGCTGCCCATCCAACGGCTTGAGGCGGGGGGCGGTCATCAACATGGAGTCGACGGTGGAATCCATTCGCAAAGCCGTCGAGGAGGCCGAAACGATGGCAGGCCATGAGATCTCCTCCGTCTATGTCGGTATCACCGGAACCCACATTCAAGGAATCAACAGTCGGGGGGTGGTCAATACCCGGAGCGGTGAAGTGACACCGGAGGACATCAAACGGGTTCAAGATCAGGGCAAGCCCGCCACCCTCCAGCCGGATCGGTATTTGATCCATATTCTTCCCCAGGAATATACCGTCGATCGTCAGACCGGAATTTTCAATCCTGTCGGCATGCAGGGCGCACAGCTCGAGGCCAAGCTGCATGTGGTGACCGGGTCTGCTGCTACTGTCAACAATATCATCCGCAGCGTCGAGCTGGCCGGTTTGGAAGTTGAAAATATCGTTCTCGAATCCCTTGCATCCGCCATGGCCGTGTTGACGGATGAAGAGAAGGAACAAGGCGTGATCCTGATCGATATCGGTGGTGGAACGACCGATATGGCAGCCTATTCCGGCAAGAACATCCGATTTACCCAGGTTCTGCCGATCGGGGGAAACAATTTCACCAATGATATATCCGTCGGGCTGCGTGTTCCCATGACTGAAGCCGAATCGATCAAACAGCAATACGGCACCTGTATCGCACCGGATGGCAAACCAGGGGAAACGATTGAAATCAAGTCTTTTGGGACAAACAAGACCCGAACGATCGACCGGAACATCCTGGCGGACATTCTGAACCTACGGATGGAAGAAGTGTTCACGCTTCTGCTGAAAAGCCTCAAACAGAACGGATTCGGCACATTCCTCCATTCATGCTCCGGCATCGTTCTGACGGGAGGAGGATCACTTCTCGATGGTACGGCCGAGATCGCAGGTGACGTTTTCGGGCTCCCCGCCCGAATCGGTCAACCACACGATATTTGCGGGCTTGCGGACGTCGTGTCTACACCCCTGCATGCAACGGGGGTGGGCCTGGTGCTCTACGGTCTGCAGCATCCACAGGCAAAGGCGTTCAAGTCGCAGGAAGGCAACATTCTGGGAAAAATTTTGGCACGCATGCGGGGCTGGTTTAAGGAAGTGATTTAGCGGTTCGAACCCAAAAGAAGCGGCATGAACGGATTCAACGAAAATACGTCCCGTTTGGCGAATCGGGCCCAAACATCCATTATGGCCATGGTTCGGGTCGTATCCACGGCCGTGATGGCCACCGTGATTTTCGTTGCCGGTATCTTCATCGGGAGGGCCACTGTTCCGGCCCTGTTCGAAAAAGACAGAACCGAGCAGCTGCTGGCGCGGATCTCTCATGAGGTTCAGCTGCGCAAACAAATGCTCGATCAGCTTCGCATGAAAACCCCGGCACCGCAGGTGCAATATCCGGATGAATTCCGGAAGGAAAATCCCCAGGGCTTTGTGCCGGAGCTCAAGACACCTTCTGTTGCAAGTCAAACCGTCAAACCCGCAGTTCCGGCTCAGCCACAAACGACAGAAAAGCCTGCGGCCGCAGTCCCTTCGAGCGACGGGGGCAGGCCGATGGATTCGGCGGTAGCTCCGGCACCCGAAGCCGTGCCAGTTGAAAAGGCACCTGTGAAACCTTCTCAAGTACCTGCTGCTGCACCACCGAGCTTGACGGCCAAACCCGAAAAACCACAGGAATCCGCCAAACTGCAGGGTCCGGCGTCCGTTCAGGGTGCGGTTTCCAAACCGCAGGAACATGCAGCACCGATTGCTGTCGGATCCGCCGGTAAGCCGGGAACGGGCGGCGGCTCCCTCAAGGCGATGGTGTACAGCCGCAAAACGGCGGATGATCTTGCAGCAAGTCTTCGAAAACGGGGATTGACCCCCCTTGTTCAACCCCGAATGACCCGAAGCGGCGTTCGCTATGAGGTGGTAGTTACCGGGCTTGGATCGGCTTCGGATGCGACAACGCTTGCAGGAACCATCCGCCAGACCTATTCGGAAGCTGAAATTTCCGTTGGACCATAAGAAAGGAATTCCCATGTCGTTGACATCCGAAACGGTGTTGCACGTCGCCCAATTGGCGAGACTCGAACTCGAGTTCGATGCCATTGGGACCTTCGCCCGACAGATGGCGGCTATCCTCGATTATGTGGATGAATTGAACAGACTCGATACGACGGGAATCGAGCCGACGTTCCATGTATTGCCCATCACCAACGTTTTTCGGGACGATATCCCTGCCAACCATCTGGAGAGGGAACAGGCGCTGGCCAACGCACCGGATCGGGATGAGGGATGCTTTCTGGTGCCGATCGTGGTCGGCTGAAAGGGAGAACATCGTTGAATCTGGCACAATTGACCATTCGGGAGGCCCACGAGGGTCTGAAACAAAGAGCGTTTTCCTCTGTCGAATTGACCCGGGCCCTGCTCGAGCGGATCGATGCCGTCGATCCCAAGATTCGAGCTTATCTGACGGTTGTCCCCGAGATCGCCCTGAAGCAGGCAGCGGTTGCAGACCGAGCGATCCAGGAAGGCCGTATCGGACCGCTCACAGGCATTCCGCTTTCGATCAAGGATCTGATCTGCACCCAGGGCATTCGCACCAGCTGTGCGTCGAAGATATTGGAACATTTCGTTCCGCCGTACAATGCAACGGTCATCGAGAAGCTCCAAGAGGCCCATGCCGTCATCCTCGGCAAGGTCAACATGGACGAATTCGCCATGGGATCTTCCACCGAACACTCGGCATTCCAGATCACCCGAAACCCATGGGACCTGTCTTGCATTCCGGGAGGTTCGAGTGGTGGGTCTGCCGCGGCCGTGGCTGCCGATCTCTGTTTGGGATCCCTTGGCTCCGATACGGGCGGATCCATCCGGCAGCCGGCCTCCCATTGCGGGGTGGTGGGGTTGAAGCCCACCTACGGACGAGTGTCCCGTTACGGACTGGTAGCCTTCGCTTCTTCGCTGGATCAAATCGGACCCATTGCCAAATCCGTCTGGGATGCAGCAGCCCTGCTTTCGGTCATTGCCGGTCACGATCTGAAAGATTCGACAACGGCCCCGGAATCCGTTCCGGACTACATCGGAAATCTCGATCGGGACATCGCTGGCATGCGGATCGGCATCCCTCGAGAATACACCGCCGAAAAGGGAATGCATCCGGATGTCGCAGCCGCCGTTTCGGCTGCGGTGAACACGCTGACATCTCTGGGTGCGGTCATCGTCGATGTGTCGCTTCCACATACGGCCTATGCGGTGCAGAGCTATTACGTGATCGCCCCTGCAGAAGCCAGCTCCAACCTGGCCCGATATGACGGGGTCAAGTACGGGTTTCGTGCCGACGGCGTCGGTTCCCTGATGGAACTGTACCGCGACACCCGAAGCCAGGGGTTTGGAAAGGAAGTGCAGCGCAGGATCCTTCTCGGAACCTTTGTCTTGTCCTCCGGATACTACGATGCCTATTACCGGAAGGCCTCACAGGTGAGAACCCTCATTCGTACCGATTTTATCGAGGCGTTTCAAAAATGCGACCTCATTGTCGGGCCTGTCGCGCCGACCCCCGCCTTCCCGATCGGCGCCCACATCGACGATCCGCTGACCATGTATCTGAACGACATCTTCACCATCTCGGCGAACCTGGCGGGTATCCCCGGAATGTCCATTCCCTGTGGGTTTTCCAGAGAGGGACTTCCGATCGGCCTTCAGCTGTTGGGACCCCATTTCAGCGAACCCATCCTGCTGCGGGTGGCCAACCGCTTTGAGATGGAAACGGCGTTTCATCGGATGAAGCCGAAGATGGAAGGATCATAGAAAACGGCTTCGCAAAAAGTCGCTTTTCCCGTGCTTTTCGGTAATTCAGGGCATAAGCGGGGTGGCTGGGGAAGCCTTTTGAGCTTGCTGCGAAAACGTGTTTGAAGCCGCCGGATATCGTTGGATCGGACGGACGCGCTTGAACGAATGGACATTAAAAAGCAAGCCGTTGCAATTCCACGAGCCTGTATTCACTGTTTGGCCATCCGTCCGATCCTACGAGATCGGGCGGCTGAGTTTTTTCGCAGCAGCGAAAAAGGTTCCCCAGTCACCCCGCGACTCGATGGAGACTTCCTGACTTTTTGCGAGCGCATCATAGAAGATGGAGTCGCAAAAAGTCGGAAAGCCTCGTCATTGTCGCATGGCAATCGACAACATCGGGGTAAAGACAACTATTTGCGACTCCATCCATCTTGGAATTTGGGAGAACTTTCCAGAAAGGTGATTGAATGACGACCATCATGCCGGAAGGCGAGGAATTGCGAAAAGCCGCCAAATGGATTGCCGAGCAGCGGCGGGACAATCCGGGGAAATCTCTGCGGGAGATCATTGCAGAAGCCTGCATCAAGTTCGACCTGTCTCCGATGGCTGCGGAATATCTCGATCAGTCCATCGAAAGAAACGGATGAGAGGCGCGTGGGACGAATCCGCATTCTGCCCGATATCCTGATCAATCAGATTGCCGCAGGCGAAGTCATCGAACGGCCTGCCTCGGTGGTGAAGGAGCTCGTCGAAAACGCCATTGATGCCGGGGCGGATCGCGTTTTCATCGAAATCGAATCCGGCGGGAAATCCTTGATCCGGGTTTCGGACAATGGGTGCGGCATGAGTCGGGAAGACGCCCTTCTGGCCATCGAACGCCACGCCACGAGCAAGCTGCAGAGCGAAGCGGACTTGTTCGCCATCCATACGCTCGGGTTCCGCGGAGAAGCGCTTCCCAGCATCGCTTCGGTATCCAAGTTTTCTCTGGTCACCCGGGAACCCCATGCGGATGCAGGAACCGAAATCCTCGTCGAAGGCGGCCGAATCGTTTCCGTTCAGGATACCGGGGCTGCGCCTGGAACCCTCATCACGGTCAACCAGTTGTTTTACAACACCCCCGCCCGCAGGAAATTCATGAAAACGCCTGCGACCGAGATGAGCCATATCGCTGAAATCGTCAATACGATCGCTCTCGGCAATCCTATAATCCAGTTCAAGCTCAGTCACAACGGTCATGTCATCTATCATTTCAGCAAGGCAGGAGACGTTTCCGACCGGCTGTACGAAATTTTGGGCCCCTCGCTTTCCGGAAGGCTTTTGAGCTTCGGCGTGGAAACCGAGGCGATACGCCTCCGGGGCTGGGTGGGTGAACCGAATCTGACCCGCCCCAACGGAAGATATCAATTCGTCTACGTCAACGGTCGTCCTGTTAGGGATCGCTTGATCCAACGTGCCCTGATGGATGCCTATTCGGGATGGCTCATGAAGGGGCAGTTTCCGATTGCCGTCATCTGGCTGGAAGTACCCGCCCATACGGTGGACGTCAATGTCCATCCAACGAAAAGCCAGGTGAAATTCATCGATTCCCAGCAGGTATACAGCACCGTCCGGGGCATCATCGCCAAAACCATCGGTTCGACACAGAAATCCCGTGGAAACGAGGAGCCCGCCTTCCCGGTTCCGGCTGGGAATCGAAGCGGAGCCCCCGTCGTTCCACCGAGATGGGAAGAGATGGTCCCTGCCGTTCGAGAGCCGATGGAGCGGATATCGACCAGATCGTTTTCGGGGTCGACTCCGATGCCCCCCATCCAGAAGCGCCTTTCGGAGATGGGGGAGACAGCAGAAGTCGCTCGGGAAGAGCGATCACTCGACGGCAGCATGATTTCCTTCGACGAGCTGGTGGTGATCGGACAGCTGGCGGATTCCTACATCCTGTGCCAGACGGCGACATCCCTGGTTCTCATCGATCAGCACGCGGCCCATGAGCGGGTTGTCTATGAGCGGCTTTCGCGCGTCACCCATTCGGAAAGCCAATATCTATTGATTCCTCAAACCGTGGAATGCAGCCCGCGGGAAGCCGATATTCTCACCAAACTCGCCCCAAGGCTTCAGTCGGTCGGTCTGGAAATCGAGCCTTTCGGAAGGCAGACGTTTGCCATTTTGGCCGTTCCAGCACTGATTGATGCGGCCGAGGCCATCCGGATCGTTCGGGAGCTGATCGACCGGTTGATCGAATCGGAAAATCTCGAAACGGAGCCGACCATCCTCGATGCCTGCATCAAGGTCATGGCCTGCCACGGCGCCATTCGAGCCAACCAGAAACTTTCGGTGGAAGACATGAGAGCGCTGATCGCCCAGTTGAGGGCCTGTGACTTTCCGGCACGCTGTCCGCACGGCAGGCCGACCTGGATCGCATTCGGGATGCGTGAAATCGAACGGAAATTCGGTCGATTGGGGTCAATGACAGGATGAAGGAACGGATCCTCGCCATCGATTGCGGCACCCAGAGCCTGAAGGCCCTGGTGTTCGATCTGATGGGCAACCTGGTGGCGCGAAAGCAAATCCGCTTTCAGCCTTATACGGCACGCCAGCCCGGATGGGCGGAACAGGATCCCGACATTTTCTGGAACGCCCTTTGTGAGGCATGCAAGGGGTTGTGGGAGGAAGTTCGGCCCGAGAGCATCGGGGCCGCTGCACTGACCAGCCAGCGGGGAACGGTCGTCAATGTCGATCGGGATGGAAAGCCGCTACGACCGGCCATTCTCTGGCTGGATCAGCGCAAGACCCATGGGCAGCGGTTTATCGACGGGCCCTGGGGATGGTTGTTTCGTGTGGCTGGTCTCAAGGAAACCGTCTCCTATTTTCAGGCCGAAGCCGAGGCCAACTGGATAGCCGCCTACCAGCCGGATGTATGGCGGGCGACCTGCAAATACCTGTTGCTTTCCGGGTTTCTGACCCACCGGCTTACCGGCCGCTTTGTAGACAGCACCGGATGTCAGGTGGGCTATGTTCCCTTCGATTTCAAACGGTTTCGATGGGCTTCCAGTTGGGACTGGAAATGGCGGGTTCTGCCGGTCAGGCGAGAAACGCTGCCGGAACTCGCGGCACCAGCGTCCGTTCTGGGGGAAATCACCCGAACGGCAGCCGCCCAAACCGGGATTCCGGCGGGTCTTCCCCTCATCGCTGCAGCTGCGGACAAGGCCTGTGAAGTGATCGGCTCCGGCGTGCTTTCGACCGATGCCGCATGTCTGAGCTACGGTACGACGGCGACCATCAATGTGACCAGCCCGAAGTATCTTGAACCCATTCCGCTGATTCCTCCTTATCCGGCCGGAGTCCCGAACTATTATACCCTTGAAGTCCAAGTGTATCGGGGTTACTGGATGGTAAGCTGGTTTCGGGACGAATTTGGGCATCCGGAAACGCTTCGGGCCCGAGAGCAAGGAGTTATGCCGGAGGCGCTCTTCGAGAAGCTTCTCGAGGAGGCTCCTGTCGGATCGATGGGGCTCATTCTTCAACCCTATTGGACGCCTGGGGTGAAGCTTCCCGGTCCGGAGGCCAAAGGGGCGATCATCGGCTTTGGAGATGTGCACAACCGGGCGCATCTGTACCGATCGATCCTCGAAGGACTGGCCTATGCCCTTCGGGAAGGAAAGGAGCGCATCGAACGCAAAACCCGAGTTCCGATCACGACCCTTCGGGTTTCCGGTGGGGGGTCTCAGAGTCGAAACGCCATGCAATTGACGGCGGATGTCTTCGGCCTCCCCGCGGCACGACCGCATCTATACGAAACATCGGGGCTGGGTGCCGCGATGGCGGCCGCCGTGGGGATGGGGGCCTTTCCCGATTTCGATGCCGCTGCTGCATCCATGACCCATGTCGCCGATGTGTTCGAACCGAACATGAAGAACCATGCCATTTACAACGCCCTGTATCGGGAAGTCTACAAACCGCTGTATCGCAGGCTCAAACCGTTGTACAAGAAAATCCGGGCCATCACCGGGTATCCGGCTTGAAACACGATGGAGTCGCAAAATGTCGGACAGCCTCTGCTTAGTCGCATGGGGACGGGGATGCCTTTTTCGCTGCTGCGAAAAAACTCAGCCGCCCGATCTCGTAGGATCGGACGGATGGCCAAACAGTAAACAGAGGCTCGTTGAGTTGCAACGGCTTGCTTTTCAATGGCAATTTCGATCAAGCACGTCCGTCCGATCCAACGATCTCCGGCGGCTTCAAACACGTTTTCGCAGCAAGCTCAAAAGGCAACCCCGACCCCATGCTCAGGCCAGGCAATCAACCCATTCGGGGTGGTGACGACTTTTTGCGACTCCATCAAAATATGAAGAACTGAAGAAGCGACAGGAGCTGTTTCATGGATTCAACGATGATGGAAGAAAACCAGCCCGATGTGTCGGGTCGGGATTTCTGGCAAAGCCATTCTCTGAAATTCCTGGAAATGGCATTTCGAACCGACAAGATGGAGACGATGGCCAAGCCGGATGGCTTCGGCAGGAAAACCGGTGATTGCGGCGATACCGTTGAAATCTATCTCAAACTGAACGATGAACGGATCGAAACCGCATCCTACGGATTGAGGGGTTGTCTGAACACGGCCGCATGCGCCAATGCGGTCATCGAAATGATTGAAGGCCGAACGATCGATGAGGCATGGGAGATCGGGCCTGAAGCCGTAGCCGAATATCTGGAGACCTTACCGCCCGACCATTTCCACTGCGCGGAGCTTGTCGTCGGCGCTCTGTATCTGGCCCTGGCCGATTGTCGTGAAAAACAGCGCAATCCCTGGAAAAAACTCTATGGAACCCCTTGAGGGATGGATTGAAGGAGAACCGAAGATGACGTTGGAACCTGCCCGCTTTTCCGGCGGCAAAAAATACGTGTTGGATGAAGAACTCGCTCGCATCGTCAACATCTCCATGGCGCTCGAAATGCCCCTCCTGCTCAAGGGAGAGCCCGGAACCGGGAAAACGATGCTGGCCCATGCCATTGCCGAAACCCTGCACATGCCGCTGATCGTACTGAACGTCAAATCGAGCATGAAGCTTGTCGATGCTCTCTACCAGTACGATACCCTGACCCGCCTGAACGACAGCCGCTTCGGGGATTCCAAGCGGGACGTGAGCAATATCGAAGAATATATCCGCATGGGAAAGATCGGGCAGGCATTCACTGCGGAGGTTCGAACCGTCCTGCTGATCGATGAAATCGACAAGGCCGATACCGATTTTCAGGATGACATGCTCGATGTGCTCGATCAAATGGAATTCGACATCATCGAAATCGACAAGACCATCCGGGCCAGACATCGGCCGGTCATCATCATTACGTCCAATGCCAAGAAAGACTTGTCTGACCCGTTCCTGGGACGATGCAATTTTCACCATATCGCCTTTCCCGATCCCAAGATGATGCGGGAGATCGTCAAGGTGCATTTTCCGGGCATCGATGTCGAGCTTGCCGAAAACGCAATTACCGCTTTCTATCGCCTTCGGGAGCTGGATGCGATCGAGAAGAAGCCTGCCACCCGGGAACTGTTGAACTGGATCCGCGCACTCAACATGGATCCGGACTTCAAACCATCGAAGCTCGTCAAAGGGGATATGCCTTACATGGGCATTCTTTTCAAGAAGAGTCAGGACTACAACCGGGCCGTCAACGTGGTCAGTCGAAAACGCCTGTTTTGATCTCTGGTTGGTGGATGGAATTGCACACAGTCAGAACGTCTGAACCGAGCCGTATGGGGTAAGAGGCATCACAAGCCATGTTCATCGATTTTTTCTATAAACTCAAGGATGCCGGGGTTCCTGTCTCGCCGACCGCTTTCCTGACGTTGCATCGAGCGCTGCAGATGGGCCTCGTGAACAGTCTCGAGGATTTCTATACGGCATCCCGAAGTATCCTGATCAAGAGCGAACGGTATTTCGACCTCTTCGATCAGGTGTTTGCCCATAGCTTCGAAGGGGCGGACCTGCCGCAGACCGATGCGTTCGAACTCGACGAAATGGCTCGAAGTCTTCTGGAAAGCTGGCTGGAAAACCCGAAGGTTCTGGCAGAAGCCCTGGGGTTGGATGAATCCAAGGTAAGCCGCATGACCCCCGAAGAATTGATCGAATACTTCAAGGAGCGGCTCAAGGAGCAGACGGAGCGGCATGACGGCGGAAGCCGGTGGATCGGAACGGGCGGCACATCCCCAGTCGGTCATAGCGGTTATCACCCGGGCGGTATGCGGGTCGGCGGCATGGGGCGAAACCGTTCGGCTGTCAAGGTGGCCATGGACAGGCGTTACAGGGACTATTCGCTGAGCGGCCCGCTGACCCAGGCCATGGTGGGCGAAGCCTTGAAGCGGCTTCGAAATCTGTTGCCCGTCGGCCCCAAAGATCGGGTAAATGTGGATGAAACCATTTACCAGACCATGCGGAACGCAGGCGAGATCGAAATCGTTTTCGAAAGAAGTCTGAAGGACAGGCTCAAGGTGATCCTCGCTATCGACAACGGTGGCTGGTCGATGGACCCCTATGTGGAGGTCGTCCAGACGCTCTTCGATTATGCGAAGGCCCAGTTCAAGGATATCCAGACCTTTTTCTTCCACAACACCATCTATGACGTCATCTGGAAGGACCCTTCTCGATACCGGGAACCCAAGCGAATCGAGGAATTCGCTGCCTACGATCCCGAAACCCGATTGATTCTGGTGGGGGATGCGAGCATGGCCCCCTATGAGCTGATGGCGACCGACGGATCGATCCACATCGAGGAACGGTCTTCCAAGCCGAGCATCGAACGGCTCAAGTTTCTGGCGGATACCTTCCGGCACAGCGTATGGCTCAATCCCGTGCCCGTTGGAATGTGGAATTACACCCCGACCATTCAGCGCATCGCCCGGATATTCCCGATGTTCGAGCTGTCCATCGACGGGCTGGAGAAGGCGGTTCGACAGCTCATGGCGAAGGGATGAGGCAGTCCGCAGTGGGCAGTGGGCAGTGGGCAGTAGGCAGTCAGTAGTGATGTCCCCGCAAAAAGTCGCTAACCACCGATTTTTCTTCAAAGCCGGGCCTCCAGCAGGAGGGCGGTGTTTTGCGAAGCAGCGGAAACTGTTTGAAGCAGCCGGAGATCGTTGGATCGGACGGACGTGTTCGATCGGCTTTTCATTGAAAAGCAATCCGTTGCGATTTAACCAGCCTTTGTTTGCTGTTTGGCCATCCGTCCGATCCAACGAGCTCGGGCGGCTGAGTTTTTTCGCAGCATCGAAAAAGGTTCCCCAGCCACACCGCGACTCGATAGCAACTACCTGGCTTTTTGCGACTCCATCAATAGTGAGTAGTGGACAAGCAAAGGGAAATGGAGAATCGTCGGAAAAAACACTCAGGGGAATGATGCCAAACGCTTTTCTGCTGCCTACTGACAACTATCCCTTTTTTCGATTCGGCAGCAACCTCCCCGTATAGAGCGGAGAGAGCACGTAACCAATCAAGTACAGAAAACAGATCGGACCCAAATAGGGACTGATGATGGCGATGGTGAGCAGGCAGATACTCAGACGTTTGAACCAAGCCTTCTGGTCCATGAACCGTCCGATATGCAGGTACCGAACCGGATAGACATTCATGAGAACGCCGGCCGCGATCATGACGACAGTGGCAAAGAGGCCCAGTGACGTCGATTGATCGGGAAATTCAAGCGTGTATTGGGAAAAAGTCAGAACAGCACTGGTGGTGAGGATCGCACCCGCAGGCGTGGGCATTCCCTTGAAAAAGCCGGGAATCGGTGCCGTATCGATGGTGAAATAGATCAGACGGGCGATTCCGGCTGCGGCATAAAACAAGGTAACCGCTCCGATCGGAATACCCAAAGGAAGCTTCAGCTCTTGATTCCCCACAACGATGTAGTAGATCCACGCTGGAACAATACAGAAACTGATGCCATCTGAAATGTCGTCTAGAATGCCGCCGAGGGTGAACCGCGGAGCCTGGGTTCCCGGAAGCGGCTCGGTCAGCCCCAGTTTTCGAGCGACGGCGCCATCGAGCTTGTCGAACACTGCCGCACCGATCAGCAGCAAAAAGGATTCCCGAATCCGATCCTGATAGGCGAACCAAAGGGCCAGAAGCCCCATTAGGGCATTGAAAATGGTGAGGCTGTTGGGCAACACGGATAGGATCTTCCGACGCAGGCGTTCATTGCCCAGGCAAAGCTCGTCCATGAAGGTCGCCCCGTATTTCCGCAGATAAGCGGCAATCGACCCGAAATTGATGACGAGAAAGAGGATCTCGATGACGAACAGCCATCTGACAGGAATGTTGCCGAGCCAGGAAATCCAGAAATAGAGCTTCGATGGCGGACCTTCCGGAATATAGAAGGCATTTGCATAGAGAAGGGCTGCAACGGGCGCTGCAACGACGGTACGCAAGCGGGTGAATTCGCTGTTTTCCGGCTCCGGCCCCTTTCCCATGGTGAACCAGCGGATGAAATGGGCGAAAGCGTCCCGGATTAGCACCGTCACGCAAATAACCAGAACGAACAGGGCATGCAGCAGATCGATCGTTTCATGCCGGGGCTGGATATAGGCCAGCCGCCACATCATGCCTACAGCCACCACGGGAAAAATGATGGCATAGACAATCTTGTCCATGATCCGATCCGCCAGATGGGCAAAGGTGGGATGGGAGCCGAATCGAGCCGCGAACCATCCGTCCACCAGATCGAAACTCATGGATACGAAGAGTAGAACGACACCAAGAGTGTAGACAACCGGATGGTGGAACCACATGACGGCCAGCGCGCACAGCATTCCGCAGAAAACGAGCGGCGGTCTACCATAGACCAGCAATGCCGTAATTTTTTTGGACAGTGGGGTAGATGCCATCGGGATACCTTTTCGTTCGGCGATCAATCGGCCTTGAGGTATCATGTTTGGCGGTTAAAGGCAATGGAAAGCAGAAATCCGTTGGCATCTTCTTAGACAAATCGTTGCAAACTTCAGGAGATATTCATGCTCGATCAAGGTGCTTTGACCGGTCTGACCGTTATCGACTTGTCCCGTTTGTTGCCAGGACCCTATGCCTCCATGATCCTGGCGGATCACGGGGCGCGGGTCATCGCCATCGAAGACCGTCGTTTCATGAGCGACAATTTCTTCGTTACCACGGTCAACCGCAACAAGGAACACATGTCCCTCAACTTGAAAACGCCCCGGGGCCGGGACATCTTCGAGAAGCTGCTGGAAAGGGCTGATGTCGTGATCGAAGGATTTCGGCCCGGTGTCGTCGAGCGGTTGGGTATCGATTACCCAACCGTCAGCAGCAGGCATCCAAGCATCATCTATTGTTCCATCTCCGGCTATGGACAAACCGGTCCTTACAGAGATCGGGTCGGCCATGATGTCAACTATCTGGCTACCGCAGGCGTGCTCGATCTGATCGGTCCTGCGGGTTCTCCCCCGAGCATTCCGGGAATCCAGATTGCGGACATTGCCGGAGGCGGCATGAACGCCGTGATCGGTATCCTGCTGGCCCTGATCGCCCGCAACCAAACCGGGAAAGGTCAGTACATCGATATATCCATGACGGACGGCATGCTCGGCTTTCTGTCGATCCCGCTGTGGTTTCGTGAGCTTACGGGAACGACGCCGCAACGCTCCGATGCCGTACTGTCCCACCGGTATGCTTGCTACAACACCTACGAAACAGCGGACGGACGTTATATTTCCATCGGGGCCGTGGAAAATCGATTCTGGAAAGTACTCTGCGAGCATTTCGGGGTGCCCCACTACACCCCGTTGCAGTACGACGACACCCGAAGGGAGGAAATCATCGCCTTCATGCGGGAACGGTTCCGAAGCAAAACCATCTCCGCGTGGGAAATGGAGCTTGCACCACTGGAAATTTGTTATGCCAGAGTCAACACCCTCGATGACGTCCTCGATCATCCCTTGTTTCTGGATAGACAGATGGCGGTCGATCAGCAGGATGCATCCGGAAAGACGATCCGGCAGTTCGGGATCGCAGTCAAGCTGGATCAGACACCGGGAAAGCTCCGTACACCGCCTGCAACTTTCGGACAGCACACGGAATCCATTCTTGCGGAACTGGGATATTCGAAGTCGGAAATTGAATCCTTGATGCGGGAGGGAGTCGTATGAAGGATCCGTTCGAGCGTATGATAATCGTTCAGGGGGATATCACACGGCTCGATGTCGATGCCGTCGTCAATGCAGCCAACAGCAGTCTGCTGGGGGGCGGCGGCGTGGACGGAGCCATTCATCGGGCCGCAGGCCCGGAACTGCTCCAGGAATGCAAAACCCTCGGGGGCTGTCCGACAGGGGAAGCCCGTATCACCCGGGGATACCGGCTTCCGGCCAAATGGGTCATCCACACCGTCGGACCGGTGTATAGCGGCAAGCCATCGGATGCACATCTGCTCGCTTCGTGTTATCGAAACAGCCTGACCCTTGCCCTGCAGGCAGGGGCCAGAACCGTAGCGTTTCCAGCCATCAGCTGCGGCGCCTACGGCTATCCGTTCGATGAAGCCTGCTCGATCGCGTTGGAAACTGTACGGCAGTTTCTCGAACAGACCGAGGCCGTCGACAAGGTGATCTTCGTTCTCTTCAGCCCCGATCAGGCGGATATCTACCGAACCCAGTTGGCAGCCATGCAGGAGGAGAGGTAGAGCGTCCCTCTTCGATGGAATTTTGGGGACGTTATCGGTTGATGATGGCCCCGCAAAAAGTCCATCATATGACGGCTTCGAAAAAAGGCCGCAGGCAAGGAGAGCAAATCCCGAGGAATGAGGCATACGGAAACGTACGCCTCAATGACGAGGGATGCAGCACGACACAGCATCCGGCCTTTTTGCGAAGCCGTCAGTTTATATGATTGCGGATATCCGCAGCCAGCTCCCGGGAAATGAGCTGTACGGCCGAGCTGAAAGCCGCTACGATATCTCCGGCGGTTCGCCTGGCAGCCGGAACCCGCTGCCGGTAGCTCTTCTGAAACACCACCCGCTTGCTGACATCCGGCTGCCCAGCTTCGAGGAGGGTGACGGTCACACCGACAACTGCGGAGCACCCCGTCGCGTCCTCCATTTCCAGCAGTTCATCCACACTTCCGGAAAGCACCCGGTCGGCGGGAAGCCGGGTTTCCGGACCTGCGACCGCCTCGAATATCCCAGCGAAACGAAGGTCCCGAGCCAGGTAGTAGGCGATCATCTCCCCCGGCATGGCCCGCCATTGATGGGACAGATACGTGTTCCGAGTGAAATGGTCCGTTGTATAGACGATTTTTAGGGTGTTGTACGGAGGTGCCGTACCGAATCGTTCGACTTGGAGAACATGAGCACCGAGCGCCTGGCCCGTCCGCTGTTCCGGAGGATCGTAGTTCAGCGTGTAGTAATCGATCTTGGGTGGATGGATTCCGGCACACCCCCAGAGGCTGCCAAGAATCAGCACAACAGCTGCCAAATGCAGCAGTTGGGACGATCGACGCGTGATCATGGACGGATTCATCGAGGCAATTCCCGTTCCTGTGGAAGGTTTCCGCGAAGCAAAAGGGATGGTTGGTCTGCCAGAAGGGCACTCAACCGCTGCAGGTTCTCGGATGTGGCCTCGAGTTGCTGCAGCGTATCGGTCAGCTGACGCTGCAGGGCATCCATCCGACCGTCCGACTGGATCACGAGCTTCCGGCTCGACTCGGCGGCTCCCCGAATGGCAACGACGGCATCCTTCATGTTCCCGATCGCTTCGGTAATGACCGGCTTCTGGCCGGTGATCATGTCGTCCACCTGTCCGGCTGCCCGATTGGCCGTTTCCGCCAGAACGCCGACGCGCCGTACGGCTTCGTCGATGGTGGAAAGTGACTTTTCCAGTCGGGCCGGATCGATCAGTTTTTCGATGCGGCCAAGCATTTCCTGAAGCCCCCGGGATACTCCCTTGACATCCGCATCACGAATCATTTCATCGATTTCCGACAGGATGCCCTGAATCTGATAGGAGATACGGGCCACATTCAGATCGGAGGCCTGTTTCAGAATATCTTCCATGGCATTCATGAATTTCCGGATGTCGGAGGGTCGGGTGGCAACGAGGGGATAAGGCGGGTCGAAACTCAATTTTGGGGTCAAGGGATCGTCTTTGGGTGTCTTTCGGTCGACCTCGATGAACATGATACCGGTGATGCCGACCGATTTGAGCTGGGCTACGACTTCATCGATATGTTCCAGCCCGGTTTCCACCTTCATGATGACCTCGATCAGGGACGCATCGGGCGCTACCCGTACTTGATGCACTTTTCCGATGGTCACCCCGCGGTATTTGACCGGTGAATCCTTGTCGAGGCCCTGAACGGATTCGTCGAAATAGGCCACCACGTACTGACCTTTTTCGAAATAGCTCGTCACACCCAGCCAGATCACCGTGACGACGGCAATCGAAAACCCACAAAGGGCGAACAGACCCACAATGAATTGGTTGCGTTTGGACGTCATCGGGTTTCGTTTCCTGCCTGTCGATGGAAGAACTGCCGCACGATCGGATGCTCGCTTTCGGCCTTCAATCGGTGCGGATCGCCTTCCGCGATGATGCCGCGGGCGGCCTTGTCGAGCATGATGACCCGTTTGGCCAGGGCCATGATACTGTCGAGTTCGTGGGTGACGATGACCATGGTGGTTCCCATGCTTTCGTTGATCCGGAGAATCAGGCGGTCGATGCCTGCCGAGGTGATCGGATCGAGCCCTGCCGACGGTTCATCCAGAAAGAGGATTTTCGGATTCAGGGCAAGCGCTCTGGCCAATCCCGCCCGCTTCTTCATGCCGCCGCTCAGTTGGGACGGTAAATGGTTTTCATACCCCTCGAGGCCGACCATACGCAGCTTGAGGGATACCATATCCCGAATGGACCGCTCCCGCAAGTCCAGGTACTGCCGAATCGGCAGAGCCACGTTTTCCGCAAGCGTCATGGAGCCGATCAGACCGGAGCTTTGAAAGAGAACCCCGATTTTCTGCAGTACGGCCGATGATACCGTTCCGTCCGCGGAGGGAATGATCTCGCCGTCGATATGGATCGTGCCGCTTCGCGGGGTTTCCAATCCGATGATGTGACGCAGCAAGGTGCTTTTTCCGCAGCCGCTTCCACCCAGAATGATGAAGATTTCCCCCGGAAAAACGGAAAACGAGACCCCATCGAGGATGAGCGCATCCCCATAGCCTGCGCTCAATCGATCGACCTCGATGATGGAATTGGTTTTCTCGGTTGGGAAGATCGTCATGTACTGATGGCCTCGCAAAAAGTCGATTTTCCGGTGCTTTTTGTATATGTCGGGCATAAGCGGGGTGGCTGGGGAAGCCTTTTGAGCATGCTGCTTCAAACAGTTTCCGCTGCTTCGCAAAACACCACCCGCCATCCTGAGGGTCAATCACAAATAGCTTCTGACCACCGCGAAAATCGAATCGAACAAGATAATGAGAAAAATGCTCGTTACGACCGACGATGTGGCTGCTTGCCCGACGGCCGACGCTCCTCCCCGGGCCTGAAACCCCCTCAGACATCCGACCCAGGCAATCAAAAAGGCGAATACCCCGCTTTTCAGCATCCCCCACAGCACATCGAAGAGCCGCAGGGATTTCAAGGTCTGGCTCATGTAGGTGACCGGTGTGAGATCGAGCATCGTCACCCCGACCAGAAGACCACCGGCTATGGCGAAAATATCGGAGAACAAGGTTAGGATCGGTATCATCACCATGGAGGCCACCATTCGAGGAAGGGCCAGAAAGAGCACCGGATCGAACCCCATGGTCTTCAGGGCGTCGATTTCCTCGGAAATCCCCATCGTGGCGATCTCGGCTGCATATGCCGATCCGCTTCTGCCGGCGATGACGATGGCCGTCATGATCGGTCCCAACTCAGAAACCATGGCCAGGGCGACAAGGGAAGCCACGAACACGTTGGCTCCGAACTGAGCCAGTTGCAGCGAAGACATGAAGGCCATGATGAGGCCGAGCAGAAAGCTGATGAGGCCGACGATGGGGAGTGCATCCACGCCTGTGGTCCGCATATGGAGCACCGTATCGTCGTAACGAAGAGACGTCGGATGTCGCAGGACATAGATGAACAGCAAAATCAGGTTGCCTAGAAACGAGACGACATTTCCGGCGTTTCGGACACTTTCGATGACAAACGCACCGAGGCGCAACAGAGCGTTCGGCGGGCTTGGCTTGTCGATCCCGCTTCGCTCGACCATCCGATCGAACTCCGCCAGCTCCAGAATTCTGGAAACACCTTCTGTTGTTTGCACCAGGGAAACGGTTTTTCCGAGGCGGTGGGCGCATCTGCGGATTTCCAGCAGAATCAGAACGCCGTAATCGTCGAACCGGGTCGTTTCGGAAAAATCGATTTCGATGGTGTTTGGGGGGGCCATTCGAAAACAGTCCGGTACGCGGGTTAGGATATCCGAACACGTCGTCCGGTCGATCCGACCCTGAAGCCGGATGCGAAGCGTTGTTCCATCGAGGTCGGTGACCAAACCGGGAGGGGGTTCCGATGAACCGGGGAAGGGGATTTCAGGTACGGGAGATGTTTCCATCAGGCATGGCGGGCAGAGCAGGAGATGACCTTGGAGAGTCTTTCGTGGATCCTGGCCAAAATCTGGCAGGAATCGATACAGGCGGGCAGCCGCTCGCGATGATCGCACTCCCTGCAAGGGCTCTTCACGAGGTAGCCGATCTCGAAGTCGAAGCAATGCCGGTGATCGCTTCGGTTTTCCGTCTCATCGATCGCCATGACCTGTTTCCTGATCTTCGTTGATGGGTTGCATGCCGATGGCCCGATATTTCTTCGCCAGATCGACATACAGCTGCTTCCCGTAATTCCACATCAGCCGGTCATTGTCGTTGACGGGCCGAATGACTTCGGCCGGGTTTCCAGCAACGACCATTCCGTCGGCAATGACTTGCCGCAACCGAACGATGGCGCCTTCGGCAACGATGGCCCAAGTTCCAACCTCGGACCAAATGCTGAGAATCGCCCCCATCCCGATGACGGCAAAATCGCCGATGCGATTTCCGTGGATGATGGCCCCATGCCCCAGGGTCACGCTTTTGCCGATGGAGCAGACGTGATCCGGCGGTGCGTGGACGATCACACCTTCTTCCACTGCCGTTCCGGCACCGATGACGATGGTTCCGTAGTCCCCCCGAAGAATGGCACCATGGCCGACGTAACATCCCTCTTCGATGGTGACGTCCCCGATGACCTGGGCAAGAGGGCTTACATACGCTTCAGGATGAATGGTGGGTATCCGGTTGTCGAATACGTAGCGCATGGGTGTTTCCCTCATTGGATACGATCGTCGGATGTCATCGGTCCGAACATGTCTTCGAATAGTTCCATTTCTTCCGCAAAACGGCTTTCGATGGCACATCGGACCCGCAGTGCACACATATCGTGGCAAATGGGATCGGTAGCGTTGAAATGGCCCGCACAAATCACCATATCGTCCATCGGTAAGTCGTTTGGTGTGTGTTTCCGCTTGTTTGCCTTCATCATTGTCCTTCGATATCCAGTAATTGGATCATATCGTTATGGATGCGGCCGTTGGTCGCCAAAATCTGGTTGCATGTCACCCGGTACGGGTGATTGGTGAAATCGGTTACCGTGGCTCCGGCCTCCCGGGCGATGACCAGGCCTGCGGCCGTATCCCAAGGCTTGAGGTTCTGCTCCCAGAAGCCGTCGAAGCGACCACTCGCCACATAGCAGAGATCGATCGATGCAGCCCCCATTCGGCGGATTCCCTGGGATGCCTTGAGGCACCGACTCAATCGGGGAAGAATCGTATCGACCATCTGGGGAACCTGATAGGGAAACCCGGTGGCCAGCAGGCTGTCTCGAATCGAATCCGTGACAGAAACCTGAATGGGAAGCCCGTTGCATGTGGCACCCTGGCCGTATACGGCAGAGAACAGTTCTCCGCTGACAGGATTGAGCACAACACCCACTACCGGTTCATCCCGATAAAGCACACCGATCGATACGGCGAACACGCCGATCCGATGAACAAAATTCGTGGTTCCATCCAGAGGATCGATGACCCATCGTACGGAAGTATCGGTCTGTTCGGATACCCCGCTTTCTTCCGCCAGAATGGCATGGTCGGGAAACCGTTCGTGGATGGTCTCGATGATGACCGCCTCGGAAGCGGTGTCCGCCTCGGAGACCAAGTCGATCTGTCCCTTCTTTCGGATATGATGGATGTTTCCGAAATACTGCTTGAGAAGTTTGCCGGATCGGTATGCAGCCAGGATCGCCGTTCGAAGGATCTTGTCAAAATCGGGGTTGGGGTGCACCGTTCAAACCGCCCGTTGATTGTCGTTGAATTCTGAAAGGTTTTTATATAACCTTTGACCTCGAAGTCAACATTTTCCTGAATCCGAGTCTTCGATGCCCGTTTTCAAGAAGCGTTTCCCATTTTCCTTGGGTACGACATCCTTCATTTTCCCGGAAGACTGGGTGGGGAATGCCCGCAAACTGGCACCCATCTTCGATGAAATCGAAATTCTCGTCTTCGAAAGCGATCCGATCACCGGTCTTCCCGATCCGGAAACCGTCGAACACCTAAAGAGGATCGCAAGGGAAGGAGATGTCCTATATAATGTGCATCTTCCGATAGATGTCCAGATCGGATCTTCCGATCCGGCTGGAGCCCGGTTTTCATGCGATCGCATCGCATCCGCCATACAACGAACGGTACCTCTCGATCCGGTCACATGGATCCTTCATCTCGATGGGCTGAAGGAACACGAGTCCGTCGAGCCGTGGATGCGGCGGATGGAAGAAGGGCTATGGATGCTGCAGGATGCGGCAGGGGTTTCCCTTCGCCGCATCTGCCTCGAAACCCTCGACGACCCCCCGGAATACCTGATCCCGTTGGTCGATCGTTTTCAGGCCGGAATTTGCCTCGATGTCGGGCATTTCTTCGTTCACCGCCGGGATGCGGCTTCGTTTTTTCAGGCCTATCGCGATCGGATCCACATGATTCATGTTCATGGGGTTCAGGGGGAAAGGGATCACCTTGCCTTGGATTGTCTGAATACCGATCAGGCGGATGTGGTGTGCGGTATCCTCGAACACTATACAGGCCATGTGTCGATCGAAGTCTTTCGGGAAAGCGACCTCCTTCGATCCCTGTCATGGCTCGAGCGACATCTCGATATCGACGTTGCCAATCCGTGGATAGATTCGCAACGAGACAGGCCCTATGGATTGACCCGCAGGAAGGCGGGTGAATTTTGCTCAGCAGCGGAAAAACTCAGCAGCCCGAGCTCGTAGGATCGGGCGGATGGCCAAAATGGAAAGAATGGGTTGCTGGTTTCCAACATGCTGTTTTGCAAATCAATAGAAATGAATTGCGTCCGCCCGATCCAACGATCTCCGGCTGCTTCAAACAGTTTCCGCTGCTTCGCAAAACACCACCCGCCCTCCTGCTGGAGGCCCGGCTTTGAAGGAAAATCGGTGGTCAACGACTTTTTGCGACTCCATCAAGAAAAATCGGTGGTTAGCGACTTTTTGCGGGGCCATCATTATTTGAAACGGACGTGATTCTCTGAGGAGGTAACACATGAAACCGATCTCTGTCATGGTCAACGGCCTTCCCGGCAACATGGCTGCACTCGTGGCTCGTCGGGTGCAGTCGGACAATCGCTTTTCTTTGATTCCGTTTTCCCTGACCGGTCCCGAGATCGAATCCGATGCCCAGGAGATATCCGGAACCCGGGTCCGACTGATCCGGCCTGGGGATCGTGCCGAGCTCATCGGTCAACTGGAAAGCTTTCGCCCGTTTCTCGTCGTCGATTATACCCATCCAACGGCCGTAAACGGCAACGCCGATTTCTATGCGGCAAACAACCTCTATTTCGTGATGGGAACGACCGGAGGAGACAGGAATCGGCTGCTTGAAGCCGTCCAGAAGTCCTCCATCAGTGCGGTCATTGCTCCCAACATGGCCAAACCGATCGTGGCCTTTCAGTCCATGATGGCCGATGCGGCCAAACGGTTTCCGGGGGTGTTTTCCGGATACCGTCTGTCCATCACCGAAAGCCATCAGAAGGGTAAGGCCGACACGAGCGGAACCGCCAAGGCCATGGTCGGCTATTTCAATCAAATGGGGATCTCGTTCACCGAAGCCGATATCCGCATGATCCGGGATCCATCCATCCAGATGAAAGAGCTCGGGGTTCCCGAAGCCTATATCGGTGGTCATGGCTGGCATACCTATACGCTCGAATCCCCGGACGGCACCGTCACCTTGGCCTTTACCCACAACATCAACGGCAGGGACGTCTATGTGGACGGAACGATGGATGCCCTGGTTTTTCTGAATCGGAAAATGGAAGACGGGGTGAAGGGGCAGGTGTTCAGCATGATGGATGTACTGAGCGGAGACGGACAATTCTGAAACATGGACGGAATGAAACGAAAGGAGGCTCAACATGAAAAAGGTCGGCGTTCTCTTGTCGGGATGCGGGGTATATGACGGCTCCGAGATTCATGAAGCCGTTCTGACGTTGCTCTTCTTGGACCAGGAAGGCGCAGAGGCCGTATGTATGGCCCCGGATATGAACCAGCATGACGTGGTGAACCATCTGACGATGCAACCCATGGCCGAGAAGCGCAACGTCTTGGTGGAATCGGCCCGTATCGCCCGCGGCAACATCCGCAATCTTGCCGAAGTACGGGCTGCGGACATCGACGCTTTGATTCTGCCGGGAGGATTCGGGGCAGCCAAGAACCTGAGCGATTTCGCCTTCAAGGGACCCGATGCCACGGTTCAGCCGGAAGTCAAACGTCTGCTTCTGGAAATGGCTCAGGCCGGAAAACCCATCGGCGCCATTTGCATTGCGCCGGCCACGCTGGCTTGTGCCCTGGCGGCCCGGAAACCCGAGGTGACCATTGGAACCGATGTCGGTACGGCTGCAGGCATCGAGACCATGGGGGCCAAACACCATACCTGTACGGTGGACATGATTCATGTCGATGAGCGGAACCGGCTGGTGACCACGCCTGCCTATATGCTGGGGCCGGGCATCAAAGATGTGGCGATCGGTATCGAGAAGCTGGTTCGACAGATTGTGGCCATGATTCAGGTCGGATGAGGTGGTAGGTGAGGACGTCAGAGCGGGAGGGCGATTCTTCATGCCCATCATCATTCAGCCGATCGGGATCATTCGAAGCCATGTCATGGAGCAAACCTGGCCCTGGGAGCCGGGGATGAGCGCATCGGGCCTGCTGAAGCGTTTGGGCATACCCGAAGGTCTGAGGGCTTATGTCTGGCTCGATGGCCGTCGCGTACGACCGGACACCCTTCTGAAGGACGGCCAGGTGGTCCGGATCGTTTCGGCCCTGGCCGGAGGATGAAAACCTTCGACTTGCTGACTGCCACACCTCACGCTCTCATGCTATGACATCCAAGCGCTTTGTGGATCTTTTCGGAAAGCACCTTCGGACTGAAGGGCTTCTGGATAAAATCCTTTCCCCCCTTTCTCAGGATGTTCGCGGCTTTCCCGTCGATGGGGTATCCGCTGGCCACGATTACCCGAATGTCCGGATCGATTCGTTTCAGCTCGTCGTAGGTGGCCTCCCCGTCCATTTCGGGCATCGCCAGGTCTAAAATCACCAGATCGATTTCCGAACGATGGAATTGGTAGAATTGAACGGCTTCAGGGCCGTTTGTGGCCGTTAGAACCTGGTATCCCAGGCGTTCGAGCAGTTTCGATCCGATTTCGAGGATCATGTCGTCGTCATCGACCAGCATCACCGTTGCTTTTCCGGATTCCGCCACTTCCGAAACTTCGATTCCCCCGTCGAGTACATCCTCACCGCAAGGCAGATACAGGAAAAACGTGCTTCCCTGGCCGAGTCTGCTTTGCACGGTGATGAACCCGCCGTGATTGCGTAGGATGCCATATGCGGATGCCAAGCTCAAACCAACGCCTGCACCGACATCCTTTGTGGTGAAAAACGGATGGAAGATGCGCTCCATGGTCGGTTCATCCATCCCGACACCCGTATCCTGGATCGCAATGACGAAGTAGCGTCCTTCACGGGCTTCGTGGCGGTCGGCCATGGCGCGATCGATCGTTTCAATCCGGGTTCGAATCGTGAGTTGTCCGCCATTTGGCATGGCCTGGATTGCATTCTGGAGAACATCACCGATGACTTGTGCCATTTGTTTTTGATCGGCTTTGACGGAGCAGGGCTCATCGGTAAAATCCATCATCCATTCGATGGAATTTTTCGAGGACCGCAAGTTGTTTCCAATGTCCTGAACCAGGCGGTTCAAGTTCGTTTCTTCGACGATGTATTTCCCTCCCTGAGCGAATCCGAGAAGCTGAGAGGTTAATTTGGCGCCGCGTTTGACCAGGTCTTCGATATGCTGCAGCTTTTTCCTCTTTGGATCTCGTGTGTCGAGGTCCATGGCTGCCAATGAGGCGTTGCCCAGAATACCCATCAACATGTTGTTGAAGTGATGGGCGATGCCTCCGGCAAGACCTGCAATGTAGTCGAGCTGTCGGGACTTTTCCATCATCCGCTGCATCTGCAGCTTTTCTTCCTCCTCCCGAACCTTTTCCGTCAAATCGACGATCATGCCACGAAATCCGGTCGGCTTTCCCGCGACGGTTTTCAGTACGGAGCGGATTAATGCTGGAAACCGTGTCCCGTCTTTCTTCACCAGGGTATATTGGCTCAGTCCTGAAACCCCTTCCTGGAGCAACCGATTCCATTGTGCCTTTCCCCGTTCATGTTCTTCCGGCAGCAAGTGCTGGAAGATGTTGACGGGTTGTCTGGCTTCTTCCGGTGTGTATCCGAACAATTCAATGCCGGCCGGATTGATGAAGGCAAGGTTTCCCTCAAGGTCCGTCTCCCAAACCGTCACTGGGAGCATGTCCATGATCTCCCGGAACTTGGCCTCGCTTTCCGCAAGCTGGGCAATGGCCTTTTCGGTCTTTCGAAAAATGGCGAGAGACGATGCATAGAGCAATCCGACCATGATCAGAGCGACCACCAAAGATGCCATCCACGTGGAGATCCACATGGAGGCGGGATGGTCCCAAATCGATCCATTCTGAAACGGAACCATCTGCAGGATCTTCCATCCGGGAAGTTCGGCGATGGAATGTTCGGAGAGGATGTACCGATCGCCTTCAGGGGTGACTACCGTACCGTCGGTTTGAAAGTGAAGCCCGATGACCTGCGGCGGTTCCGTGCCGAATTGTCGGCTCTCGAGGATTGCCGCCATTTCGGTTTCCGGGATCGGTTCGAGCGCACCCAGCAAATAGGAAGAGTTGTTGCTCAGAAAAACGATGCCGTGACGGTCGGCCAATACGAAAACACCGGAATGGTTGGCGTCGATGGCGTTCAGAAAGGATTCGATCCGGTTGGCTCCGGTCTTGACCACGAGAACGCCGAGCACTTCCCGGGAAGTTGGATGATGAACCGGATAGGCATAATAAATCCCCCGGCTTCCGGATGTGACGCCCTTCGCCAGGTAGGCTGAAGCCGTTCCCGCGAGTGCTTCCTGGAAATACGGTCGGAACTGGTAGTTGTGTCCGACGAAGCTGGTCGGGGTGTTCCGGTTGCTCGAGGCGAGGGTGAGCCCATCTCGGTCCATGAGGTAGCAGACCTCTGCATCGAGATGAAAGGCACACCGATCCAAAAGGGTGTTGACCTGCTCGAAATCGCCTTCCGTAACGTCGAGAAGGACCCGCCAAATCGGATGCATTTCAGAGAGCAGCGCCAGCGGCCGATGATGCTCCTGAATGACTGCGGAAATCCGAAGGGCGATGTCCTTTCCCAGCAATTGCGTCTGCTTCTCGATTTCCTGTCGGATCTGATGCTGGGTGGTGATCCACGCGACATATCCGGAACCGATGACCAGGAACAAAGCCACCAGTGCCAATCCCGTCAATGAAGCAATCAGCTTTCTGTTCATACCGGAACCCGATCCCCTATTCGCTCTTTTGTGACCTTTCCTTGGCCAGCTCTTCGGGGCTCAGTGTCCAGAAGGGTGTTCCATCTTTCGTCAACCGGAGTTTGTACTCGAAAAAATCCCCTTTGGAAATCTTTCCGGCAATGAAGACGTCTTTTCCGTCGATTTCCGTCCAGACGCCTTTGACCTTGACCTTGTCATCCTTGCGGATGCCTGTGGCCTCGGGGGTGACAAACCATTTGGGGCCGAGATGGACCGTCACCACTTCTCCATCGGCATCCTTGACGAGAAGGGCGATGCCGGGAGACATTCCGGGGAGAGGAACGATTTCCTTGAAACCGACGACAATCCCCTTGAAGCTGTCCCGCTGACTCGGCACATAATGTTTGTCGTATTTGCCCCCCTTCTCCCATCCGCCCATGTCTTTCGGTGGACCTGCCGCAAAAACGGCGGTTAGGGTAATCAGCCAACATGTCAGAAAAACGACTGTCTGCAACAGGCGGTTCTCCGAAACATCGATCCGCTTCATGGTGTTTCCTCCTGATTTCATTCGATCCAAGCTACAGCCCGAACCGGTGATCCATCCATATCCTTTCCGAAGGAAAGGGGAAAGGCGCTGATCTGGAAACCTTCATCCGGGAGGTTCTCAAGACCCCTCAGGTTTTCGATGAGGACTTTCCCTGCGCCGAGCAGCATACGGTGAATGGGGAAGTCGTCGCTTTCGGATGTATCGAAGGATGGGGCGTCGATACCGATTGCAGACAGCCGGGTTTGGGTGAGGAGCCTGGCCGCTTTCAAGTCCAGTACCGGATATTCCCGAAAATAATCCGGATTCCCCCAGCGGCTGTCCCATCCGGTCCGCAGGATGAGCATTTCGGATGTGGTTATCCGTTTAATGTTGCTATTCAGATGGACGATGTCAATGGTTCCGCCGCACGCGCGGCAGTCCAGGACGCATGCCTTTCCGAAGAACCGGGAAAGGTCCATGGATCCAATGCCATCGCCATCGCGCAGCATGTGGGCTGGGGCATCCGCATGAGTGCCCACATGGGTAGATAAGTGGATCGTGCACAGCGCATAGCCATCGACAGCCACGGAGGCCTTCCGGTGGATGTGTACCCGTTCGTCGCCGGGGTATACCGGCATGTCGTCATGAACGGGGTGGCTGAGATCGATCAACCGGTATTTCGCACGGGTTGGATCAGGCATGGGTCGAGTTTTCCGATAGGATGGTTGTCATGGTCGGGCCGTCGATGTTCCCGCCGCTCAGGATGACGCCGATTCTGCCGCCTGCAGAAAACGACCGGCTCAGCAGGGCGGCAAGCCCCAATGCACCGGAAGGCTCGACCACGAGCTTCATCCGATAAAAAAGCCAGCGCACAGCTTCGGCGATGGCCTCCTCGCTGACCGTAACCATGTCCGACACATGCCGAAGGATCAACGGAAACGTATGTTTCCCGAGGGAAGGGGTGCGTACACCATCGGCTATTGTCTTCGGATGGGTGACGGTGTGAAGGGTCCCGGTCCGAAAGGATGTTGTGGCATCGTCCGCCCCTTCGGGTTCGACCCCGATCACTCGACAGGAGGGACAAAGCCCCTTGACCGCGAGCGCCGTTCCGGAGAGAAGCCCTCCGCCCCCACAGGGCGCCAGAACGGCATCGAGTGGACCGATGTCTTCGATCAATTCGAGGGCTGCTGTTCCCTGTCCGACAATGACATCCGGATGATCGAAGGGTGGAACGAGGGTCATTCCCGTTTTCTCCTGGAGTTGCCGGGCGATATTCTCCCGGCTGTCCCTGGCCGGATCGTATCCGACGATCGTGGCGCCGTATCCAAGGGTGGCCGCTTTCTTCGTCGATGGTGCATCGTCCGGCATGACGACGGTCACGGGGATGCCGAAGCTGCGGCCGACAAGGGCGACTGCCTGTGCATGGTTGCCGGAAGAAAAGGTGACGATTCCCTTTCGACGTTCTTCATCGGTCAAGCGGCTGACGGCATAGTAGGCTCCCCGGAATTTGAAGGCCCCCATGCGCTGCAGGTTCTCGCATTTAAAGAAGACTTCGGCTCCGATCGCTGCACGAAGGGTTCTGGACGTGAACACCGGCGTTCTGTGGGCATGGCCTTCGAGGACGCGGGCTGCGTCCCGAACCCGATTGAAGAGTGCGATGTCGTGGATCATGATGCCTTGTTCAAGAAGAGGAGGCTGTTTATCGACAAAAAAAGGGGATAGCTTTTCTCTTTCGAGCTCTATCCCCTTGTTGAGGCAGGCGGTGTCTTGATTTTTCTTCCGGGCTTCCAGCCTGTCGCCGGTTCGACCCGCCTATCGTATCCGTTTTGGTTCAATATCCATCACTGACGATCGGTGTCGATCAAGATGTTGTATCCTTATCGCTGGGCGGAGCGAGGCGCCTTACCTGCCAGGGGGTTGTAGATCTTCATGATCGCAAATTTCATGACATCGATGGTTTTCATGCTGATCACGATATCGAATACCGTGTTTTCGGCCTTTTCGGGCAGAACGCATGCGTTGTTGGCATCGAATTCAAGACCGGGGAAGCCTTTAACCATTTTCTTCTGTTCTTTGTCAGTGGCTTTCACCTGAATGGCCTTCTTCCCGTCGATTTCCTTGATTTCTCCGGCAAGCCCCACTTCTTCCAGCTTCTTGATCCGCTCGTCGTTCAAAAAGATGTTGATAAAACAATCGGCCATGAACGTTCCCTCCTTGCCTGGTTGGGTTGATGTGAAAAAACGAAGGACAACAACGAAACGTTGATCATTTCATCCTTCCTATAGTATGACGTCATCCAGAAGTCAATACAGAGATATGGAGAATCCCCCAATCCATGAACACCATCGAAATCATTGAACCTTTTTTCCGTCCGCTTCGCGTTGTCCTTCAGGGGATGTTGTTTGCGGATCCCGTATCGACATCCCTGGTGTCTACGGATGGGAGCATCTACCGCATTCCCCCCAGAGCCGTATGCTACCCCAGAACAACGGCAGATGTCGTCGAAACCGTCCGCTTTTGCAGCCGCAACGGCCTGTCGATCCATCCGAGGGGAGCAGGAAGCGGTCTGTGCGGAGGCTGTCTGGGACCGGGGGTCGTGGTGGATTTCACCCGCTTCCTGAACCGGCTCATCCGAATCGATTTCGAGGAGGGATGGTTCGAGTGCGAGCCGGGGTATCGGATGGGGGAGCTGGAGGAGGCGCTGCGGGGAAGCGGGCTGTTTTTTCCGCCGGATCCTTCGAGCGGCGAATTTGCAACGTTCGGCGGGATGTTTTC
The DNA here is from genome assembly GCA_040755275.1 of Thermodesulfobacteriota bacterium. GTDB lineage: Bacteria > Desulfobacterota > Desulfobacteria > Desulfobacterales > Desulfatirhabdiaceae > Desulfatirhabdium. The sequence continues at coordinate 13,725 of JBFMBE010000006.1, read as the reverse complement.
CACGAATGCCAGCGGTTCTCATTCAGTGAAATACGGGAATGTGGCCGATTACGTTCTGGATGCCGACATCGTGATGGCCAACGGGGATGTCGTCACTCTTTCGGATCTGGCCAAAACCCGGGTTGAATCCCTGCCGGAACCGTTTCGCAAACTTGCCGATCTCTACACCACCCATCGGGACATCATCGAATCCGACTATCCGGCCATTGCCTGCAATACGGCCGGATACAACCTGCGAGGACTTGTTCGGGACGGGTGTTTCGATGCCCGCAAGCTGTTTTCGGGCGCCGAAGGAACCCTCGGGATCGTCACCCGCCTGCGGTTTCGGCTGATCGAGCGTCCGGCGCACGACTCGCTCGTCATCGCCTTCTTCCAGAGTCGGACGGATGCGGCGGCCGTCGTCCCGGCTCTTCTGGCTCTGAAGCCTGCAGGAATCGAAATGATGGACCGATCGCTTCTGGCGCTTGCCCGGGAAATCAATCCCGTGATGCGAGCGGAAATCCCTTCGGATGTCGATGCGGTTCTGATGGTCGAATTCGATGGCAAGGATGCTGCAAGCTGCTGCGAGATGGCGGACAGGGCTCATCGTCTGCTTCAGGAAATGCCATGTCCCGTCGAATCCTTCACGGCCCTGACGCGAGAGCAGCAAAATCGCTTCTGGGCCGTACGGAAGGCAGCCGTTCCGTTGCTCTACAAGCTTCCGGGAAAACGAAAAATCCTTGCCCTGATCGAGGATGCGGCCGTTCCGACGGATCATATCGGAACCTATTTGGAGCGACTTGAACGAATCTTGGAAGGCTTGGGAGTTGCCTTCGTCCTCTACGGCCACATCGCCAAGGGGTTGATCCATACCCGTCCCCTTCTTGACCTGAAGCGTCCGGAAGACCGCGGTCTGCTGCAGCCGCTGGTGGATGCCGTCTGCGATCTGGTGCTGGAACTCGGAGGAACCGTTTCCGGAGAGCACGGAGATGGAAGACTTCGAAGCACATGCCTTTCCAGGCAGTACCCAAGGCTCTACCCGTTGTTCGAACGCGTCAAGGGGATTCTCGATCCACAGCGACTGTTCAATCCGGAAATCGTCACGGCTGCTGATCCGGATCGGATATCCAGCCATCTTCGGGTCGATGCCATACCACCCGAGGCGCAAAACACGGTTCTGAATTGGACGGGTGGGATGGCGGAAACGATCGAAACCTGTCATGGATGCTCCAAGTGCACCACCGTGACGGCTGCGACCCGAATGTGCCCGATCTACAAGTTCACCCGGGAACCGGAGGCTTCCCCCAAGGCCAAGGCGAATGTTCTTCGGGAAATGGCCGTACGTGGATATCCCGACTCGGAGACACAAACAGCCGCCCGCAGGGTGATCGAGCGGTGCATCGGTTGTGGCAGCTGCCGTATGGAATGCCCTTCGGGTGTGGACATTCCCAAACTTGCACTCGAAGCCCGTCAATGGAAGCGGCGGTCTTTTTCGGAGGCAATCCGGGATCGGGCGTTGAGCGGATTGGAGTCGGCCGCCGCCATCTCCCGAATGACCCGAGGCGGCATTGAGCCTCTGGCGGATTCGCCTGTCATACGACGGATCGTTCACGACACCATCGGGATCGTCGGTTGGCGCAAACCAATCCGCTTTCACCATCCATCGCTGTATGAACGCTTGAAGGGATTTCAGACCGAAGGCTCTCCACGTGTGCTGTATTTTCCCGGCTGTTTTGCCAATCATGTCCGACCGTCGATCGGAACCTCAACCCTTCGGGTGCTGACATCCATGGGGTTTGGGGTTCGGATATCGGAGCCGTTTTGCTGCGGCCTTCCGATGGTTGCACACGGAAGGGTCCGGCAGGCACGGGAACGAGTGGAAGCCCAAGTGGAACGATGGGATGAGCTGGATCGTATCGACTGGATCGTCGTGAGCTGCTCTTCCTGCGGGCTCTCGCTGATGGAGCACTGGAAAGACATCAGCCGGAATGGCAGGGTGGCAGAGATTGCAGGACGTGTCCTTCATGTGAGTGATCTCGTCGAGCGTTACTGGGATCGGTTTCCACTCCCGAAGACTCGGCTCGAAAAACGGTTCGGCTACCATATGCCCTGCCATCTTCGGGTGCAGCCCAATGCGGATGCCGGAATCCGCGTGCTGAGACGCATTTCGGGTATCCAGTTGGCAACACCTGTTACCCACTGCTGCGGCATGGGCGGCACCTGGGGATACGAGACGGCCCAAGCCGATATCAGCCGAACCATCGGGGCAGACCTCATCACCCGGCTGGGGGCGGTGGATGCCGCAGTGACCGATTGCCCGACCTGTATGCTACAGATCGAGGACTTGTCGGAACTGCCCGTGGTGCATCCGATCGAGATTCTGGGAAGTGCGATATGATGGCGTCGCAAAAAGTCAGGCAGTTTCTATTGACCCGCAGGAAGGCGGGTGAATTTTGCTCAGCAGCGGAAAAAGTCAGTAGCCAGCTGGAAGCTAACGAATACGCCCGTCCCGCAGCTCGATGATACGGTCGGCCGTTCGGGCCAGTTCCAGGTTGTGGGTTACCAGGATCAGGGTGATGGCTTGCTGCCGGTTCAATTCTTTCAGCAGGCGGCCTATTTCCTCGCTTCTTGCGGAATCGAGGTTTCCGGTCGGCTCGTCCGCCAGAAGAATCTGAGGTCGGTTGATCAGCGCCCGGGCGATGGCCACCCGCTGCATTTCTCCCCCGGACAATTGCCCTGGCAAATGTTCCCTTCTTTTTTCCAGCCCCAAAAACGTCAGAAGTTCGTTCAACCGGTCTTCTGACTCCGCTTTCCGATAAAACGTGCAAGGCAAAAGGATGTTTTCCTCGACGGTCAGTGTCGGGATGAGGTAAAACTTCTGAAAAATGTATCCGTAGCGTTCCCGCCGGATGCGGGTCATTTCCCGTTCACCCAGTGGGCGATCGCCGCCCAGGATTTTCCGGCCTTCGATCAAGAGACTCCCGCTGGATGGATTGTCCAGACAACCCAGAATGTTGATGAGTGTCGTCTTGCCCGATCCGGAGGGTCCGATGAAGGCCGTGTAGGAGCCTGATGGAATGTCGAGGGAAATATCCCGGATTGCATGAACGGTTTCACTCCCCCGGGTATATGTCTTGGTCAACCCCTGAGCCACAATGAGTTCTGGATTGATTTCCATCATGCCACCTCGCTTCGGATCGCTTCAAGCGGCCGGACCCTTGCCGCACGCCATGCCGGATAAATGCCGCTTACCAGCCCGATCAGGACCACCGTTAGCAGCGTGGTGATCACGATTTCGGAATTCAGGGTGATGAGTGATCCTGTAGGCGCATAGGGCAGCAGCCTGCGAATCAGGATTCCGGTGGTTTGGGAAAGACCCAAAGCCAGCACGATGCCGATCCCGCCACCCAAAACACATAGGACCAGGGTTTCAATCCAGATCAATTTGAATATATCGAGGGGCATGGCGCCCATGCTCTTCAGAATACCGATTTCCTGGAAGCGTTCGAACACGGACATCAGCACCGTGTTGATGACACCGACCGTGGCAATCAGGATGGCCACGATGGCAATGGAGGCCACCATCACTTTGGCTGTTGAGACAAGGTTGAGGATCGTCTGCTTCACCTGCGCCAAGGAAACGACTTGGACATCCGGCAGTTGATAGAGCTTTTCCTCGAATTGGGCGATATTGGCGTTCTTGTCGACCTTGATGCCGATGCCGGTTAAATCTCCCGTTTTCTCGAACAACCTTTGAACGGTTCGAATGGGCAGAAAGATCGTTCCATCATCCTGGGTTCCGGTTCGTTTCAGGATACCGACGACCCGTATCTCTGCATTTTTTTCCGGAATGAGGAGGGTGTCTCCGACCTCCCGTTGTTCGAGCTCTGCAGCCTCGTATCCCAGAACGGCCTCCATCGCCTCCGGATCGGAAAACCATTTTCCTTGCTTGAATTCCAGAAAACTTTTCATGGCGGGGAATGTGGCCGGATCGACACCCAAATATGCCGTGATACCGCCGCTTTCTCCCTTGTTCGGGTCAAACACGGCATGCATCAGCATGGGGGTGATTTTTTCGACTTCCTCGTTCGATAGAACCTGGTCCACGATGGATTCCTTCATATAGCGTAAGCCGGTTCCCCCCTTCAGCATCAGGGTGGCAGCCTCATAGGGGCAGCCTTTGGCCGTCAGAAGGACCTGAAAGCCCATGTTGTCGATATCTTTGTTGAGAGCCGACTCATAGCCTTGATTGAATCCGAGTAGGCTGGCCAACACCCAGGCCGAAAGACCGATGCCGATAACGGTCAGCAGGCTTCTGGTCTTCTTCCGCAACAGATTTTTATAGGAAACCGTATAGATGCTGATCATGAAGGTTCTCCGGATGGCTTCCAAATGTCTTCGGATCGGCTGAAGCCATCAATGCGGGTGAAACACAAATACGTCCATCAGAATGAGGTTTTTCTTGGTGGCTCTCATGGAGGCGCGGAAATCCGTTTCGGCCTCCGGAACGGGATTCTGAATGCCGGAAACGGAACTTCCTGCCGCGGCCTTTCCGGATACTACATCGTAATCTTGGAAATCCGTCAGGCTCAGCCCGATGAACTGCTTGCCGAACTCTGGAGATCGCAGTTCCTTCGCTGCCTTGGATGTGAGTTTCTGAAAATAGAAATTCCGGATGACCCCATTGGGATCGAGACAGAGAAAGACTTGGATGCCGCCGTATTGGCCTTTCTGGTTGACACCATGGATGTATCCGATCACCTGCGTTCCGTTCAGCACTTCATAGATGGTATAGGGAACGTCGATGGTCTCGAAGAGTCCCTGAAACGGCTCCCCGAGCCGTTTTTCCACCTCCCGAAGAAGGGGTTCTCCGCCTTTCTTGTCGATCGAAGCATAGGAAGTCCTGTACCCGGTCGATCCTGGGAAGAGCCGTGCCACATCCCTGTCGGGATCGTTCAGATCGCAGCCGACAGCCGCAAAAACCGATTTCACACCCAAGAGCAGAAGAAACAAGAAGGGCATCCACGCGTGGCGAATCATCATGGCAGGCTCCATGTATCAGTTCAGGCCCCTCCCGCTGGAGGTCCGGTGTTGAAAGAGAAGAGATGGATAACAACTGGTTGCGGCTTCATCATGAGTGATGGCCCCGCAAAAAGTCGCCATCCACGGCTTTTCCTTCAATGCCGGGCCTCCAGCAGGAGGGCGGGTGATGTTTTGCGAAGCAGCGGAAACTGTTTGAAGCAGCCGGAGATCGTTGGATCGGACGGACGCGTTCGATCGAAATTTGCATTGAAAAGCAAGCCGTTGCGATTCAACCAGCCTCTGTTTGTTGTCTGGCCATCCGTCCGATCCTACGAGATCGGGCTGCTTCAAAGCCGGGACGGAGGCCTAGAGCCTGCTATACCAGTACACTTGGAACATCATTCGGTGATCGTCCCGTTCCTCGTCATACTGATACATGGCGCGAAGGGTCAGATCCGCCGTCAATTGGTACGAAGGTCCCGCCGACAGAATCGTGTTTTCAACGGTTCCGATCTTAACGTACATCGGCTGGATTTCCAGGGTCAGCCTTCCTTCCTCCAGGAGATGAATACCAAACCGAAGAAACAGCGCCTTGGCGTCTTCTTCCCGATTTCTGCCTCCCATGACTTCCAAGCGGGTTTCGAAGTTGTCCCAGAGCCAGGTTCCATCGGCTCCGACCAGGGCGGTTTCTTTGGGTTCGTCCATTATCAGGTTGTAGCCCATGGTTTCCAGCGTCTTCCCATAAGTCAGAGTAATGCCGGTATTGAAATTGTCCTGAACCAGAACGCCCCTGGAGATTCGAACCGAAGCGAGATAATTGCCTTTGAAATAGACGGGCATGCCACTGCCTGTCGTGATGGAAAAGGCTGCATTCCCCCATTCGAAATCTCGGTAGGCCCCGGCCCCCCAGTCTCGGTCATATCCGAAACCGTTCATGGCGAGCGTATCCAGCAGCAGACCATGGCTGTCGAAATAGGAAGACAACCCGAGAGCAGGCCGATTGTGACCGATCCAGAGGTCCGAAAACCCGGCCTTGTATTTGAAAAAGGCATTGTAGAGCTGAAGCTCGGCGTCTTTCTCGTCGTCCTGGGTATCGTAGGCAATGCGGGCCTGAAGGGCGAACGCACCCCGATCTCCGCTCTCACCGGTGAACCGGTGAAGCAGATCGAAGCCCAGGGAGGGTTTCTGCATGACATCGTGGGCGTCCTTCGAGGCATAGACGGCTTTGTCTTCTGCGCTGGAATATCCGGCAACCGCCTGAGCTTCGAAGTACATCAGAGAAGCGGCATCCGTTTGGTGTACCCAGCCCACCAAGAGCAACAAACCGATTATCACGGTAAGGAGCTCTCTATGATGGCCTGACGGATCGGCCGGATTCCGAAAGCTTCCGGAGAATCGGTGACAGGACTTGATCAATCGTTCCAGATGGATCATTCGATTGTCCTTATACCTTCAGGGCGATTCTTCCCTGATAGATCGGTTTTCCTTCCTTGAGAACAGTGAGCAGCAGTTCCCATTCCCCAGGCATGACGATATTGAGCGGCAACAGGTAATCCCCTTTCTTGTTGATCTGGAAGTGAACGACACCCGAGTCGTGGTGACCCGGCATGGAAGGCATGCCGAATTCCCCGGTCATCTGCAAGGATGTATTGCGCTTGCCATCGACATCGAACAATTCGATCTTCAGAATCACGGTCCCCAGCTGGGGTTTTTTGCTGAAGCTGTAGGTGAAATAATGGTCCTTATCGATCCATACCGGTTTGTTTTCGGTCGTCAGCACGTCGCCCTTGGCGGTCAGGGAGTAAGGAAAAGCAACCCATACAAAACACAAGACAGCCATCCATATCCATGTGTTTCGAAACAAAGGATTTCGTATCCAGGAATTCATGGCGCTCCTTTCCAATCGAACATTGATGAAGGTTTTGTGTATGTTGCCGCACCATCGGTAATGGACGCAACTTTTCTAAAAAGATATGAAGCCAATCATGCCTGTCAATCCAGCTCGTCCTATTGTCGGTATTTTAAAGCTTCTTTTTTTGTTGACAGGATATATTGCCTGCTGTAGGGAACAGAGCACATGAATTGGGAACTGCTTGATATTCAAGTAAGCTTTCAATCAACACGCCTTGCGGATAGTGGGGCAGCTTGATTCGAAGCTGTTGAAGCACTGAATCGGTTGCCTTGGCTCGGTGTTTGGCCAATAAAACAGGCTGTTGGATCTGCCATAATGGTCGGTTTCGTCGGGAGATCAGGTTGTCTGCAACAACAATGAACCACAACAGAAGGGGGAAAGCATGACCAAGACGGAATTGGTGGACAAGATCGCAGAGGATGCCGGTATTACCAAGGCGGCTGCCGGTGCCGCCCTTCAGTCCTTCATGGACGGAGTTGCCAAGGCGCTCAAGAAGAAAGACGGCAAATTGACACTGGTCGGATTCGGAACCTTCTATAAAACCCGACGCAAAGCCCGCAAAGGCCGGAACCCGAGAACCGGCGAAGCCATCAAAATCAAAGCCTGCAACGTCATCAAGTTCCGACCGGGAAAGAACCTGAAAGAAGAAGCCTGATCCTCATACTCTCATGTCTGAACCCCAATGACCGGCCATCGACGGATATCCGTTGATGGCCGTTGATATGGATCCAGTTCAGTGAATTGTAGTTACAGGGTACGAAGAACCCGAAAATCTTGAAACTCATTTTGATACGGTTCTTCGATCACCTCCACATCATCCACCCGAGAAAACGGCGACCCCTTCCAGCACCAGGCTACCATATCCCGCACCCGGTGAGCCTCCCCTTCGAACACCGCCTCCACTGATCCGTCCCGCACGTTGCGAACCCAGCCGGTGACACCGATCCGTTGGGCGGCACTTTGGGTTTCCGCACGGAAATATACCCCCTGAACCCTTCCGGTGATACGCACCCGAACCCGCATCTGTTCCATGAGCACCTCGTCCGTTGCCGATCCGCTATATAGAGCCCTTTCATGATCGCTTCATGGTGCCATACCGTGATCACCTTCATGGAGCCTGGGGTGATCCGCGTTATGGAACCAGTTTCGGAAACTGCCATGCAGCACGACGCAACATCCTGCCTTTTTTCGAAGCCATCCATATGATGGCCCCGCAAAAAGTCGCCACCCACGGATTTTCTTTCAAAACCGGGCCTCCAGCAGGGGGGCGGGTGGTGTTTTGCGAAGCAGCGGAAACTGTTTGAAGCAGCCGGAGATCGTTGGATCGGGCGGAGATGCTTTATCGATATTCGTTTGAAAAACATCATGTTGCAACTCAGCAATCCTATATCCCAAGTTTGGCCATCCGCCCGATCTTACGAGCTCGGGCTGCTGAGTTTTTCCGCTGCTGAGCAAAATTCACCCGCCTTCCTGCGGGTCAAATGAGAGTGCCTGACTTTTTGCGGGGCCATCATCCTTGATGCAAGACCCATTATAGCAAGGCAGCCCAATCCTTCTTCCACTGATCGATTTTCCAGCCGGGCACGGTGAATACATCCTGCTGACCGCTGGATGTGGCCGGATAGGTCGTATCCGAAGGCTGCAGTCGTTCGAAGACCTGCAGGGTTTGGGTGTCTTTTCCTTCGATGGTTGCCTCGAGAATCGGGGTTCCGGTGGGTCTGGGCGCATCCGGATCGAGGAATTTCTCACACCGAAGTGTCGACAGGGCATTCAGAACTTGTTCGATCTTCTCGGTCTCAACGGTGTTTTCACCGGATTTCCAGACCGCCTGACCCGGTTTGTCCTTCTCTGCCGCAGCCGTCATTTCCTTGACCAGTGTCCGTATATTCCCGTCAATGGTCAGCTGCATACGGTTCACCTCGGCCTGCTGGAAGGAGAAGATCGATTTGTTCCGAAAATCCTCTGGCTTTCCGTCCAACTGGCTGCGCAGATTTCCTCGGGCATGATACACCTTGTCGGAATCCGGAAACCGAATGAAGGTATGCTGATAGGTCGGCGCCGTTTTTCCGATTTCGATATCCCGTTTCAAGGCATCCTTTGCCCACGCCCGCACCCGGATCCGCTTGTCCGGGCCGAGATCGTAGCGCTCGAGGCTGCCGGACTCCGAAACAAGGGCTGTCAGCTCCAACTTGGCGAGAGCATCGGTCAGAGTCCCGACCTTCAGGCTGTCCGCCGGTCGATCGATCGGAAGCACCTGCCAGTGGTCATCCCGTTTCTCGAGAACGACCGTGCGGTTTTGCTCTTCGATCTGAAGCCGGGTGATGGTATCCGCAGATAGGGCTTCGACATTCGGAAGCTGATAGGTTGTCCGATCGGTCTTCCGAAGGAAAAGATAGGCGATCAAGGCAATCGCCACAAGGGCAATGATGAGCAGCTCCTTTTTGGTCTTCATCAATCAACCTCTCTGAAACCGTTGCTGAATGCGACGCTTGCGTGCAGTTCTTCCGGCATACACCCCTAGACCGGCCAGAACGACCAGAACGGGCAGACCGGCTACGTTGAAGAGCTTGATTCCGGTCTTGACTGCAGGAGATACATCGGCAATCGGGTTGAAACGCTGTTCCTTGCCGCGCATCTGGGCGACGTTTTCCCGGTTGTTCAGGTAATCGATGGTGTTCATGACCCAGATGGCATTCGGGCTTCTGCCGGCTTCATCCAGAATGATATCCGTCAGGAGCGCCGAGGAGGTGGTCAGGAATATCTTTCCGGGTTTTCCTTTATCGATTCGAGCCCCTTCCGGTGTCACACCTGAAAGATCGACAGCCGGTTTCTTCGACTTGGGGGGTTCGGCCGGTTTTGCTTCGGGATTGGCCGGATCGTCTGACTGTGCCACATCGCCTTCTGTGGCCTCCGGTTCCGGAGCCTTGGGTTTTTCCGGAATGGGCTTACCGGCGAAATAACTGGGAAGCTGGCCTTCCACTAGGCAGGCCAGCCATTTCCTGCCCCGCTCCGCCTGGCCCGCAGGTGCGATCATCATTGGATTGAGCCGGATGGGCGGCTTCATTTCCCAGGACTTGTCGGAACTCGAAAAAAGATAGGAGCCCTTGAGACCGGTATGTTTCAGTCGTTCTTCGTTCAAGGTCAACGGCGACATGCGGTATGCGATCAACCCCTTGATCGGTTTCATGAAGTCGTAGTCCTTGACGATGGTTTCGTTCTTGATGAGCGGTGCAAAATACAACGGCCGCTCTCCTCCCCCGAATTGCTGAGGGACCTGCTGCTTGTAGCAGGATTCATCCATGACGATGGACGGTTCCACCTGGATGCCGTAGTGGGCGAGCAGCTTTTCCAGACCGGTGGACACGGGCTCGTGGGTGCCGCCCTGCTGGAACATTCCCTGGGAACGGCTTTCTTGAAACATGTCGAGAAAAACGGCCAGGTTGTTTCCTTTCATCAAGAATTGATCGATCTGAAACAGCTCATATTCCGAAAAGGGTTCCGTCGGTCCCGCGATGACCAGCGTATGGAATTCATCCGGAATGGGTCCGTCCTTGAGGCGGATTTCCTTCAGACTGTAGGTGTCGTCCACAATCTGTCGGAAGATGTCGAGCGATTCGGGCGTTCGCTGGAGCTGGGGGCCCATCGGCGGCGGGCCGTACAGACTCGGTGAACCGTGATCCGCAAGATACCCAAGCCGTTCGTTGATGTCGATGAGGGACTCGGCCTGAGCATTGATTTGATCTTCGATCCGCTGCAATTCCGGCATCGAATACTGGGTGCCCAGAATCGGCACGTTGAAGACCTCCAACAGGGGAACGGACTTCGTCTTTCCCTCATGTTCGATGAGAAGACCGATGGAACCCCGCCCCGCAGGAACCCTTCCATTGTCGATGGCAGGCCATTTGAGGGTCATGATCTGCCGGGCTGCAAGCTCCTCGTCCGAAAATCCGCTCTGGGCCGGATCGACATGCGTGAAGGACAACTTGTTGTAGAGCCGGGCATTCAGCCGATCCACCATGGCCTTGATGTCCTCGGGAAGCCGGGACATCTCCTTCAGCCCGATATACGGAGCGATTCCCGAAAGGCTGGGGGAATAGAAGAGCCTGACTTGGACAGGGTCCTTGATGCGCAGAAGGGCGCTGATCTTGTTGTTCAGCTTCTGGATGGCCGTGGTTAGTTTGTATTCGAGGCCGTCGGTGTTGGTTACCGCCGGAATCCGCTCGATCAGATCCCCGTGGATAATCACCAGTCCCATGTAGGCCTTCTGAAAGGTGATTTCATCGTTTTCGACGACCTGAATCTGAACGGGCGTTATGCCGTAGCTCTCCGCCAATCGCAAATTCTTTTCCGCCTCCGCAGTGACCTGCTTCATGTCCACATCGTGAAACACATAGCTGAAGCGCTCGTTGGCATAGACCCCGTAAGCTTCCAACAGATCGTGCAGATAGCGCTCCGTGTTGTTGTGGGGAGCCGGCACGTTCCGGGAAAAGAACACGTGGATCGTTAGCGGCTCGCTCAGGGTGCGAACCACCGAACGGCTCACATCGGAGAGCGAATACATCCGGTTCTCCGTCAGGTCGAACCGGGCGAAAAGGGTCGAGCCAGCCGCATTAAGGAGAATCACGACAACCACATAGCCGATGAATCGCAGATAGGGATGGATGGTTTTCATGGTGTTTCAGCCTCTTGCCTTTCTATGCCTTCTTTTCCAGAACGAGACGGGTTGCGGCAAGCGCCAGGAAACCGATACTCAGAAAATAAACAATGTCCCGCGTATCGATGACCCCCTTGGCGATGTTCTGAAAATGGCTATCCGCACCCACCGTTTCGAAAACCCTTAACAGGAGCGGCGGCATGAAGAAGAGCATTTTGTCGATCATGGTCAGGGTAAAACAGACGGCCACACCGATGATGAAGGCGACGATCTGGTTTCGGGTGAGCGAAGAGGCGAAAACGCCGACTGCCGCATAGGCGGCTGCCAGCAGCAGGGCGCCTAGATATCCGCCGATGACTGGCCCCCAATCGAGGGTCCCGATCCAGGAAATGGTGATCGGATACAGAAGGGTGGGACTCAGCATGAGAGCGACCAGTGCCCACGCAGCGAGAAACTTTCCGAAGATCGCATCGAAACGGGTGATCGGCAGCGTCATCAGGGTTTCATAGGAACCGGTGTTCATTTCCTCGGCAAAGAGCCGCATCGTGATGGCGGGCACCATCAGGGAGAAGGTGATAGGAAGCAACGAGAAGAAATTCCTCAGACTTGCCTGGCTGTAGATGAAAAACGTCGAGAAGAAGAACCAGCCGACGACGATCAGAAATACCGGGATCACGATATAGGCGATCGGGGAAGTGACAAAAGCGAGAAATTCCCGTTTGAAAATGGTCAAGATCGGTCGCATGTCAGTTCTCCTGGGTAAGGTCACGGAAAATGGCTTCGAGGCTTCGGGTCTCCGGCCGCATTTCCATCAGAGTCCAGTCCTGCGAGCGAATAGCTCCGTATACGGCCTTTCGGACGGCATCGGTTTCGATCGTCAGCCGGACATGGAGGGGCTGGTCCGTGATGGACTGGATGTCGGTAACTCCCGGTACGGATCCGATTACGTTGCGAACATCGTCGAAAGCGGCGTCTTCGAGAACGAGATGGAGTAGGTTGAGCCCTCCGGCACTCTGCTTGATGGATTCGGTTGTGCCGTCTGCGACCAATTTCCCCTGATGGATGATCATGATCCGATCGCAGGTGGCTTCGGCTTCGCTCAGGATATGGGTCGAGAGGATGACGGTCTTTTGCCGGCCGATTCTGCGGATGATTTCTCGGATTTCGACGATTTGGTTTGGATCGAGGCCGGATGTCGGCTCGTCGAGAACGAAGATGTCCGGATCGCTCATCATGGCATGAGCCAGACCCACCCGCTGCTTGTAGCCCTTGGAAAGCTCCGCAACGGGTTTATGCATGACGGCGGACAGGTCGCACAGATCGACCAGTTCGTCGATCCGCGTTTCCTTGGAGGACGGCGGCAACTGCCGAATGTCGGCCACATAGCCGAGGTAGTCATAGACGAGCATGTCGGGATAGAGGGGGGCGGACTCGGGCAGATAGCCCATGCATTTCTTGACGGTGAGGGGATCCTCGTCGATGGCTGTTCCCTGAATGCGAATGGTGCCCGAGGTCGGGGTGAGAAACCCCGTCAACATGCGCAGGGTCGTCGTCTTTCCTGCACCGTTGGGACCCAACAATCCGACGATCTCACCCTTCCGGATATGGAAGCTGATCCCGTCGACGGCACAGGCACTTCCATAATACCGGGTCAAACGGTCAACCTGAATCATGAGCACTCCTCTGTTGTTGGCACGGAAATCGGAGGTGAAACGGTGACTTGCAACCGGGACGTTGAACCTGTTAGGATGTTTATCGGCCGGAGGAACAGGCCAAAGCCGTGATTCCGCCGCCGCGAATCCTCCGTAATTTAATTCCGAGGTCGAAGACTGTCAACCGAATGGCTGGAAAAAGGATGATGTTCCAACAAGTCGGGCCCTCAGGATTGACCCGCAGGAAGGCGGGTGAATTTTGCTCAGCAGCGAAAAGGGTTCTCCAGTCACCCCGCGACTCGACAGAGACTTCCTGACTTTTTGCGACCTCATCAAAATTGATGGTCCCGCAAAAAGTCGCTTTTCCCGTGCTTTTGGGAAATGCCGGGCATCAGCGGGGTGGCTGGGGAAGCCTTTTGAGCTTGCTGCGAAAACCTGTTTGAAGCCGCCGGATATCGTTGGATCGGACGGACGCGCTTGAACGAATGGACATTGAAAAGCAAGCC